>JAENIZ010000031.1 GCA_016844485.1 Gammaproteobacteria bacterium | reverse complement strand
ACTGCGACGAAAAAGATCGCGTTCTGTCTCTGATATGTTTGCAGGCTTGGCCATAATAAAACCGGAAATTTATTGATGTGATAATAGTTTACAACAGTAAATGGTTGATGTCAGGGGTGTGTCGGTGGTTGTTTTTAAAAAAATTCTTTACCCAAGCCATGCCCGGGCATTCATGAACAGCCGCATCCAGGGGCCTTTTTCTGCAATCCAGTCATACGGTAACCAGGAATACTGTTTTTTCAGAAAAACCCTCTCCGGGTGCGGCATCAAGATTGTGAAACGGCCATCCGCTGTGGTGAAACCGGTCTTGCCCTGTGGCGAACCGTTGGGATTACGCGGATAAATATCTGTCGGATTTCCATAGTGGTCAACAAAACGCAGGGCGACTATGGCATTGACAGCCGCCTCGTCAGTTTCAAATTGTGCTTGTCCTTCACCATGTGCTACCACGATCGGAAGGCGTGAACCTGACATGCCGTTCAGCAATATAGAAGGTGACTCGGTCACTTCGACCATCACCAGTCTCGCCTCGAATTGTTCTGATCTGTTGCGAATAAAATCAGGCCAATGTTGCGCGCCGGGGATCAAATCCCGAAGGTGCGAGAACATCTGGCAACCATTACAGACGCCAAGCCCGAAAGTATCATCCCTCAAGAAAAAGGCCTGGAATTCGTCACGCGCCCTTGGATTATAGAGTATGGATTTGGCCCAACCGCCACCGGCGCCGAGCACATCACCATAGGAAAAACCACCACAGGTCGCTATCCCGCGAAATATTTTCAGTGATATCTCCCCATTAATAATGTCGCTCATATGGACATCAACACAATCAAAACCAGCCCGATCAAAGGCAGCCGCCATCTCCACCTGACCGTTTACACCTTGCTCACGCAGGATAGCCATGGGCGGCCGTGCTTTTTTATGGATACGGGGTGCAATTTGATTGATCGCGAACGGCACACTGCGGATTATCCCGCAGGGACTGCATCTGGAAACTCGTTTCAGACCAGAGCCGGTGCAAGGCGAATATATCTTCAGACAACACGGTCTCATCGTTATAATTAATGCGCAATTTCCGATCATTGTTTAGCACACCAAGTACGTGAATATGTTCTGACAACCCCGTATCCTGAAATATTATTTTTATGAGTTCGATATCTTGTTTTCGTACCTGGATGACAGCCCCCAGTTCCTCATTGAATAAAACCGGAATGACATCGTGATTAAAACTATCAAGTGTGATATCAATTCCAGTCCGCCCGGCAAAGGCCATTTCACACAGGGTGACAAACAACCCGCCGTCGGAACGATCATGATAGGCGAGCAGCAAGCCCATTTCATTCATGATCTGGATGGATCGGAAAAAGGTCTTTAAATCCCCGGCATTATCAATATCAGGTGTGTCGCCACCAATATGATTGTAAACCTGGGTCAATGCAGTACCGCCGATACGATTTTTCCCCAGGCCGAGATCAATCAGGATTAATACAGATTCACCGGCATCAGTCCTCAGTTGTGGTGTAAGACTCTGGCGAATATCTGCGACGGGCGCAAAGGCCGAAATGATGAGTGATAAGGGGGCAGTGACCTGTTTTTGTTTTTCGTTTTCCCGCCATACGGTGTTCATGGATAAGGAATCTTTGCCTACCGGAATACAGATCCTTAATGACTGGCAAAATTGACTGACAGCCTGGACCGTGGCGTAGAGTCTCGCATCCTCATCACCTTCACCACAGGCGGCCATCCAGTTACCGGACAAGGTTATATCCTCGAGATGCAGGATTCTTGCAGCTGCAATATTGGTAATGGCCTCACCAATGGCCATACGGCCGGAGGCGGGGGCATTGATCAATGCGATTGGTGTGCGTTCACCAATAGCCATGGCCTCACCTACATAGGCATCGATGGCGCTGGAAGTAATGGCGCAATCCGCAATGGGTGTTTGCCATGGACCGACCATCTGGTCGCGGACTACAAGCCCGGATACACTGCGATCAGCGATGGTAATCAGAAAGCGTTTATCTGCAACCGCAGGCAGGTGCAGGATACGGTGTATGGTTTCCTTCAGATCAAGCGCATGGTAATCAAATACCTTCTGTTCAATCTCCACATGCTTTGCAATTCGCCGCATGCGCGGTAATTTTCCCAACAAGAACGGAAGCGGTATATCGATGGATTTGTTGCTAAATAATTCATCATTGAGGATCAATTGACTATTATTTGTTGCTTCACCCAATATGGCGAACGGGGCGCGTTCACGTGCACATAACCGGCTGAAAGTTTCCAGTGATTGGGGATTGATGGCGAGCACAAATCTTTCCTGTGCCTCGTTGCACCAGATCTCCATGGGCGACATTCCAGGCTCTGCATTCGGTATCTTGCGTAATTCAAACCGGGCCCCACGCTGACTTGTATTGATCATTTCCGGCAGTGCATTGGACAGGCCGCCTGCGCCAACATCGTGGATTGAGATGATCGGATTGGCCTCATCCAGGGCACAACAGGCATCGATGACTTCCTGGCAGCGGCGCTGTATCTCCGCGTTGTCTCGCTGTACCGAGGCAAAATCCAGAAATGCATCGCTTTTGCCTGAGGCCATTGATGATGCGGCGCCACCGCCGAGACCGATCAACATGGCCGGACCACCCAGCACAATCAGTTTTGCCCCTGAAGGAATAATCTCTTTGTGTATATGCCGGGTGCGGATCATGCCATAGCCACCGGCAAGCATGATTGGTTTGTGGTATCCACGGATGATGCAATTACTTCCTGTCTGTTCGTAGGTGCGGAAATAACCGCACAGTGCGGGTCTGCCGAATTCGTTGTTGAAGGAAGCGCCGCCGATCGGGCCTTCCAGCATGATGTCCAGTGCCGAGACGATCCGATCAGGTTTACCGTTATTTTCTTCCCAGGGTTGCCGAAAACCCGGAATATTGAGATTGGATACCGAAAACCCGGTCAGTCCCGCCTTGGGTTTTGCACCACGCCCGGTCGCAGCCTCATCCCGGATCTCACCGCCTGATCCGGTGGCAGCGCCAGGGTAGGGTGATATAGCCGTCGGATGATTATGGGTCTCCACCTTCATCAGGATATGTACGTCTTCCTTGCGTGATTGGTAGTGATGATTTGCAGGGTGCGGAAAAAACCGTAGCGCTGGATAACCTGTTGTGACAGCGGCATTATCGCTGTAGGCGGACAGAGTGCGTCCGGGGTTACTGACATGTGTTTTACGGATCATGTCAAACAAGGACTGTTCCATCTGCTGATCATTGATCCACCATTCGGCATTGAAGATCTTGTGACGACAATGTTCAGAATTGATTTGTGCAAACATCATGAGTTCAACGTCAGTTGGATTTCGTTTCAGTGCCTGAAACCCTTCGAGCAAGTAAATGATCTCTTCATCAGACAGGGCCAGACCCATGGTTATATTGACCTCGGTCAGGGCGGCCCGGCCTTTTTGCATGATATCGATTGTGGTCAGAGATGCTGGTTGCATCTCATGGAACAGGGACTCTGCCTGATCAAAGCGCAACATGACGGTTTCAGTCATGCGATCATGGATCAGGGGCTTGATGTTCTCGATGATATCAGGGGAAGGTATAACGCCATTATCTGTTTTCAGGTACCATGCCGTACCGCGTTCCAGACGAATAACCTTGTGCAATCCACAATTATGCGCGATATCCGTGGCCTTGCTGGACCACGGTGAAATCGTCCCGGGCCGCGGTGTGACAAGCAGAAGTGTCCCCCTGGTTTCTGTTTCAGGCGCTACAGCTCCATAGTGAAACAGGTTCTCAAGCCGGGCCATTTCATCCGTGTTTAATTCATCATTCAATTTGACAAAATGAATATACTCGGCGTGCAGTGATTTAACGACAGGCGCTGAAATTTGTATCGAGGCAAGGATTTTACTAATACGAAAACCGGAACGGGCGATTGCCCCGCGAAAAATAAGCATTAATGTTTCAACTATAATTTTTGTTCAAGCAGGAATTAGTGCACTATAAAAAATATTACCCCTAAAACCAGTAATATTTGTTCAAGTACAAGGCGCGGTGCTTTCGAGAAGCGCAATTTACATACATAGTAAATGAGCATTGCAAGAAGCGCCGCAACGCAGTAATTGAACAAAAGAACAATTTTAGAGGTTATTTTATTTCAACAACCTTAATCAATACAGAGCGCAATTCCTGCCCGCGTGTCCGGGAGGAAGACAGGGTTTGCCTGCTATTATCACTGAAACTCTGGTCGATTCCCCCCAGCTCAATCCATTCCCCTAACCGGCCACTGGCGGTGGTCTCAACGTTCTGCACATCAAATACCGGGGCCTGGCCCGGTTTGATCCGGGATAATCTGGGGGCAACCAGCAGTGTGACCTGGTCACCGTTCAGGCGGGGTAATACATAAAATCCGGAAGTCACATCGTGGTATTCGATATTGTCATTGACCACGACACCGCCTGGAGTGACATAGGCCGTCCTGTTTTGCACGGGCACGGACTGGCCGGACTGGATGAAGGCGGGATATCCTTCCAGGGCCTGTACGCTGAAGGCATTTTTATCGTCTGTCTCCGAACTGGTGTCCAGGCCACGGTAACGGATGATATTACCCTCATCATCCGTACCTGAAATAATCACGCCTTCATGAGAGTGGCCTGGATCGCGGCTCTTGATACTGATGTTCCCGGATGAATATTTTCCTGATACTGAATGTTCCTGTGTATGTATCTGGCCACCAATGTCCTGTTTGACGGTGATTAACAGCCGGCGGGGAGAACGATCCAGACTCTGCAATACGTTCTTAATCTCGGCAAGATTGTCCGGAGTGGTCTTGATAATCAATTGATTATTCATGCCGGTGATTGTTCCACCTGGGGCAACCAATGGCCTCAGGATGGGAACAACATCATCAGTCATTCGATGCTGGAGTGGAATGATTTCCATGATCATCTCTCCGGCCTGAATGTCCGGGGACAGACAGGATAAAGTCAGAAATAACAGTATGAATAATCGGCGTTTCATAAATTTACCCGTCTCAGATTGGGGTCCGGTATGGCCGTCTCCCACATCCCTTCAAATCCCTTCTGTAAATGTTTTGACTGGCGGCGGTCATTAAAGTTTACAGTGGCCTCATAACGGTCGGCGTGTTTCCTGTGGATATAACCCACGCTGTCTGCAATCAGCAGGCATTCATTGTAATCATTATATTCGGAGCTCACCTTGCGGATTTGGATAAAACTGGTCAAATCTCCAGCCAGGTCAACCAGCCGGTGCCCGTGTCCGACAATCGTCTCAGGATCAAACACAATCACCCTGATTAGCGGATTACGATACCTTACGACCAGCTGTCTGACGGCCTCAATAAAACCGGTGGAATCAAAGATGGGCGGGTCAAGCAGCCGGCTGATGATATCGAGTGTGCGTGTGCATTGCTGTGCCATACAGGTTACTGCAAGGCGATTTTCCTCACAGCTTTCAAGCTCAATGAGCTTGCTTGTTACAGCCAGTTTGTAGTCATCGAAGTTATCCATATTAAATTAATGCCTTAATTCAACGCCTGAAAGCGATGATAGTTCACCCTTGAGACAGGAACAAACCCTTTTATTTTAAATTGTGAACCATTTTGCGATGGGGAATCCCTAACCTTCAAAATAATAGATATCCTGATTGTAAAGCTCACAAAGAATAACGAGTATTTCATTTAACAGGGGGTGATTTTCGAAAGTCCGGAAGTCAATCCGGCGTTGTTCTGTAATCAGTTTTGCCGCGAACAATAGTTCTTTCGGCAGAGGATATTCTTCACCATTAATAAAGAGTGTTATTTTGTTGTCATGTTGAATGAATGCAGATCGACAATAATCATTCCTGTGCAAAATTTCTTTTTCCATGAAACAGGATTTGAATGCAGCCGGATCAAGCCTGGTTTCGTTAACAGGAACAGGTCCTGTTTGCATACGTGTTATGTATTTTCCAAACCAGTGATCAATGCCGGCTGTATCTGCGAGGGCAGAAGCCATCATGTGTCTGATTTTTTCAAGACTTTGTTTTGAGATTTCTCCAGGGTGTTGCTGTATTTTCAAATCAGGGTCGCTGTAGCGGATACCATGGGGAGAATTCGCCAGAGAATCGTCAATAAAATTGGTGATCAACTCACTCCGGGAAGGGGCAAGGAAACCGATAGAGAGTGTAAGACAAGGCTCCACTGCAATGCCGAGATGCGCCACACCGGGAGGCAGGTAAAGCATATCACCGGGTTCAAGCATCCAGTCCTGTTTTGACTGAAAATGTTTAAGGATGCGCAGATCAAGATCAGGAATGAAGTCATCTTCGCTGTAATCGTCAGGGTTGATCTGCCATTGCCGTTTACCCGTGCCCTGCAGCAGGAAAACATCATAGCTGTCGAGGTGCGGGCCGACACTGCCTTGCTCCGCGGCATAACTGATCATGATATCGTCTATACGCCAGAAGGGGATGAAACAGAAATGTTGTAACAACGCGGCAATTTCAGGGACATGTTGATTCACATCCTGTACCAGTAGCGACCAATGAGTATCAGGCAGGGATTTGAAATCACTTTCCGTAAAAGGTCCATGTTTGACCTGCCAGGGATAATCACCGTCTTTTTCCAATACCAACCGTGATCGGATACCGTCTTCACAGGCAAGTCCGGCCAGTTCATCTGCACCAAGCGGACAATTGAAATCCGGAAAAGCCTGGCGTATCAAACAGGGTTGTTTCTGCCAATATTCTTTGAGGAAATTTTCAGGGCTGATGTTGCCAAGGAATTTATTTTTATCTCCAGACATCTGTAATTGCGCGTGAAAAGTGAAAAGTGAAGGGTGTTTCGGGAAGCGTAGAAGAAATATTATCTTTCAAAATACGCTTCACATTTCACGCTTCACATGTGTTCAAATTTCCTTCGCCTGTTCTACCGCATTGCCGATATAGTCAGCTGGCGTCATCTTGAGCAGGCGTTGTATTTCCTCTTTAGGGATATCAAGCGTGTTGATAAATGCATGCAGGGTTTCACGATTGATGACTTGCCCGCGAGTCAGTTCCTTTAATTTTTCGTAGGATTGAGCCACTCCATAACGGCGCATCACCGTTTGCACGGGTTCCGCCATTATCTCCCAGGCGTTTTCCAGATCATTCTTGATAACATCCCTGTCTACTTCGAGCCTGGTAATGCCCTTGAGGCAGGATTTATAGGCAAGAATGGAATGTGCGATGCCTGTCCCGGTGTTACGTATTGCCGTTGAGTCAGTGAGATCACGCTGCCAGCGCGAAATGGGAAGTTTTTCGGCAAGGTGCTCCAGCAGACTGTTGGCGAGACCGAGATTCCCTTCCGCATTTTCAAAATCGATGGGATTGATCTTGTGCGGCATGGTGGATGAACCGACCTCGTCGGCAACGGCCTTTTGTTTAAAATATCCGAGTGAGTTATAACCCCATATATCGCGGCAGAAATTGATCAGGATCGTATTGATGCGTGACAGGGCATGAAAATATTCCGCCATGTAATCGTGGGATTCAATCTGCGTTGTGTGAGGATTCCAGACCAGGTCCAGAGCTTCAACAAATTGTTTTGATATTGCCGGCCAGTCGATATCCGGGTAGGCAGCAAGATGGGCATTATAATTTCCGACTGCGCCGTTGAATTTGCCGAGCAGTTCAACGTCTTTCAATTGCTGATACTGAAGGCGCAATCGATGCACGAATATGGCCATTTCCTTGCCCAGTGTCGTGGGTGAAGCCATCTGTCCATGTGTGCGCGATAACATGGCCATTTCGGCATATTTATGCGCCAGCTCTGTAATGGCGGAAATAATTTTATCCAGCAGGGGCAGAATGATTTGTGTCCGTGCATCTTTCAACATCATGGCGTGACAGAGATTGTTGATATCTTCTGAAGTACAGGCAAAATGGAAAAATTCAGATAATTTCATGAAACCCGGGTTGTCTTTGATTTTTTCCTTCAGGAAATATTCAATGGCCTTGACGTCGTGATTTGTGACCCCTTCGATCTCTTTTATACGCCTGGCATCCTGTTCGGAGAAATTATCCACGATGGCATCAAAAAACTGGCCGGACTGTTTACTGAGCGCAGGAATTTCACTGATGTCCCTGCGTGCTGCCAGGGCCTGTAACCAGGCGATCTCCATCTTGATACGGTAGCGCATGTAGCCGTATTCGCTGAAGATCGGCCGCAACTCGGCCGTCCTGTCCGCATAACGCCCGTCGACAGGCGATATTGCAGTGAGGGGGGATAGATCCATGTGGGTTTTCCGTGTCATTAATTAATGTCAATAATACATGGCTATGTTTTATCCTGTCACATATTACCTGTTCAGGGACAGGGATTGGGTTGCCGGGTATGGATTTCCTCGATGGCCCGGAGCAGTTCTTTTGAAAGTTTTATATCAATACTGGCAATATTCATTTTCAATTGTTCCATGCTGGTGGCACCGATGATATTGCTGGTCAGGAACGGTCTGGAATTGACAAAGGCAAGTGCCATTTGCGCCGGATCCAGGCCGTTGTTACGGGCAAGTTCAGCATAGGCCCCGGTGCATTGAGTCCCTTCGGGACCAGTATAACGCGAGAAACGGTCGAATAAAGTCAACCGGGCCCCCTCCGGCCAGGTATCATTAAGGTATTTCCCGCTCAATACGCCGAAACCAAGCGGCGAATAGGCCAGCAGGCCGACATCTTCCCTGTGCGCAAATTCCGCTGCGCCAATCTCGAAGGTGCGGTTGAGCAGATTATAAGGATTCTGGATTGAAACTATGCGCGGCAGTCCTTTTTGCCCGGAAACTTTCAGATATTCCGCAATACCCCACGGCGTTTCATTGGAGATGCCGAGGTAACGGATCTTGCCGGATTGTATAAACCCATCAAGCACCGCAAGCGTTTCCTCAATCGGTACACCGTCTTTTTCCGGGGCATGGTAGTAACCCAGTTTGCCGAAAAAATTGGTATCTCGCTCCGGCCAATGCAGCTGATAGAGATCGATATAGTCGGTTTGCAGGCGGCGCAGGCTGGAATTGAGCGCCGCCTCGATATTTTTACGATCCAGGCAGGCAGACCCATTCCTTATATATGGGATCCAGTCGGCCTTCGCACAGACCTTGGTGGCAATAATCAATTTGTCCCGATCCTTGCGCCGGTGCAGCCAGGTGCCGAGGTATTCTTCCGTCCGGCCCTGGGTTTCGGCCTTGGGGGGCACGGGATAAAGTTCGGCCGTATCAATGAAATTGATTCCGGCATCGGCAGCATAGTCCAGCTGCATATGCGCCTCCGCCTCGGTATTCTGTTCACCCCAGGTCATGGTGCCTAGGCAGAGGAGACTGACCTTCAGATCCGTGCGGCCAAGTGGTTTAAATTGCATATCGAACGGTTAAATGCCTTATTATATAAATGTAGTCATCTTAGAAATTTTCAACCGCAATACAAGCTGTAAATGTGGCAATGATGATTGAATTCGCAGCCAGCGCTTTTACCCTGTTGCTTGTGGTGATTGATCCTATTGGTCTTGCGCCGTTATTCCTGGCATTGACGGCGGATGAAACAGAATCAGCTCGCAAAAAAACCGCCATCAAGGGTGTCTTTATCGCGGGCATTATTCTCGTTGTATTCACCCTGGCCGGTGATGCCCTGTTGGGGTATCTCAATATCAGTACCGCCTCGTTCAGTATCGCTGGCGGCGTACTGTTGTTCCTGCTGGCGATAGATATGATCTTTGTCCGTCAGTCAGGTCTGCGATCAACAACCATCCGGGAAAAAGAAGAAGCGATACACAAGGCCGACATCTCCGTATTTCCATTGGCGATACCCATGATCGCAGGGCCCGGGGCATTAACGACACTTCTGTTATTGGCAGGGACGCCGGTATTGAGACTGGAGACAGTGATCATATTGATGGTGCTGTTATTTATTTTGTTGTTGACATTATTTATGTTGCTTCTGGCATCCAAAATAAGCGGCCTGCTTGGCGAAACCGGCACCAATGTCATCACCCGCGTGCTTGGGATCATCCTCACTGCACTCGCCATTCAATATATTATTAATGGTCTGATTGCGAGTTTCCCTGTTCTGAGCGGCAGTTAATTTGTATATCAAAATCCGGTACTACTTTCGGAAAAACAGATTTATAACAACCGTAAGCAGAACACTGATAACAATCATGGAGGTGATCGGGATAAATATGAATCCATTATCACTCTCGATACGGAGATCACCGGGCAGATGACCAAACCATTTCAGCAAACCCGGCGCGTAGGAGGTCATCACACCGATAATGATCAGGACAAGACCTGCATAGATAATAATTTTACCCATGGTAAATATGGATTAGGGGCAGGTATTACTTAATCTCTGATACCTAATATCTGGCCCCTGACTCCTAGTGCGGCTGTTTGACAATCCGTAGATACGGTTTCGGCGCCTTCCAGCCTCCCGGAAATCTTTTCTTCGCCTCTTCATCGGAAACCGCAGGAACGATGATGACGTCTTCGCCCTGTTTCCAGTTCACCGGCGTGGCGACTTTGTGTTTTGCGGTCAACTGGATCGAATCGAGTACCCGCAACACCTCGTCAAAATTCCGGCCGGTGCTCATAGGGTAGCTGATCATCAGTTTAATCTTCTTGTCCGGACCGATAACAAACACGGAACGCACCGTGGCATTATCCGCGGCTGTACGATCTTTCGCTTTTCCGCTGGCATTCGGATGAATCATGTCATAGAGCTTCGCAACATGCAGATCGGTATCGCCGATGATTGGATAATTAATTGCATGACCCTGTGTCTCTTCAATGTCCTTGGACCATTTTGAATGATCACTGACCGAATCTATGCTGAGTCCGATGACTTTACAGTTGCGTTTCTTGAATTCCGGCATCAGCCCGGCCATGTAACCCAGCTCCGTCGTACATACCGGTGTGAAGTCCTTGGGGTGAGAAAACAGAATGGCCCACCCGTCCCCGATCCATTCATGGAAATTGACCGTCCCTTCCGTCGTTTCCGCCGTGAAATCCGGCACTTCGTCGCCTATGCGTAATGGCATAAATACCTCCTTGATTGTTTGATAAAGCTCTGCATAAGTCCATTCTGGTCTTTTACATCCTTAGCTCCGTGAACGGCACTTCCCTGTGCCACTCCTCAGAGTACGGAAAGTGAAAAACGTGCCATATATTAATGAACTTGCACTTTCCTTTATTTTCAACGGCCTGCGGCCAATGAAAATGGCGGCACTTCCGTGTACCGCAGGAATCTCTGATTGAATCAGAGATTCCTCAGTTTTCCGAATTATATGCCGTATATATAAGGTGTTAAATACGATTCAGTTATTAGGTATAGACGATCACTATATTGGCCAGCTGGTTTTCGTGCAGTTACCGGCCGGTATCCCATGAGCCGGACAGGAGTTATCGTTTACAATAGTGCCAACATGGTTAACCAGTGATTAAGTCATGCAGACAATAACACTTACCCGGCCGGATGATTTCCATCTGCACCTGAGGGACGGCAAGGCCATGAGCAGCATTGTCATGGACAGCGCCCGCCAGTTCGGCCGCGCCATTATCATGCCGAATCTCAAACCGCCAATAGTAACGACAAAGCAGGCACTGGACTACCGCAAACGCATCCTGGCGAGCCTGCCTGAGGATTGTGATGAGATTATCCGTGCCAAAAAAAGCGGCCATATTCATGCGGTAAAATACTACCCCGCGGGTGCAACAACTCATGCAGAGGATGGTGTAACAGATATCAAGAATGTGTATCCGCAGCTCGAGACGCTGGTGGAACAGAACATGCCACTACTGGTGCATGGCGAGGTGATGGACCTGGAGGTTGATATCTTCGATCGTGAAAGAATTTTTATTGATCGCGTGCTTGCGCCAGTGCTGGATCGCTTCCACAAATTACGAGTTGTCTTTGAACACATTACAACCAAAGAGGCAGTGGAATTTGTAAAGGCCGGCTCTGACAATCTGGCGGCCACGATCACGCCGCACCATCTGTTGCTCAATCGAAATGCATTATTTGCCGGCGGTTTTAAACCGCATCATTATTGTCTTCCCGTCCCTAAAGCAGAAGAACATCGACAGGCCGTATTGGCGGCAGCCACCAGCGGGCATCCCCGGTTTTTCCTCGGCACCGACAGTGCACCACACGCAAAGCATGATAAGGAATCCGCCTGTGGTTGCGCCGGGATCTATTCCGCGCATTGTGCGATCGAACTTTATACCGAGATCTTTGCCACGGCAGGATGTCTTGGTCGTCTTGAGGCATTCAGCAGTCATTATGGCGCAGACTTTTATGGCTTGCCGCGCAATCAGGAGACAATAATTCTGGAAAAACGAAAATGGACTGTTCCGGAAATATTATCTTTTGGAGATGATGAATTGGTTCCCTTTCGGGCAGGAAAGGAATGTCAGTGGAAACTCAAACATTGAACGACAAAGTATTAAATATTATCGCCAATCGGTTCCGCGGTTATTTTCCTGTCGCTGTCGATGTTGAAACCGGTGGTTTTAATGCAGCCACTGATGCCTTGCTGGAAATCGCAGCCGTTACGTTCAGGACGGATGCAGCAGGCCGTTGGATGATTGATGAGAGCATGACCCGGCATGTGCAACCTTTCGAGGGCGCCAATCTGGATCAGGAAGCGCTCGAATTTACCGGGATCGATCCTGAGCACCCGTTTCGCAAACAGATTGCCGTTGCGGAAAAAGATGCGCTCCAGGACATCTTCAAAATGATACGCGGAAGAATGAAGTCGCATGGTTGCAAGCGCGCCATCCTGGTCGGTCACAACCCGTCTTTTGATCTTGCGTTTCTGAATGCGGCTGTTGAACGCAGCGCAATCAAGCGCAATCCGTTTCATCCTTTCAGCACCTTCGATACAGTGACACTGGCCGGACTTGCATATGGCCAGACGGTACTGTCACGCGCCGTGATTGCAGCCGGTCTTGAATGGGACGAAAAACAGGCCCATTCCGCGTGTTACGATGCAGAACGCACGGCGGAACTCTTCTGTAACATCGTCAATCAATGGGGGGTATTGGGTAATTTGTGAATGAGGAGGTAACAAACTCCATGTGAATGCCTGACTTCTGTTCGCTGGTCCGATAATTATTTATCAAATCTCCAATTGGGCGCCGAACTCCACCACACGGTTGACCGGGATACGGAAATAACGGGCGGCGTGAAAGGCGTTATTCAGCATCAGGGCGAACAAGCGCCTCCGCCAGACGTGCATCGGCATGCCACCTGTTTTCTGTATGATCAGTGTTTCGCGGCCAAGAAAATAAGTCGTGTCCATTGGTTCGAGTTCGATATCCAGTTGTTTTAAAGCTATGCGCTGCAAGGTTGTGGGCACGTTCGGATGCTCGAGGAATCCGAATTGCATGATGACACGATGAAGACCGGAGCCGTAGGATTCGACGGTGGCGCGGTTCTCCGATCTCACCTTGGGTATACGTTTGGTTTCAATCGTCAGAAAAATGTTGGTTTCATGCAGGATGCGATTATGTTTGAAGTTATGCAACAGGGTTCTGGGTATACCGCTCGTCTGCCGGGTGAGAAATACCGCGACACCAGGTACGCGGTGTGGTCTGGTAGTTTTAATGTCGGCGAGGAAGAGTTCACACGAGCAGGTCATATCTGTGAGCCTGGTGCGCAGGTGACGAAGGCCCTGTTCCCAGGTTGACATCAGCAGATAAATAACGGCGGCAACCGTGAGCGGAAACCAGCCGCCACCGGGTATTTTCAAGAGGGTGGCACACAGGAATGCGAAGTGTATGAATACAAATGGAGTTGCAAGCAGCAATGCGGCTCCTATGTTCCATCGCCATACCTGACGGGCCACGGTATAGAGAAACAATGTGGTGATAAACATGGTAGTAGCAACTGCCAGGCCGTAAGCCGCTACAGTCTGCCGGATTCGCGGAATGTGAATACCAGCACGATT
>JAENIZ010000117.1 GCA_016844485.1 Gammaproteobacteria bacterium | reverse complement strand
TCCATCCTTTATTTCAACTTCCGATGCGATGAGGTTGTCCACGCCGAATAATCCGGCGATAGGTTCCGTCAGGAATTGGTTGGTCGCCGTGATGATCAACAGGATATGTCCCTGTTGTTGATGATCAGCCAGCAGTTTCACGGCCTTGTTTAATAGTATCGGTTTTATCTTCTCATCCAGATATTGTTCACGGCGTGCCAATAAGATATCAGGATCGACCCCCACCAATGGCTGAAGCTGGAATTTCAGAAATTCACTGATGTTCAGTCTGCCGGCCTTGTAGTCATCATAATAGCGCTGGTGCTCGTCCTTATGAGTCCTGGTATCGATGTAGCCGTGCTCACAGAGAAATTGTCCCCATAAGTAATCACTATCTCCACCAAGCAAGGTGTTATCCAGATCAAATATCGCCAGGTTCATCGCAAGTCCGGGTCCTGAAAGCCGGTCAGTCTAGGGATAATTGCGACGCAGGTAAAATCCGGTGATGAGAAACAGGTACTGGAAATTGCTCCCGGCATTTCCAGCATACACTACGGTCGCTCTTCGACTCCATGTCGTCGCGACACTTATACGGCCGCTCTTATGCGTCCTGCAACCGCGGCACTTGTATTTCCATATACATCGTCCCTGTATGTCGTCCATGTAGATAATTCAGGATTCAACAGCCGGGAATTGCGGATTGTAGTGTTTTTATGGAAAATCATGGGTAACGTTAAACATATCGGCACACGATGATTGATTCAGATGGATTCAGGGCCAATGTAGGTATCCTTCTTTGCAACCCGAAGGGGAAATTATTCTGGGCGCGCCGGTCAGGTATGGAGGCGTGGCAGTTTCCTCAAGGCGGTATCAATGTGGATGAAACTGCTGAAACGGCCATGTACCGGGAACTCAAAGAGGAGATCGGCCTGCTCCCCGAGCATGTTGAGATTATCGCCAGTACTGATGACTGGTTGCGTTACTGGTTGCCGAAGCAATTCATCCGCTACAACACCAGTCCGATCTGTATCGGCCAGAAACAGATCTGGTATCTGTTGCGGCTGTTGGCCGATGAAAGCCATGTCAAACTCGATAATTCCAGCAAGCCTGAATTTGATAACTGGTGCTGGATTGATTACTGGGACCCCGTCAGCCAGGTGGTTGCATTCAAACGCCATGTTTACGAACATGCCCTGAAAGAGTTGACTCATTACATCTTCCCCGGGTTTCCCTGAACCCGGGTTGTTTCAGGTTCACTGGTTTATTCAGCAGGCGGTTGCCGGGATGCCATTTCCATCATGATAATTTGCAGAGTCTCTCCTGCTGCACGGTTGCTGGTTCTTTGGATATATTTTTGCCGGTACGCCGGGGGGAATTTCCTGTCCGTCATCTTCTGATTGAGTTCCTCGAGTTCAAAGGCGCATTGTTTCATCGCAGTGTCAACCACATCACGCGGATCATTGTAATTACCGATCTCGGAAAATGCCTTTGTGCTCAGGCATTGTTCATAACGGACGGAATAGTCCATCATCATGGCATAATCGTCTTCAGTAACTTCTTCCGGATTCAGATACTCCGGTTGCTGATCAGATGCGTTATCACCGGAATCAGCAGGATCTGCGTAACATGATAACGGCAGGCCCAACAACGTGGCCAGGAAGATTGTGTTTGTTATTAATGGAGTATATTTCATATTTTTAATGTAATGACCGGTGTAATATTGACCTTAACCGGCACGGTGTGAATGAGTCAACATCACAGTTAAATTGCAGGTCTGGTATATACAGGCTACCAGAAGATTCAGACAAAATGAAAATTTCAATACGATAAATGTCGGCGTCACAACAATTTGATGATCACCTCTTGCCCTTATGGGAAGAAAAGAGTCTCACTACTCCTGCATTTGTCTATGACGAAGCGGCTGTTACCAATAAGCTTGAACTGCTGGCAAAGGTCAGGGAACGCTGTGGTTGTCAGATCCTGTATTCTGTAAAGGCCTTATCGTTTTCTTCCCTGCTCAATACTATTGCAGACCATGTCGATGGATTTTCGGCAAGTTCCTTATTTGAATGCAGGTTGGCGCGAGAGGTGCTGGGTGAGAAGGGCAGTATCCATGTCACCAGTCCCGGACTCAGTCTCAGCGCTATTCAGGACATTGCGAACATCAGTGATTACCTGAGTTTTAATTCATCGTCGCAATGGCAACGCTGCAAATCACATGTTGAACGGTTAAATTGCGGGTTGCGCGTCAATCCTGAATTGTCATTTGTTAAAGATGATCGATTTGATCCATGCAGGGATTACTCCAAATTGGGAATCCCGTTATCACAACTGGCAACCCTGTGGCGGCAGCAACCCGAAACATTTGCAGGCATCAGCGGTATTCATATCCACACAAACAGTGAATCTGAAAATTTCCGGGAACTTGAACAGACAATCAACAAGGTAAAAAATGCACTGGAAGATTTCATGCCCGGACTGGACTGGATCAATCTCGGGGGTGGATATCTGTTCGACAACACGCAGCAGCTTGATGTACTTTGCAGCATTGCCTCAGGATTGAAGCAACAGAACGGGCTGGATGTATTTTTTGAACCGGGCAATGCGATCGTAAACCAGGCAGGTTATCTCGTCGCCACAGTCATTGATCTGTTTGACTCCGGCGGCAAGACTATCGCAGTGCTTGATACTACGGTGAATCACCTGCCGGAGGTCTTTGAGTATCAATATAAACCTGTTGTCCTGCAGGAATGCGCGGACGGTGCATACAGTTATCGGTTGGCAGGCGCGAGTTGCCTGAGTGGTGATTTGTTCGGTGATTATTGTTTTGCGGATAAATTACAGGTCGGCAGCAGGATAATTTTTGCAAATACCGGTGCGTATATGCTGGTCAAGGCCAATATGTTCAATGGCATCAACCTGCCGGCAATCTATTCATTGAATTCCAGTAACGAACTGCGGTTGCAAAAAGAATATGATTACGGGTATTACCGCAGCAGATGGTAATTATCTGATCAGGCACATAGAGATATCACGCACGATGCGCATAATCGTTCTGCAATTTGCTGAACATAATAATTAGCTAACTATACGTTATGTATACAGTCACCAGGACCTTGTTCAAGGCGTTTTTTGATATCTGTCTTTTGCGTATCGGGCCGCAGGACCTGCCGAAATCAACTGGATTACTGACGATATGTCTTATAGCCTACACGTTTATCAATTTTGTACTTGCCTGGTACGCAGCACCACTGCTTGATGCGGTCCTGGCCAGCATCATCGAGACGGCACTTGTAGCCCTTATCACGTTCGGTATTGTTAAACTGAATCGCCATCCCGAACGCTGGTCACAAACCCTGATGGCATTGTCGGGGACCGGGTTCATCATCGGCCTGGTTGCATTACCCCTGATTTATGGGGGCGCAGTGGCGCAAAATGATCAATTACTCCAGGCAGTGATCCTGTTCATGTATGTGTTGTTGATCACCTGGAATGTTCTTGTCATGGCACATATCTTGCGGCACGCTATGGATACGGCATTCGGATTTGGTATTGTGTTTGCCCTGACCTATATTTTTATCACGTCATTGTTCATTTCCATCCTGTTACCGGAACTGCGGGGCTGATGAGAATCCATATTCTGGGTATTTGCGGCACCTTCATGGGAGGCATTGCGCTGCTTGCCCGTGCGCTTGGACATGAGGTCAGTGGTTCGGATGCGAATGACTATCCGCCGATGAGTACGCAGCTTGCCGGGCAGGGCATCACGCTGCTGGAAGGGCATGACCCCGCCCATCTGGACCCCGCCCCCGACCTGGTGATTATCGGCAATGCCTTGTCGCGTGGTAATCACGCAGTCGAATACATCCTGAATAATGATTTGAAATTTATCTCGGGGCCGCAATGGTTGAATGAAAATGTATTGCAGGGCCGGCATGTCCTGGCAGTCTCCGGTACCCACGGCAAGACGACGACAACCTCCACATTGGCCTGGATACTCGAAGTGGGCGGCCTGAATCCGGGATTTCTGATCGGCGGGATCGCCGAGAATTTTGGTTGTTCTGCACGCCTGGGCGGGGCTGATTACTTTGTCGTAGAGGCCGATGAATACGACACGGCGTTTTTCGACAAACGATCAAAATTTATTCACTATCGCCCGTCCACATTGATTATCAATAATATCGAATTTGATCATGCTGATATTTTTCCTGATCTTGCTGCAATCAGACGTGAGTTTCATCACCTGGTCAGGATCGTCCCGGACCACGGCCTGATCATTGCCCGGCAGGGAGATATGGAGATCAGTAAAGTATTGGAGTTGGGGTGTTGGACGCCGGTCGAGTATTTCGGGGAGGGGGATCCGCTGCGCGATGACTACAGTGAATTTGAGATCAAGATCGATGATACACCAGGCGGGGTGATACGCTGGGACTTGATCGGGCGCCATAACGCTGATAATGCCCTGGCGGCCACCGCGGCAGCAAACCATGTGGGTATAGATTCAGGCGTGGTGTGTGAGGCATTGGCGGATTTCAAGAGTGTCAAACGGCGCCTTGAGCAACTTGCCGTGATTAACGGGGTCACGGTCTATGATGATTTTGCCCATCATCCTACGGCAATACGGGCGACCCTGGCCGCCCTGCGCCAACATGTGGGGAAACAAAGGATCATCGCCATCATGGAGCCGCGTTCTAACACCATGCGTAAGGGAGTCCATCAGGATACCCTGGCGGGATCATTCACCGACGCTGATCATGTCCTGCTTTATCAGCCGGGGGATCTGACCTGGGACCTCTCGCGTTGTACCAAAAGTCTGGGACAAAGACGCCAGGTGTTTACGGATATCGACACAATCATTATCAAGGCGGTTGGCATGGCGCAGCCTGGTGATCATATAGTAATAATGAGTAACGGTGATTTTGGCGGCATACATCATCGTTTGCAGGAAGCTCTGCAGGTCGCATGCTAAGCATCCCGCTGTTTCCCCTCCACACCGTCCTGTTTCCGGACGGCATCTTGCCCTTGCGTATCTATGAACCACGTTATCTGGACATGGTGAGTGCATGTCTGCGTACCGAGTCCGGGTTTGGGGTATGCCTCATCAGTAAAGGCAATGAGGCAGGAAATCCCGCGGAGTGTCACGAGGTCGGGACCTTGGCCAAAATCGTTGATTGGGAAAATGGGGAGGACGGACTGTTGAGGATCATGGCGCATGGGGAACAACGGTTCAGGGTTTTACAAAAGCGCGTACGACAGAATCAATTGCTGGAAGGCGACGTTGAAGTGTTAGACGATGCTGAAGATCAAGAACTGCCGGTGGAATTCCAGTTGCTGTCAGACCTGCTGCGCCAGATTGCTACCAAATTCGAACTTCCCTTTCTTTCAGAACACGAAAAATTTATGCGGGCGGTTTGGGTGGGTTGCCGCCTGGCGGAACTGTTGCCAATTGAATTAATCGATAAACAGATCCTTGCTCGAGATGGATAACCCCATGCGCCGCCTGGAACAGATACAAATAGCCCTCCAGACCATCAGTACTGATCAATTTTCGATGTAGGCAGGGTATTTATTCACAATTAAAGCCATATATAACATTATGGGACAAACTGTTACTCAAAATATAGTTAGGCCGCAAGTTACAGAGACATCAACGTGAAACCTGGAGTTGCTATCTATTCTTCCGATCCAGAGACTGTATGGAATGTATTCCGCCTTGGTGTGTTTTCGCTCAAACAAGGTGATGCTGTGTCCGTTTTTCTTCTCGGGAAGGGGGTTAAGGTGGAATCGCTCGATACCAGTCAATTCAAGATAAACGAGCAAATGCGCAGTTTCGTTGACGCCGGAGGGGTCATAACGGCCTGTGGCACATGTTTGAAATTACATAACTCCGAGGGTTTGGAAATATGTCCCGTGTCTACGATGAAAGATCTGTACAGCCTCATCCGTGAATCGGATAGAGTCGTAACGTTTTGATGGAGTGAGCTAACGCATGGCCGGGCCGATACGACCAACGTCAACCGAAATGAACCTAAAGAATCATTGGGAACGAGCCTATTCGACCAAGCCGGCCGAGAGACTCGGTTGGTATAAGCCGCATTTGCAAACTTCTTTAACCTGGATTAAGGAACTAGGCCTGAGAATGGATGCTCCGATTCTCGACGTCGGCGGGGGCGCTTCCACTTTGGTTGACGACTTATTGGTTGAAGGGTATCAATCAATCACAGTCCTCGACATTTCGGAAAAAGCTCTGTCATCTGTCAGAGCGCGATTAGGGGAAAGAGCAGAGCTGATTACCTGGCTGGAAGGTGATATCACATCGGTTGATTTGCCGGCGCGCCATTATGAATTATGGCACGATCGAGCAGTGTTTCATTTCCTTACCGAGCCTGAGCAACAACGGCAGTATCGTGATCAACTTCTAAGAGCGTTGAAACCAGGCGGCCACTTCATTATCGCTACGTTTGCACCACAAGCGCCACCCCGGTGTAGTGGTTTACCGGTACAACGGTACAGTTTGGAGCAGCTTGAGAGCACGTTGGGTAAAGAGTTCGAATTAATGCGCAATCACAAAGAACTGCATATTACACCGGGAGGCGTAGAACAAATGTATCTCTACTG
The DNA here is from genome assembly GCA_016844485.1 of Gammaproteobacteria bacterium. Classification (GTDB taxonomy): domain Bacteria; phylum Pseudomonadota; class Gammaproteobacteria; order Eutrophobiales; family Eutrophobiaceae; genus JAENIZ01. The sequence continues at coordinate 367 of JAENIZ010000117.1, read as the reverse complement.
CCAATATCGCCTGCGACCTGATAACACAATGGAGCCGGCGCGGTGACTGTCATTTGCCCGAGCTTAGCATCATTGGCCCGCGCGGCTCATGCGCGCCGTTAATCCTGTTCAATCAATAAACGCAGTATCTGCCGGTTCTTCGATGACCGGATTTTCCAGTACGCCGATCTTTTCGATCTCGATGCGCACCACGTCGCCGGGTTTCATGTAACCGCGCGGCGTCATCTTGACGCCGACGCCGCTGCTCGTGCCGGTGGAAATAATGTCGCCCGGTTCCAGTGTCATGACGGTGGAGAGATATTCCACGAGAGTGTAGCAATCAAAGATCAAATGTTTGGTATTGGATGATTGACGCAAATCGGCATTG
>JAENIZ010000116.1 GCA_016844485.1 Gammaproteobacteria bacterium | reverse complement strand
TAATCGTACCTCCTGCATCTGACCTCCAGGGAAGGACGACCACATGGATGTGGAAGGTAGAATAATGTCTGGAACAATTATCGAGGAGTTAGAGTCGCGTCGGGACGCCTACAGGGAAGTAGGTGTTAGACAACGTCTGGAACAAATTGTCGAATAGCGGTCGAGAGTCGAGCCGGAAGCGGAGACCGAGAGCAACGTCTGGAACAAATTGTCGAGCTACACTGACCCTGATTCTGTGCTAAAAGACAGAATTAACAGGCAAACACATAAACGCGAATACATTTACGTTGGCCTGGAGTAAAGTGATCAACAGATATGTTGACATAAATACCACCCATCCCTTATCCGGAGAGTCCCCATGACGAAAGAACGGAGTAGCAGCAGAGAAGCCATGAAAAAACCTGCCATGTCTTTGAAAGAAAAACGTGCGGCAAAAAAGGCCAAGAAAGAATCCAGGCCCGTCTTTCTGGCATCTGAAAAGAAGTAATTTTCTTAACGGGCCGGAGCCTGGTGATAATAATCAGTTGCCTCCGGCCCGTGTTATGAATGAATCCACCGGTAACCACAACACCGCCACGTTATACTGACCGGAAATTTCCGTCGTATCGTTTTGTACCGGGAAAAGCGCCGCATCCGACTCGCGATCCCGAGGGTCATTCATATAATAAACCATCAGAACAACTCGCCTCATTCGACGCCGGGCAATGGCAGTCTTGTGATGAGTATTTATATGGGATTGACTTGTTTAACCACGGTTACTGGTGGGAGGCACATGAAGCGCTTGAAGCAGTCTGGATAGCCGCAGGAAGACATACAGAAACGGGATTGTTCTTGCAAGGTTTGATCCAGGTTGCTGCCGCCCACCTGAAAAGGTTCCAGGGACTGAACGATGTCGCAAGGCGCATGGCAGCAGACGGACTCGACAAGATGAAGGATATTAAAGGTGTTTACCTCGGCATCGATGTCGCTGCATTTCGCAGCGCTGTTGAATCGTATTGCTCAAGCGACAATCAAATGCCCGTCCTCATAAAACTAATGAGTGACTCCCCATGAAAAAGCCTTTCTCACAGGCCTGCGAAAACAACAAGGACCCGATACTAGCCGTGCTGAAACGTATTTTTGCGACCGCCAGGGATGGTGGAAATGCAGATAACGCAGGAGCAGTTATCTGCCCATGCGAAGTTCTGGAAATTGGCAGCGGTACGGGCCAGCATGCCGTTTATTTTGCCGAACATCTGCCGCACATCACCTGGCAACCGACCGATCAGGAAGTCAATTTGCCGGGTATATCATTGTGGGTTGAAGAAGCGAAACTCGAAAATATCAAAACGCCGGTGCCGTTGGATATCAACGATGATCCCTGGCCGTTCAGGGATATCGAGGCCGTATTCACTGCAAACACATTGCATATCATGGGCTGGGAAGATGTTGAAATATTTTATGAACGTCTTGGCCGTTACCTGCGGCCCGGAGCCGGATTTTTGAGTTACGGTCCGTTTAATATCCATGGAACATACACCAGCGAGAGCAATGCGCGTTTTGATTGCTGGTTGAAGACACAGGATCCCAAAAGCGCCATCCGCGATATGGGTGCGCTGGAATCATTAGGGAAAAAAGCCGATATAACATTACTGGAAAAAGTACCCATGCCGGCCAACAATTTCACGTTGATCTGGGAAAAGCAGTAAGTGATTCAATATCCAGCGCCTGACTCCCGACATCTCGATGACGATATCAGTTTCAAACATCCATTGTCATCTAATTGAAATCAATACAAATAAACTTGTCCCCCTGGATTGGAACGCAGGTACAATACCTTACGGGTCTGGGAACTGCCCAGTAGGCATATAGGGTACGGAATTATGAACAGCAAGATGGCCCTGCAGAGGATCCTGATCCTCGATGATGATGAAGATTACCGAAAACTACTGCTAACCTGGCTCGGTGACGAGTACCGGGACGTGGAAATAGTGGAATATGACCCCCGCCGCCAGGGTGTGCCGGGCGCAGATTTTGACTGGTCGGCCTTTGATGTCCTGCTACTGGATTACGAACTCCGTATGGATAATGTCACCGGACTGGATATTCTGCAGTCCAATTACGACAACCGTCGATTCCCCGCAACGATTATGCTCACCGGCGCCGGCAATGAAGAAGTAGCGGTGCGGGCCTTCAAATCCGGAGTCACCGATTACTTGCGTAAGCAATGGTTGAGCAAAGAGCAGGTCAGAACAGCAGTGGCTGGCGCCTTTGCAAGTCTCGTAGCAAAGCGTGAATATCTCTACACGCAGGAGGAAGTACGGCAGGTAGCGCAGATAGAATCCAAAAAAGCCTTCGACGATTTAAGAACGGAATTTGACAAGAAACGTAAACTGGAGAAAAAACAATTAGAAATTGAGTGGCAAAAGTTTGAACAGGAATTGGGAAAACACCACAAATTACTGGCAAGCATTGAACGGGCGCGACAAAAGTCTGAACAGGGAAAGCAGGCATTAATTACTGAAATAAGGAAGCTGAAAGCCCGGCAACAGACCACAACAGAAGACGCCAGGATAAAAAAACAACTGGAGACCACGCAGCAACGATTGGAACGTACCCATAACGGCATAAACGATATCGAACAAAAAATTGAACGGGCGAAAGCCAGCGTGGTCAAGGCCGAGTGGAAACAGGGCCAGGTCAATGCGTTTCAGCAACAAATAGATGATGACCTGTCCAGTTTCGCGCAAGAGTTTGAACAACAGGAAAAACAGATGTCCGATACCCATGCCATAGTGGAGGAGAAGACACGCACGTCAATGGAAATGACCAGGAAAACAACCGCAGAAATGAAGGAAATGGATCAACAACTGCTCAATGAAATCGCCTCACAGGTGGACAAGAAAAAGTAAACTAGTGTCAGTCTCGAGTTTATACATAGCGTGTTACGTTATATAACACAACACGTTATACCGGACGAAGCAGTTCAGCGGCTATTACTTTTATTGTTAAACAAAGGCTTAGACTTATTTTTTCAGCTATCATTATCGATGTATTAAAATAAATATAAAAGAATTTGTATGGAAAATTCCTGGTATGAATGATCAGTCACCCCTGATTGCGTTGGAACCTGGTTATGTACTGCACTGGTACCGGATGGAACGCGTCCTGGGACAGGGCGCCTTCGGCATTACCTATCTCGCGCACGATGTTAACCTCGATCGCCAGGTGGCCATCAAGGAATACCTGCCCGGCCAATTTTCATCGCGCAACAGTGATTTGACTGTTCAACCAACCACTAACGAACAGAAAGAGGACTTCGAATGGGGGCTGAAACGTTTCATCAGCGAAGCCAGGACCCTGACCAAATTTGAACATGCCAATCTGGTCAGGGTATTCAATGTATTCGAAATGAACAATACGGCCTACATGGTCATGAATTATGAGGTCGGTAAAAGCCTGCAACAGATTTTGAAAAGCAGAAAAACCTTAAATGAATCTGAATTAAAGAAAATCCTGATGCCGTTAATGAGCGGGCTGGAATTAATGCATGAAAAGGGATTTGTGCACAGGGACATCAAGCCGGGCAATATTTTCATTCGTAGTGATGGCAGCCCGGTATTACTGGACTTCGGTTCAGCAAGACAAACGCGCGCCACAACAGTTAGAGACGGCGGCGAAGGACCACAGACATTGACCACACTGGTCTCACCCGGTTTTGCCCCTATCGAACAATATGGCTCAAAGAGCGACCGGCAAGGACCCTGGACAGACGTCTATGGCCTGGGCGCTACGCTTTACAGGGCAGTAACAGGATTGATGCCGATTGCTGCAGTAGATCGTGGTGAAGCCATCGTGCATGACATGAAAGATCCTTATCTGCCTCTTACAGAAGTCTATAAAGACCGGTATTCACAGAAATTCCTCTCGGCGATCGATCATGCCATGGCATTCAAGGCGCAGGATCGTCCCCAGAGTATTGCCGAATGGCGTAAGGAGTTTGGCATCAATGAAAATGAAATTGTGACGATACCTGTACCGGATATCCTGATAGACGCAAGCGAAGCACCAACGGCAAAACCGGATCAACCGGTGGAGGCCACGGTCAAACTTCCCGCAGAAGGGGCTGCAAAAACAGAAAAGCTGGACAGTGAAGCTGAAACACTTCCACTCGCGCCTGCAAAAAAACTGGCTTCTCTTTCCGGTAATCGCAAACTGTTTATTGCGGGCACAGCAGCAGTACTAATTCTGATTGGTGCATTTGTATTCAGGGACGGTAACGAGAAAGAACCAGTATCAGAAGTACCAACGCCTGAAATGCAGAGTCAAATACCCGCACCGGACCAGAATGAAATACCGGCAGCAGAAGTGGCAGTGAAGGAAGCACCGGGAGA
>JAENIZ010000115.1 GCA_016844485.1 Gammaproteobacteria bacterium | reverse complement strand
ACTTTTTGTTGCGCGGCGAGCGGCAGCACTGAACACAGCAGGGCCAGGCAAGACAGGTATTTTGCAAGATAGTGCATGGGAACCCCCGGGGCTTGGTTTTGTGATTTTGATTAAATGGTATCCCGCGCCATTGCCGGTGTCTATATGGTAATCTAGACTGCATTTGATCTGTGGCAAGACTGAGTCGAAATGGAGATACGAACGCACAAATCCACCGACATTCCGGAGATCTCGCGGCTGTTTTTCAATACTATTCGCCGCATCAATTCGCGGGATTACACGCCAGCGCAGGTCCAGGCCTGGGCGCCGACCATATACAATAATGACTACTGGTCGCAACGGTTTGTGAAACGCCAGGTCCTGGTGGCGGAGGACCGGAGCAAGATACTCGGCTTCGCGGAATATGAGCCGACCGGTCATATTGATTGTTTTTATGTGCATCATGAACACCAGCACCGGGGTGTCGGCAAAGGCTTAATGCAGCAGATTGAAATGGAATTGCAAAAACTCAACGTGCATCGACTGTATGCCGAGGTCAGTGTGTCAGCCAGGGCCTTCTTTGAAGGCCGTGGCTACACCGTCGTCGAGGAGCGTAACGCCGAATACCAGGATGTGTCGTTAAAATTGTATTTGATGGAAAAGTATATTTGAGAATATGAACAAGAATGAGTTAATCCAGATTGCCAACAACCGGCTGCTCACAGTCGTGTAGGGTGGGCACGTTGTCCGTGCCCACGCGGAACAGACTTGGTTCGATAAAACTGTTTTTAATGGAAAAGTATCTCTGAGAATTATGAATAAGAGTGAGTTAATAAAAATCGCTAACAGTAGGTTGCTCACGGTCACCAGCCGGCCGGATATTGTCATGTGCAAAGGGCAGGGCATGTATCTGTACGATACCGAAGATAACTGTTATCTGGATTTCATCGGCGGCTGGGCGGTCAATTGCCTGGGCCATTCGCCCAGGGTAATAGCCGATGTACTCGCCGAGCAGTCGCGCACTCTCATCAATGCCAGTCCGTCCTTTTACAATCTGCCCATGCTGGAATATGCAGCCCTGCTGACGGAGCAATGCTGTCTGGATCGGGTGTTTTTTGCTTCTACTGGCGCTGAGGCCAATGAAGGGGCCATCAAACTGGCCAGGAAATACGGCCAGGTGTTTAAAAACGGCGCCTTTGAAATTATCACCACGCAATACAGTTTTCATGGCCGGACACTGGCAACCATGGCGGCCACCGGCAAGCAACAGTGGGAACCCATGTTCGAACCCAAGGCCGGCGGCTTTCGCAAGGCCGTGTTTAATGATCTGGATTCGGTCAAACAAATGATCAGCGACAAAACCTGCGCCATCATGATCGAGCCGGTACAGGGTGAGGGTGGGGTTAACGTGGCGGCGACTGAGTTTGTCCGGGGCTTAAGGCAGCTCTGCGATCAGGAAAACATCCTGCTTATCCTGGACGAGATCCAGACCGGACTCGGCCGTACCGGTAAACTATTTTGTTATGAACACTACGGTGTGGAGCCGGATATTATGACCCTGGGCAAGGGCATTGGCGGTGGCTATCCGCTGGCGGCGTTATTGGCGAAGGAGCGGTTGAATATATTCGAAACGGGTGAACAGGGTGGTACCTACACCGGCCAGCCGCTGGCCATGGCCGTCGGTCTGGCCGTGCTGAAGGAAATTCTGGGACAGGGGCTGGTCGAACATAGCAGAAAGATGGGTGAGCTGCTGATGGCCATGCTGACTGAACTCTCCAGTCACTACGAGATTGAAAACATCCGGGGCATGGGACTGTTGGTCGCTTTTGATTTGACAAAGACCAAAGGGCAGGACTTCGTGACCAAATGTCTACAAGACCGATTGTTGATTAATTCCCCAAAGGAAAGATCAATCCGACTCATGCCGCCGTTGGTCGTGAACGAAATCGAACTCGAAGAACTGGTGGTTGTATTGAAGAAAAACCTTGCTGGCTCAAGTAGGTTGGGCTGAATGCAATGAAGCCCAACGATTGTCATTGAGGAAGCCATGATGTTGGGCTTCCTCCGTCAGCCCAATCTACGATAAATGGCTCTTATGAAATGGATCCCAACGTTTTACATTCGTCGTAGCGATTATGTTGGGCTTCGTACCTCAGCCCAACCTACGATAACTGTCTGTTTATTTTTTATCCAAATTAATCATGGGCACACCTGTATCAGGAATCATAGTGGTGGGTAATACTCCATTCCACCTTTGTGCAGCGGTTAACGGCACTAGCTCAGGGCTGGTGCGCAGTGCTTCACCTTTTTTCTGAATGGCATAGGCTTCTGCATCACCTGCAAGCTTGACTGCTTTTGCGGAAGCTTCTGCCTGCGTTACCGTGATATCAGCTTTGATCTTCTCTTGCTCCCATTCTTGCTTGGCTTTTTGCACACCGACTTCTGCTAACATGCGCGCCTCCACACTTTTCTCATACGTGTCTGAGAAATCAATATTTTCAATCTGTACACTTTCAATCGTCACCAACTCCGTGGATTCAGAGATAATGGCGTCCAGAACTTCTTTGTTTAGCTTTCCGCGCTCTTGAATAGATTCACTGGCGCTGAATTTGCCAAATACGGTTTTGGTTGCTTGATTAATGCGCGGCGACAATGTTCTGTCGATGAGATTATCAACATTCTGAAATTCTGAATACACTTCTTCAACAGAGTCAGAATTAACGTGATAGGTAACGGACACAGTGATTGATGCAGGTTGTTGATCGCGTGAGTATGATTCCATTACCGCGTGAATTTTGCTTGTTTGCATGCTGATTTTATTTACCGAATCAATTATTGGTATTTTAAAATGCAAACCTGGCTCTGCAGTACCTGAAATCGCGCCGTTTCTGGTTATAACGCCGCGCTCGGTTTGGTCTATGGTGTACCAAGATCCAAACATAATGATTATGGCAACAAAGAATGCTGCGCCGCTGATAAATATCGATTTAGACATCTTAATTCTCCTCGTGTGAATGACGATGTAGCCGGTATTCTATAATAAAAGTGGCTGTATTAATCGAATCAGAAAATGGCCATTCTGATTCCTCGAAATTAGTGAAATGAAGCCTAACATCAAAGGAAGTGACATTTATCCCCTTTCTGCGTGGGCACATACAACGTGCCCACCCTACGTTTTATGGGAATTAATCAACGTTACCAATAACCGGATGTCCCTCCGCCCGCCAACGTAACATCCCGCCTGCCAGATTGGCCACTTCATTAAAGCCGGCCTTCTGCAGGATCACCGTGGCCTGGGCCGAACGGCCGCCGGCGCGGCAGACGGTAACGACAGGTTTGTCGTGTCCGATTTCATCCACTCGCTCGTTCAGTTTATCCAATGGCAAAAGCCGGGCATTCGGTATATGGCCGAGTGGCCCGTTATATTCTTCAGGGGTTCGGACGTCTATCACCTGTAAATGTTGCAACCGTTCTTCCATCGCTTGCGGTTCGATTTCCAGAAACCCGGCGAAGGTATAATTAAGCGGTGCCCATTGCTGGCGTTGTTGCGGTAATAATTCCTGCTCGGGTTTGCCGGATTTGAGATTGGCAGGTACGGCAATATCAATCTGTCTGGGATGCGGCAGATTCAGGTTGCGCATGTAACCATCGAAATCGGATGCACTTAACTTACCGCCGAGACGCGGGTTGTAGTTTTTTTCCTCGACCACGCTGGTAACGGTCAAGCCCCGGTAATCATGGGCCGGATATAACAGGGTCTCGTCCGGCAAGGTGAATATCTCGTTATGGATGGATTGGTACATTTTTCTGGAGTCCCCATGCTGAAAGTCCGTACGGCCGCAGCCGCGGATCAGCAGGCAATCGCCAGTGAACGCCTTGCTTTCGTCATCCAGCACGCAGGTGAGACAGCCATTGGTATGGCCCGGTGTTTCGCGGACGGTAAGATAACGCCGGCCGAATTTTATCTGGTCGCCGTGACTGAGATAGCGGTCGGCGTTGTCCACGCCAGCGTGTGTTGAAATGGCAATCTTCGCGCCGGTCTTTTGCTTGAGCAGCCAGGCGCTGGTGACATGGTCCGCATGACAGTGGGTGTCCAGCACACAGACCAACGCGAGTTTTAACTCAGCGAGCAGGGCAGCATCACGATTCATCTGCTCAAAGACCGGGTCTATCAATACTGCTTCGCGTGACTTGTCATCTGCGAGCAGGTAAGTGTAGGTGGAAGACTGTTGATCAAACAGTTGTCTGAATATCAACATGGCATGCTCCAGTATTTGATGGATAAATTTGTTATCTTAATGACAGGATTTCATAAAGCCGGAAGTCTTCTTCCTTGCCTTTGAGCGTAAAGGTTGAGGTCTTGCCGACTGTAACTTTATCGCTGATCTGATTGTACACGGCCGC
>JAENIZ010000030.1 GCA_016844485.1 Gammaproteobacteria bacterium | reverse complement strand
ACTATGAAAATGCAGGCGCCCTCCCTGTTTGCCCAGATCAATCTTGCGAATACCGAGCGGGTTCGCCTTGAGTTTGAGTGTGGTGATCTGGAACAGGTTCTTTACAGGCTCAGGCAATAAACCGAAACGATCAATCATTTCTTCCTGGAGGTCCGTCAATTCATTCTCGTCCCTGGCGCTGGCAATGCGCTTATACATGATCAGGCGCGCATGCACGTCCGGCATATAATCCTCCGGGATTAATGCGGCAATATGCAGATTAATCTCGGCGCCATGTTCCAGTGGCCGGTCCAGTTCCGGTTGTTTACCAGCCTTCAATGCATGAATGGCCCGTTCCAGCATATCCATGTACAGGCCGAAACCGACCTCCTGGATCTGTCCGCTTTGTTCTTCACCGAGAATTTCACCCGCGCCCCGAATTTCGAGATCATAGGTTGCGAGAGTAAATCCAACGCCGAGTTCATCCAATGATTCAATTGCCTCCAGGCGTTTAAGGGCGTCCGCCGTGATCGCCTTGCGTTCGGGCACAATCAGATAGGCATAGGCACGGTGATGTGAGCGCCCTACCCGGCCGCGTAGTTGATAAAGCTGCGCCAGACCGAATTTATCGGCGCGATTGATGATCATGGTATTGGCGCTCGGTACATCGATACCCGTCTCAATGATAGTGGTGCAGACCAGGACATTAAACCTGAGATGATAGAAATCAAGCATCACCTGTTCGAGTTCTTTTTCGGACATCTGTCCATGCGCAATCCTGACACTTGCCTCCGGCATCAACGCCTTGATCTCAGCGGCCCTTTTATCGATGGTCTTGATTTCATTATGCAGAAAATACACCTGCCCGCCCCGTTTGATCTCCCGGAGCATTGCCTCCCGCACTAACGCACTGTTCCATTCACGCACAAAGGTCTTGACCGCAAGACGCCGTGACGGAGGTGTCGCGATAATCGATAATTCGCGTAAATCGGACAATGCCATATTCAGGGTGCGCGGGATTGGAGTCGCCGTCAGTGTCAATATATCTATCTCCGCGCGCAGTGCCTTGAATTTTTCCTTCTGCCGGACGCCGAAACGATGTTCCTCATCTATGATTAATAACCCCAGCCGTGAGAATTTTATCGTGTCCTGTATCAGTTTATGCGTGCCGATCACAATATCGACTGTACCTGCCGTCAGATCGTTCAGTACCTTCTCCTGTTCCTTGCCACTGCGGAAGCGTGATAATAATTCAATGTGTACCGGCCAGTCAGCGAAGCGATCCTTAAAATTCCGGAAGTGCTGTTGCGCAAGTAACGTGGTGGGTACAAGTAGTGCAACCTGTTTTCCATTCTGGACGGCAACGAAGGCTGCACGCATTGCAACCTCCGTCTTGCCGAAGCCGGAATCACCACAGACCAGGCGATCCATGGGTTTTGCCTCACGCATATCATCGATTACCGCCGAAATTGCGTCTGCCTGGCCGGGTGTTTCTTCAAACGGGAAAGACTGGATAAACGCGCGATATTCATTTTCATCCACATCAAAGCAGTACCCCGATCTTGCGGCACGGCGCGCATGCACTTCCAGTAATTCAGCGGCGATATCATAAACACGTTCGGCGGCCTTCTTCCTGATCTTCTCCCATTGCCCGCTGCCAAGACGGTGCAGTGGCGCATGCTCCGGATCGACCCCCGTATAACGGGTGATCAGATCCAGCGCGGAGACGGGAACATAAAGTTTGTCCCCCTGCGCGTATTCAATACAGATAAATTCACCGGGTATATCGGCTACCTTCAGTGTAACCAGCCCCTGATATCGCCCTACTCCATGATCTTCATGTACGACAGGTGCATTGGGTGTCAATTCGGTCAGATTCTTGATGATGGCTTCAGTATCCTGTTGCCTGCGCTTGCGCAACCGGCGTTGCATGACCCGTTCGCCGAAAAGCTGTGACTCGCTGATTATCGCAATTCCCGGATCATCGATCTGCGCGCCATGTTCAAGCAGTGCAATCGTCAATCCGAGGCGTTCCGTTCCCGCCAGAAAATCGTCCCAGTCAATCAATAATTCCGGTTTTATATCCTGCTGCTGGAATAATTCGATCAATGTCTCGCGCCTGCCCGCGGATTCAGCGATAAACAGGACACGTCCCTGAAATTTGTCCAGAAACTGTTTCAGGATTGCCAGGGGCTCTGTCGCCCTTGCATCAACGGGCAATTGGGACGGAAGGGTTGTGGCGTAATTTACGGCATGATCGCGTTCTTCCTGCGCCATGCCGGTGACATGCACCTGGGCAAACGGCTCAATACGTTGCAGAACATCATGCGGTGTGAAAAACATCTCGCGTGGAGAAAGCAGCGGCCGTTCTACATCATGGCGCATCTGCTCATAACGGTCTTCAATATCCTGCCAGAAGGATTCGGCGGCATCAGTCACGTTTTCATCAAGAATGATTAATGCGTTATCAGCGACATAATCAAACAGGCTGTTTGTCTCCTGATAAAACAAAGGCAGGTAATATTCGATGCCGGCCGGGGCAAGACCCTGGCTGACATCACGATAAACCGGACACTGTCCCGGATTTCCTTCAAACCGGGTACGCCAGTTGGATCGAAATCTTGCAATACCCTCGTCGATAAGCGCGATCTCCTTCGCCGGCAGGATATTGATTGATTCAATCTTCTTAAGTGATCGCTGTGTCTCCGGATCAAATTCCCGGATACTGTCAATTTCATTATCGAACAGATCAATCCGGTACGGATGTACTGATCCCATGGGGAAGATATCAATGAGAGATCCGCGTATTGCCGCATCTCCGTGTTCCATTACCTGCCCGGTAAATACGTAACCCGATTCAATTAATTGCCGCTTGAACAGATTTATATCCAGTTGCTGTCCTGTCTTTAACATCAGACTGTGTGACAGCAGGTGTGCTTTTGGCAGGAGCCGGTGCATTACCGTTGTCATTGGCACGGCCAGGACCCCCCGTTTAAGAGTGGACAATCTGGCCAGTGCGGCAAGGCGATCGGAGATGATATCCTGATAGGGCGAAAACAAATCGTAGGGCAGCGTTTCCCAATCCGGGAAGGCAAGCAAATCAATGGCTGCATTCCTGTCTGTATAAAATTTTAATTCTTCCAGTAATCTTCCCGCACTCAGGGTATCCATAGTCACAACAATGACGGGGGCCTCTATTGCACAAGCCGCCCTGCTGATGGCCAATGCCTTACTACTGCCATATAAACGGCCCCAATAGCGGCGCTCGCCAGGCTTTTTCGGCACTTGTGGACTAAACGGACTAATGCGGTTGTTATCAGACATTACTTGGTATTGGTGATTGGTGATTGGTGATTGGTGACACAAGACTAATTTACGATAACTAATCACTAATCACTAATTACTAGTCACTAATTACGTTTCTGATCTCTTCTTCAATCTTCATGAGTGCCTTCAGCGGATCAGCAGCCCGCGTGATGGGTCTGCCGATAACAAGATAATCGCTGCCGGCCTTGACGGCCTCTGCCGGTGTCATGACACGCTGTTGATCATTATGATCTGATCCCTGGGGCCGGATGCCGGGTGTGACCAGACAGAAACCACCGCCAAATTCTTTTCTTAATATTGCAACTTCCCGTGCAGAGCAGACCACACCATCAAGTCCGCTTTTATTTGCCAATTTTGCAAGATCCATGACTTGTTCAGCTACGTGCCGGTCCACGCCGATCTGCTTAAGATCCCTGTCACTCATGCTGGTCAGTACCGTAACGGCGATCAATAACGGTTTATGCAACTGCTTATCTATTGCTTCGCGGGCCGTGGTCATCATACGCAGACCGCCGGAGGCATGTAAATTGATCATCCAGACACCGATATCCGCCGCCGCACAGCAGGCCTTTGCAACCGTGGCCGGTATGTCATGAAATTTGAGATCAAGGAAAACGTCATATCCTTTACTGATCAACTTTTCAATAAAGGCAGGTCCTGTTCGGGTAAATAATTCCTTGCCGATCTTGAACCGGCAGCGTGCCGGATTCATTTTCCGGATCAATTTCAATGCCTGATCCGGATCAGAATAATCAAGAGAGACAATTATACGTGGGTCATTCACCTTCCACTCCATGAACGGGTTTGACCGTACTCCAATTTTTACAGCTCGGACATTGCCAATGCAATGATTTGGCGTCAAATCCACATTGACGGCATTTATATACCGAACGATTCTCGAGTAATTTTCCGGTGAGATCCTTAATCGATATCAGATTTTCCCGGGCTCCTCCCTGTGCCTGTGCCAGGGCATATTCGATGAGGCGATTCACACCTCGCACTGTCGGACGCTTTTTTAATTCTGAGGTAATAAACCTGGCCGCCGCATCTTCTCCCTCCTGCTCGGCAATAAGTTCTGCCAACATCAACATTGATGTAATACCACCATACTTATCCACGATAACCTGCAGATACTGCATATATTCATCTACCTTATCCAGATTCCTGTAGCAATTAAGCATAGGTTTGACTGCTTCGGACAAATATTCAGAATCCTGAGACTCAACTCGTTGATATGCAGCAAGCGCCTGCTTAAATTTTCCATTTTCATATAATTCTTCCGCTTCAATGAGACTGGCGCGTACACAAAATGGATCGATACTGAGTGCCTTGCGCAGATTTTCTTTTGCGCTTTTTTCCTGTCCACTTAAACGCAATTCCTCCGCTTTCTCACAATAAAACTGGGCAATCACCGCATTTAATGTTTCACCTGATGCAAATTCAAGTTTGCGCGCAATATTGATGGCATTTTCCCAATCTTTTTCCTGCTGATAGATATCCAACAGTTGCGAGAATGCCTGGACTGAGTGTGATCCTGTCTCCACCAATTCCTTGAACAGACCTTCTGCGCGATCAAGAAGTCCGGAACGCATGTAATCCATTCCCAATTCCAGTAAGGCAAGCGCGCGTTGTTCACGATTAAGCGTGGGGCGCGCAATCAGGTTTTGATGGATACGAATCGCGCGGTCGACCTCTCCGCGCCTCCGGAACAGATTGCCCAGGGCAAGATGTGTCTCAACCGTTTCGCTGTCAACTTCAAGCATCTTGATAAAGACTTCAATTGCCTTGTCCGGCTGTTCATTTAATACATAATTTAATCCTTTGAAATATTCCGGATGGATACTGCGCAAATTATCTGTCTCACTGACTCTGACACTACGCCGCCCCAGCCACCATGAGATGCCGGCGGCAATCGGCAATAACCAGATTAATGTTATCCAGGCTGATTCCATTAATGCGTATCCTTGACAGGTATAATCCTTAGATTGTTTACCTCCTTTTCAGTCACCTTGATCTGCTTTTCCAGTCTTGATCTTTCGCGTTTCATATTCACCAATATTGGAAGCAAGGCCGTTATACCGAGCAGGACCCCGATACAAAGAGTTGATAGCAGCAAAAATGAAAGGGGTAATTCAATACTTCCTGTCAGATAATTGAATGTCATTACCTGATCATTCTTCAGGAAGAATACCAGCCCAAGAATAAACACAAAGAAAAATAAACAGATATAAAAAACTCGCTTTATGGTACGGGACATGGGGTGCACCTGGTTATAAATTGATTAATCTGTTAGCCCAAAGGTTTAACAATAATCAGTGGAAGACAGGAAAACAATAGCCCGGATGGGTGAACTTGTCACACACCGGCAGAGTGAGAATAAATTATATAAGCTTATTTTGAATTGCGATCGACGCGTTCGCGTAATTGTTTACCAGGTTTGAAATGGGGGACATGTTTGGCGGGTAACGACACGGGTTCACCGGATTTCGGGTTCCTGCCCACACGTGGCGGCCGGAAATGCAGGGCAAAGCTGCCAAATCCCCTGATTTCTATCCTTTCACCATTGGACAGGGTATCAGCCATATGCTCAAGGATGGTTTTGACCGCAAGTTCGACATCCCGGTAGGCCAATTGCGTCTGTCTTCTTGACAGTAATTCGATCAGTTCTGACTTTGTCATGATTATTATTCTCGTTTTAATCAAGGTACAGGATATGCCTCGAAAAAAACAAATCCAGTTTACTTATTTTCCAGGTGTTCCTTCAGGATATCACCTAACTTTGCCCCACTCCCGGAATCGGGAGAATATTCTTCAACTGCGGCCGCTTCATCATCAGATTCCTTTGCCCGAATCGATAAATTAATCGATCGTTTCTTCCTGTCCAGGGCCGTAATTTTGACTTCCAGTTCATCCCCTTCCTTGACCTCATGCCGGGCATCCTCGATCTTTTTGTCCAGCGAAATTTCCGACGCCTTCAGCTGCCCTTCAACACCCTCTGCAAGCCTGACCGTAACATACTTGGCATCAACCTTTTCAGCAACGCCCCTAACGATGCTGCCCTTCGGATATTCTGCAACATAGCTTGAGAACGGATCTTTTTCCAGTTGTTTTATGCCTAAAGATATCCGTTCCCGTTCAGAATCCACGGCAAGCACCACTGTCTCCAGCTCTTCACCCTTGGCATAATTTCTTATCGCCTCTTCTCCGGTACCCGCCCAGGTGATATCCGAGAGATGTACCAGTCCATCAATACCGCCATCAAGGCCGATGAAAATACCAAAATCAGTGATGGATTTGATGGTCCCCTTCACACGGTCACCCTTATTGTGGGTGGCGGCGAATTGTTCCCAGGGATTGGGCTGACATTGTTTCATGCCCAGGGAAATACGGCGTCTTTCCGCATCGATATCGAGAATAACGACATCGACTTCATCGCCGATATTCACGAGTTTGGATGGGTGCACATTCTTGTTGGTCCAATCCATTTCCGAGACGTGGACCAGGCCCTCGACACCTTCCTGAAGTTCAACAAAACAACCGTAATCCGCCAGATTGGTTACCCTGCCGTGCAGTTTCGTCCCTTCCGGATATCGTTTGGTCAGGTCTGCCCAGGGATCATCCCCCATCTGCTTCAGGCCAAGGGAAACACGATTACGCTCGCGATCAAATTTGAGGATCTTGACCTCGATTTCGTCACCGATGTTGACGATCTCGCCGGGATTCTTGACCCGTTTCCAGGCCATGTCGGTGATATGCAACAGGCCGTCAATTCCGCCCAGATCGATGAAAGCGCCATAGTCGGTAAGGTTTTTAACCACGCCCTTGACCACCGCGCCTTCTTTTAAATTCACCAGCAGCGCATCGCGCTCCGCAGTATTTTCACGCTCTACCACCGCACGCCGCGATACGACTACATTACTCCTGTGGCGATCAATCTTGATGACCTTGAATTCGAGAGTTTTACCTTCCAGATGAGCGGTATCTTTTACCGGCCGCACGTCAACCAGGGAACCCGGCAGGAAGGCACGGACATTATTAATATCGACGGTAAAACCACCCTTGACCCGCTCTGCAATAATGCCGGTCACCGTTTCATTCGCTTCATGGGCCTTTTCCAGATTCTTCCAGGCAATTAACCGCTTTGCCTTTTCACGCGAGAGGCGGGTTTCGCCATAACCATCTTCCACACTATCCAGGGCGACATCGATCTCATCACCTACGGAAACTTCCAGTTTCCCTTTTTCATCATAAAACTGTTCAATCGGAATAAGCCCCTCTGATTTGAGGCCGGCATTGACTGTGACTGTATCCTCGTTGACGTCTACCACCATCGCACTGATGATGGCCCCCGGGCGCATCTTGCCCTCGATTTGGCTTTGTTCAAAAAGCTCCGCGAAACTCTCACTCATTAAAAAATATCCTCTTCCAAGGGCCAATTGTTGCGTTAATAATTAATATATATTTTCACCAGGGAATTCCGGTATATCCGAAAGACGATCACGTACCAGCATTGATACACGACTGATGACTGCCTCGATCTTGAGGTTCGTGGTATCAATCACAACGGCATCATCTGCCGGCCTTAACGGGGAAACAGTACGCTCTCTATCCCTGGTATCTCGCTCGATTATCTCGACTGAAAGCTGCGGGAGGTTAACATCAAACCCTTTCTCTTTCAACTGTTTATGTCTCCTTTGCGCCCGTTCGTCCGCGCTCGCCGTGAGGAAGATTTTCAACCTCGCATCTGCAAATACCACAGTACCCATATCACGGCCATCCGCGATCAGACCCGGAGCCTTTCGAAATGCCCGTTGTCTGGTCAGTAATGCCTTGCGTACTTTTGGATAGGCCGCCAGATGCGATGCCGCGGCTCCGCAGGACTCTGTCCTGATCAATTGACTGACATCCTCGCCTTTGAGGACAACTGCAATTTCCTGCCCCGATCCCGGATTGTTAAATTTAACATCAAGCTTTCCCGCCAGACTCGCGATTCCAACCTCATCATTGATATCAACTGCATGACGTTCCACCAACAGGGCAAGGATGCGGTATAACGCACCACTATCAAGAAAATGCCAGTGCAACCAGTGCGCCAGATAACCGCATAACGTACCTTTCCCCGTCCCGCTGGGACCGTCCACGGCGATGACCGGTATTTCAGCGGTCACCTGCATCTCCCGGTTTAATATCCAGCCCGGCCTGACTTGCGAGATCAATAAACCCCGGGAAGGAGGTATCCACATTCGTGCAATCTTTAATGGTGATAACGTCTTCTGCAGCCAGACCGCTCATGGCAAACGCCATGGCAATGCGATGATCCTTGAAACTGTCAACCATACCTCCCTGAATCCTGCCGCCCGTCACTTCCATACCATCTTCATACGCCTTTGCCTTGATGCCAATTGACTTGAATCCTGCGGTCATTGCCAGAATTCGATCGCTTTCCTTCACGCGCAATTCAGCCGCCCCCTTAAGCACAGTCCTGCCACTGGCAGCAGCCGCAGCGATCATGATGGCGGGAAATTCATCAAGCGCTACCGGAACCAGTTCCACGGGGATGTCGATCCCGTGCAACCGGCTGGATCGTACCCGGATATCGGCGACCGGTTCGCCGGATTGCAGTCGTTGTTTGTCCACGGTGATATCCGCACCCATGGCCTTAAGGATATGGATAACGGCAGCACGCGTCGGGTTGATACCCACCTGCTCCAGCGTAATATCTGATCCCTTGGCAATACACGCACCGATAATAAAAAATGCAGCGGAAGAGATATCCCCTGGAACATTAATCTCTGTTGCACGCAGTTTGCCGCCGCCGTTGACACATATCGTATTATTCCGCTGCTTGATCGCAACACCGAATTGCCCCAGCAGGCGCTCGGTGTGGTCCCGTGTCGGGGCAGGTTCATGAATACAGGTCTGGCCCTCGGCATATAGTCCGGCCAGAAGCAGGCATGACTTGAGCTGGGCACTGGTAACCGGTAACGTATAGTCGATACCGTGAAGTTTCCGGCCACCGCGGATCCGGATAGGTAATGTCCCTTGTTCAGTGCAGGAAATATCCGCACCCATCATTTGCAATGGTTCAGTGACGCGGCGCATGGGACGTTTCATTAATGAAGCATCGCCGGTAAGTTCACTGTCGAAGGTTTGTCCTGCAAGCAGTCCTGCCAGAAGACGCACCGAGGTACCGGAATTTCCCAGATCAAGAGTGCCGGAAGGAACAGTCAGACCATGCAGTCCGGCACCATTCACCACAACGTCCTGCCGGCTGCGATGTGTGACCTTTACCCCCATAGCCCTGAATGCGGACAGCGTGGCCAGGGTATCTTCACCTTCCAGAAAACCAATGATCTTTGTCTGCCCTTCAGCAATAACCCCCAGCATCAGGGCCCGGTGCGAGATTGATTTATCTCCCGGCACACGGTGCCTGCCTTGCAGTACACCACCCGGAGCGACAATGTAATTGATGGAAGAAGAGTCTGACATTAAATAATAGATGCAGGCGCTATTCTGTAGACTCGTTGCGCTTGCCGCGTTGATCGGTAAATTTGTCCCGTGCGTCCCTGGCACGCGTGAAGATCTCCAACAGCGCATCGCTGTCATCGTTTTCAATCGCAGTCCTGATCGTATTTAAATGATCCCCAAACCGGTCCAGCACCTTGAGCAATTGTTTGCGATTGGAAAAACAGATGTCGTGCCACATCTGTGGATGGCTGGAGGCGATGCGGGTGAAATCGGCAAAGCCGCCCGCGGCAAAATTAAAAATTTCATCACGATCCTGCATCCCGGCAAGGCAATCCACCAGTGCATAGGCCAGCATATGCGGCAAATGACTTGTCGCCGCCAGGATTTCATCATGTTGTTCAACCGCAAGATGCACTACTTCCGCCCCTGTGGCTTCCCACATCTTCGTAATGAGTTCGAGCGCGCCCACGGAGGTTTCCGGCAATGGTGTCAGAATAACGCGGTGTGCTTCAAACAAACCGGCAAAGGAAGCCTCCACGCCGCTCTTTTCAGTACCGGCAATAGGATGTCCCGGTACAAATCGGGGCAAATGATGGCCTAATACTGCGCGTGCAGATTCAACCACACTGCCCTTGGCGCTGCCCACATCCGTGATGACGACATCATTCCTGAGTGAACCTTTCATATTCTTTAACAGGGATTCAGTGGTTGTGAGTGGCGTTGCCAGTACCACTACGTCCGCATCCTTGACTGCACGCGCAACATCTACGTTGTATTCGTCGATCACTTTAAGATCAACGGCCTTCTGCAGATGCTTCTGGTCCCGGCCACATCCAATTACCGTGCGACAGGCCTGTGCACGCCGCAAGGCACGCGCCAGCGAGCCGCCTATGAGACCCACTCCGATAATAGCTAAACGTTTAATCAGCATATTTTATACCTTACTCTTCACCTTTCACTTGACATGCAAGGATGCATTAATGTCGCGGGGACATGGATGTCCAGGAGCGACGCACTCATTACTCTGTTCTCGTAACTCAGTACTCATGACTCAGTACTCAGCACTCATGTGTCACTA
>JAENIZ010000029.1 GCA_016844485.1 Gammaproteobacteria bacterium | reverse complement strand
GCGAGCACTGATGCTTGCTGTAAATCCCACTGCGGCGGTAATCCGGCATGAATGAGTGTAAAACCAAGTTCATCATCGTGATGGAACAGCGGCAGGTTTTTCAACCAGTACAATAATTCCTTTCGGTCAGATGCTTCAAGGATGGGATCAAGCGTATCTTTGGGGCGTTTATGTATGGATGGGCTCTTTGCTACAGCGAGAAGATGCAGATCATGATTACCCAGTACAGTGATCGCTGTAGCACCAAGTTGTTTGACAAAGCGCAGGACTTCAAGGGATCGAGGTCCGCGATTTACCAGGTCACCGGTAAACCAGAGGCAGTCCTTTTGCACATCGAAATTTATCTTGTTCAGGAGTGCGAGGAATTCCGCGTAACAACCTTGAATGTCGCCGATGGCATATGTGGGCATTGTTATTAGTGAAACGTGAAGAGTGAAAGGTTACGAATCACTCGCCGCTCCTGGTCATCCTGACCTCGCGGCATTTGTGCATCCTGCACTTCATCACCAGTCACTAGTGTAAAGTATGTGGGGTTGAAAGATTGAATACCGGGATTTTCGCATCAAACTCCACACCGTCATCGGCTATCATCTGATAATTACCCTGCATACATCCGACAGGTGTTTCGATCATGGCGGCACTGGTATAGCGGAATGAATCGCCAGGCGCAAGACGGGGTTGTTCACCCACCACGCCCTCACCACGAACTTCCTGAACCTTGTTATTGGCATCTGTAATGACCCAATGACGGCTGATGAGCTGGGCCGGGACAGTGCCTGTATTTGTAATCGTGATGGTATACGCGAACACATATCGGTTATTGCCCGGCTCGGACTGCTCATTTATATAGGCCGTCTCAACCAGCACCTGGATATTATATTGCTGTTTTTCCAACATGGTTTTATTTGACCTGAATTGATTGCGGCACGCAAGCTGGAAAAGGGTTATCAGGTTGATGTAAAACTACTGTGCGGCCTATCTCCTTTGTCGCGTGCCCGTTCGACGTTTGCCTATCCAGCTTGATATGTTTCGCGTCTCCTTTTGCGACCAGGCTTCCGGTGCCCCGTTCGCGCCTCACCCACGGCTACACGCCCATTGTTATGGAGTGGGGGCCTGCTCGTTGACGTTTTACACCAACCTGTTAGCTAACAAACTATTAATTGATCAGGGTTTCAGCCCGATCCAGACGCCGGTAGCTGATGGCCTCACCGAGATGGGTTAGTTCAATCTGATCTGATTCGGCCAGATCAGCAATCGTGCGAGCGACCTTGAGGATACGATGCATGGCGCGTGCAGACAGTCCAAGCCGGTTAATCGCGGTTTCAAGCAGATTGGTACCGGCATCATTCAACCTGCAGAACCTCTCAACCTCGCGATTGGTCAATTTATGGTTTGCCTTGCCGGCACGATTAAATTGACGTAGATATGCCCTGCAAACCCGTTCCTGAACCACAGCGTTTGTATCGCCCTTGTTATCATTTGTCCGGCGCAGTATTTCCTTCGGCACGTTCGGGACTTCAATATGGATATCAATGCGATCCAGTAAGGGCCCAGATATCCGGTACCGGTAACGCCTGACCTGTTCTTCCGTGCAGTGGCAACGCCCGCTGAGATCGCCCAGATAACCGCAAGGGCAGGGATTCATGGCGGCAATGAGTTGAAATTGTGCAGGGAACTCCGCCTGGTTCGCCGCGCGAGAGATGATGATCCGGCCGGACTCCAGCGGTTCGCGCAATACCTCGAGCACCCTGCGATCAAATTCCGGCAATTCATCCAGAAACAATACGCCGTGATGCGCGAGTGAGATCTCACCGGGCCGGGGATGACTGCCGCCACCCACAAGTGCCACACCGGACGCCGTATGGTGTGGATTACGAAACGGCCGTTGTTTCCATTTTGCGGGGTTGAAACCGTGCGTGCTGATAGAGGCGACGGCTGCCGATTCCAGGGCCTGCTGTTCCGTCATCGGCGGCAGGATACCCGGCAGGCGTTCCGCCAACATGGTCTTGCCGGTTCCGGGCGGACCGATCATCAACAGGTTATGTCCACCCGCAGCGGCGATTTCCAGTGCGCGTTTGGCGTGATGCTGGGCACGGACATCGGATAAATCCTCTGGTTGTGCATATTGATAATGTGTAGCCGTATTTACATGTTCAGGTAATTGCTTGTTTCCGCTGAGATGCGCACATACTTCCATGATATGCGAGGCGGGAAGGATTTCGGCGTCGGATACCAGACCGGCCTCTTCGGCATTAGCCACGGGCAGGACCAGCTTGCGCCCGGCATCAGTCACTGCCCAGGCTACCGGGAGTATGCCGCGCACCGGACGTAGTTCACCGGTCAGTGCCAGTTCACCAATAAATTCATATTGATCCAGCGTCTCTGTCGGGAGTTGGGATGATGCAGCCAGTATCCCGAGTGCAATGGCAAGATCGAAACGGCCGCCTTCCTTGGGCAGATCGGCAGGTGCAAGATTGATCGTGATGCGGCGCAGGGGAAATTCAAAATGATTATTGATGATCGCACTGCGCACGCGATCCTTGCTTTCCTTTACCGCAGTTTCAGGCAGGCCGACGATAGAGAGACTTGGCAGGCCGCGGGTGAGATGGACTTCGACGGTGACCAGTGGAGTGTGTATGCCGACCTGGGCCCGGCTGTAGATGATGGCAATGCTCATAGTCCTTTATGTTCCATATTCGCCATTCCTGGCTGAATGATTAGTGGAAGTCTATTTTAGCCAGAAAACGATCACATATAAAGCGAATGGAGGTTTAATGACATTAATCCAATTCTGTCAGGGCGGCTTCCAGTTCGGTTACTTTTTTCTCCATTTCTTCCAATAATACACGTGTACGTGCGAGCAGCTCTGATTGAATATCAAATTCCTCACGCGTAACGAGATCCATGTTTGCAAGACCGATAGTAACGGCAGACCTGAAATTTTTTTCCAGATCCTGTTTTATCAGGGTTAATTCAGCCGGCAGATTATCGAGTATCTGCTTAATTAGTGAGTCAATTTTTGTGTCGTTCAGCATGAAGCACGCAAAGTTTTTAGTGGATTCGCCCAACCCGGACCAGAGTTAGTTTAAGTACATTTAAGTATATAACGAGATAAATCAGGTAACACCAGTTCTCGAGAGTTATCGCTAATGCACAAAATCCATGCAATGCCCATTTAAACATGCACTATTCTAGTGCAGCCATAGGATTATCTCGTCATATTAGCCTAATTCTAATTATTAACTTAAGCTTGTAACTACCTTAATTTTAAAGGAAAATATGATTATGGCACAGAGCGTGCTATTTATAGCACCGCTAGGGGAAATTAATGGCCATTAATTTTTATTTAGTTAATAAAAACTTCAAGTATTAGAGAGGTTATCAAGATGAGAAATGTAATTTTGTTACTGACGGGTGCTCTGGTTGTTATGTCACCTATCGTACAGGCGGAAGAAGAATCTCCACATTCGTTTACTGCCAATGTCGCGTTGTCCACGGACTATCGCTTCAGGGGCATTACCCAGACGACCGAGGATCCAGCGCTTTCAGGCGGGTTTGATTATGCATATTTAAGCTCAGCTTTTCCTGTCGGTATTTTTTTAGGTGTCTGGGCATCAAATATTGATTTTAATGAAGGTAGTCTAGGTGTATCCGATACTGCCGATTTGGAAATCGATTTTTATGGCGGATTTACGGGCACATTTCCTATTGGCAATGGTGTCGGTTGGAAGATCGGTGGTCTCTATTACGCCTACCCGGGATCAGATACCAGTCCGGCCCTTACTGTGGATTATGACTATGCCGAGGCCTACGGCGTATTAAGTTATGACTTTGGTATTTTCAATGTTGCCGGTAGCCTGTACTACAGTCCCGATTACTTCGCTGAAACAGATGACGGAATTTATTACTCCGGTGATGTCGGCGTTCCATTGCCTTATGAATTCACATTGTCAGGCCATGTGGGTTATCAGGAAATTGATAATAATGCCGGGTTTGGCACACCGGATTACACCGACTGGATGGTGAGCCTGGCCAAGAGCTGGAATATTTTCACATTCAAACTCGCTTACATAGATACGGATATCGATGATGCGGAGTGTTTCGGTGGCACTGATTTCTGTGATGGCACGGGCGTTTTCACTGTTTCAAGCAGTTTCTGATCCTTTAATTTAAATACTGGCCCTGCCTTCCAGTAAGGCAGGACCAAAAGATGGGAGGAATATTCCATGAAGTTGGTCACCGCGATTATTAAGCCCTTCAAACTCGATGATGTCCGTGAAGCATTGTCCGAGATTGGCGTGCAGGGCATGACAGTATCCGAAGTCAAGGGTTTCGGACGGCAAAAAGGCCACACTGAACTATACCGTGGCGCTGAATATGTCGTTGATTTTTTGCCCAAGATGAAACTTGAAGTTGCTATTTCTGATGGCCAGTCTGAAAAGGTTATTGAAGCGATAACCAAAGCCGCCAATACCGGCAAGATTGGCGATGGCAAGATTTTCGTATATACCCTTGACCAGGTTGTCCGGATTCGTACCGGCGAGACTGGTGGGGAGGCACTGTGATAAGGGGGATTTTAGAGATGAAACTGTTTAAGAATTTGTTGTTCATGGGGCTGCTGGCACTCAGTATTTCCGGCCCCGCCCGGGCAGATGAAGAGCAAGTAGAAGCCGGGGCGATAGTTGCTGAAGAAGCAACATCAGTCGAAGCAGCTGCACCTGTCGAGGAGGCCGCACCTGCCCCTGTTCCCGACAAGGGCGACACCGCCTGGATGATGACCTCCACGGTACTGGTGATCTTGATGACGATCCCGGGACTGGCCCTGTTTTATGGCGGGATGGTCCGTTCCAAGAACGTACTGTCTGTACTCATGCAGGTATTCATGACCTTCTGTCTGCTCGCGATACTCTGGGCAATTTATGGCTACAGCATTGCATTCACAGAGGGCAACGCCTTCTTTGGTGGCTTTGGGCGTCTGTTCCTGAGCGGTTTAACGCCGGAATCACTCGCACCCACCTTCAGCAAGGGTGTGTACGTACCTGAATATGTTTACTTTGTGTTCCAGCTGACGTTCGCCTGCATCACGCCGTGCCTGATCGCTGGCGCCTTTGCGGAACGCATGAAATTCTCGGCCGTCATGGTGTTCATGGTGTTGTGGTTTACGTTTTCGTATCTGCCAATTGCGCACATGGTCTGGTTCTGGCCCGGGCCTGATGCCTTTACCGATGCCGAGGCCGCTGCGGATGCTCTGAGTAAATCGGGATTTGTCTTCCAGAAGGGTGCTCTGGATTTTGCCGGTGGCACGGTAGTGCATATTAACGCCGGTGTTGCTGGCCTTGTGGGTGCGTGGCTTATCGGTAAGCGTATTGGGTACGGTACTATAAGCATGGCACCACATAATCTGCCATTGGTCATGATGGGTGCCTGCATGCTGTGGGTAGGATGGTTTGGGTTCAACGTGGGCTCCAATCTGGAGGCCACCGGTTTGGCCACCATGGTGTTCGCCAATACCTTGCTCGCCACGGCTGCTGCTGCGCTTGCCTGGTCATTCGCAGAATGGATAGGGAAAGGCACACCCACGATGCTTGGTGCAGCGTCGGGCGCGGTTGCTGGACTGGTAGCCATTACACCCGCCTGCGGCTGGGTGGGACCGATGGGTGCCATCATTCTCGGTATTATTGCAGGACTGGGATGCTTGTGGGCCGTTACCAGCTTGAAGAAAATGTGCGGCTATGATGATGCCTTGGATGCCTTTGGTGTGCATGCCATCGGCGGTATTATCGGCGCTATAGGTGTCGGAGTGTTTGCCTCACCTGCTTTGGGTGGGACTGGTGTCTGGGATTATGTCGCCAATGCAGTAGCGACACCGTATTCGATCATGACACAGGTTCAGTCCCAGCTTTGGGGCGTATGCACGACAGTCATCTGGTCCGGCGTTGTAGCGTTCATTTCATATAAAATCGTTGATATTCTTATTGGCTTGCGCGTAACGGAAGATGTGGAAAGAGAGGGTCTTGATACGGTGGAACACGGCGAGCACGGATACAGCCTCTAACACTAGAAGTAATCATCAGGTTACTACGGGCGCTTCGGCGCCCGTTTTTTTATGTACATGGATGT
This sequence comes from Gammaproteobacteria bacterium, assembly GCA_016844485.1. Lineage (GTDB taxonomy): Bacteria > Pseudomonadota > Gammaproteobacteria > Eutrophobiales > Eutrophobiaceae > JAENIZ01. The sequence goes on along the minus strand of JAENIZ010000029.1, from coordinate 4,795 downwards.
ACTGTATGCCGCTTGTGTCGGGAACACACAAGCGGCGAATGTACATGGATGTACTGGCAGATATATGCTCCTGCAATATCTGCACTTCCGCCTCACTGCTCCTGCGCATCCTGCGCCCGCAGTATTAGTACGTCCATGTACGTCTCCATGGCGGTCGTATGCCGCTTGTGTCGGGAACACACAAGCGGCGAATGTACAGGATGTATGGCAGATATTTGTTCGACAAAGCTTCCGCTCCTCGGCTTTGGCTTCCTGCGCCGCTCTACTACTTACTTCCATGTAAGCATGCTTACGTCCCTTACCTACGTCCTGGTTGAGGGGCATAGCATTCCTTTTCTACTACGTGCACTAAATTAAATAAATTGTTATCCTCAGTATGCGCCGTAATGGTGCATATAATAATCGTGAATATACCTATTAAATTGTGAGGCCGGGAGGAAAAGCCGCATGAAACTACTTACCGCAATCATTAAACCCTTCAAACTGGATGATGTCCGTGACGCATTATCAGGCATTGGCGTTAAGGGCCTGACGGTCACGGAAGTCAAGGGCTTTGGCAGGCAGAAGGGGCATACCGAACTCTATCGTGGCGCTGAATATGTGGTTGATTTTTTGCCCAAGACAAAAATTGAGATTGGCATTGATGACAATATGGTGGATGCCGCAATCGAGGCCATCACAAAGGCCGCCAACACAGGCAAGATTGGTGATGGGAAGATCTTTGTTGTGGATCTTAAACAGGCCATGCGTATCCGGACTGGCGAAACAGGTTCCGAGGCACTGTAATTCGAAGAAATAAACAGCGATTCTAAAAAGGGGGGATCATAATGAAGCATTTTACTATGGGGAATTTACTCTTCCTTTGTCTGATGGTATTGATGCCAGTGAGTGCGCTTGCCGCCGAGGCCGAAATAAATCAGGCTGATACCGCCTGGTTGTTAACCGCAACAGTTCTGGTTCTGTTTATGACGATACCAGGTCTTGCATTTTTTTATTCCGGCCTGGTGCGTACCAAAAATGCGCTTTCGATACTGATGCAATGTTTTGCCATCACCTGCCTGGTGTCAGTTCTATGGGTAGTTGGTGTTTATGGGCTTGCCTTTGGTAACGGTGGAGATCTCAACAAGATAATCGGGGGCGGCAATGTCTTGATGTCCGGCATCGAGCTTGATTCAATCCGTTCACTGACAACGATCCCGGAAACAGTTTTTTTCATGTTCCAGATGACTTTTGCCATTATTACGCCGGCACTGATTGTGGGTAGTTATGCCGAACGCATAAAATTTTCTGCCGTTCTCTGGTTTACTGCATTGTGGATGGTTCTGGTCTATGCACCTGTTTGCCACTGGGTCTGGGGCGGTGGCTGGTTATCTGAACGGGGGTTCATGGATTTTGCCGGAGGTTCTGTTGTGCACATCAATGCGGGGGTAGCGGCAATTATTGCAGCGCTGATTATCGGCAACCGTAAGGGCTTTCCCGATACGGCCATGCCTCCACATAATATGACCATGACAGTGGCCGGTGCCTCCATGCTCTGGGTGGGCTGGTTCGGATTCAATGCAGGCAGTGCGCTCGCCTCCAACGCCAGTGCCGGCATGGCCATGACGGCAACGCATATCTCTGCAGCCGTGGGTTCACTGGCGTGGATGGTCTGTGAATGGATGATGTATCGTAAACCCAGTGTATTGGGCATTGTGACCGGCATGGTGGCGGGCCTGGCCACCATCACACCGGCATCAGGTTATGTGGGTCCTATCGGGGCACTCAGCATCGGTATTTCTGCAGGCGTAGTGTGCTTTTTTGCCACCCAATATGTGAAACGCATTCTGAAGATCGATGATTCACTGGATGTCTTTAGTGTGCATGGCATTGGAGGGATGCTCGGTTTATTGCTTACCGCCGTGTTTGCCGCCGAATCGCTGGATGGTCTGGGATTGAAAACATCAATAAGCGCCCAGTTTATGACCCAGCTGATTGGGGTGGTCGCCACCATCGTCTGGTGTGGTGTCATCAGTTTTGTCCTGCTCAAACTACTGGACATGACCCTTGGTCTGCGCGTCAGTGCTGATGATGAGACGGAAGGCCTTGATCTGGTACTCCATAACGAGCGCGGGTACAATCTCTAAATCCCGTATATCTGGATGAAAAACGGGCGCCTTGGCGCCCGTTTTTGTGTTAGCCGCAGTGAGAGTGCATACTAAAAAAGTATGTGAAAGCTGTCATGGATATGGATAAATAAATCCCTATGCCCGGATTTCCGGGTTTTAATATGACCCATGCGAGAATACAATAATCCTGACATGATGGATCTGGTTTATAAAAATAAAGAGTAAAAATGGCTGAACTTGTTGACAAAACAGTACTGAAAACACTGGTCCCTCCCAGCGCACTTAATACAGAAAATTTCCAGGAACTGGCGGGGAAGACATTTGTAGAAAATATTTCTCCGGGAAAGGCAGTGTTCAAGCAAGGTGATGTGGATAAACAGGCGGTATACCTGCTTGAAGGAGAGGTTGCAATTACCTCCGGTACCGGTGAGGCAAGCAGCGTCAAATCCGGAACCCCCGCGGCAAGACATCCATTGGTCAATCAACAGCCCAGAAAACATACCGCGATCGCCAAGGTCCCTTCCAAGATCACGCGTATTGATAGTGACCTGCTGGATATTCTGCTGACCTGGGATCAATTGTCGGGTATTGAAGTTGGTGAGATCCAGGTTGATGAGCAGGGTGGTGGGGATGAAGGTGGTGACTGGATGACGCGTATCCTGCAATCCAAGGCCTTCCTGCAGCTTCCACCTGCCAATATCCAGGCAATGTTTATGCGCATCCAGGAGATCCCGGTAAAGGCGGGTGACACTATTATCAAGCAAGGCGAAGACGGTGATTACTACTACATCATCAAGCATGGGAAATGCAAAGTCACCCGCACTTCCAAAGCCAATACCCAGCTGACGCTGGCAACGCTGAAAGATGGCGACGCCTTTGGTGAGGAGGCGCTGTTATCCGAGGCAAAGCGTAATGCCAATATAATTATGGAAACTGATGGAGCGCTGATGCGCCTGTCCAAACAGGATTTTAATTCGTTGCTTAAGGAACCCATGTTGTGTTGGGTAACGAATGCCGAGGCGGAAAAAATGGTTAAGGAAGGCGCTATCTGGCTGGATGTACGCCTGGAGAGTGAGCACAGCAATGCCGGAATCCCGGGAAGCATCAATATCCCCCTGTTCATGTTACGCATGAAAGCGGAGACACTGGATTCCAACAAACAATATATTCTGTATTGCGACAGCGGCCGGCGCAGTTCAGCAGGGGCCTTTTTATTGAGTGAACGCGGACTCCGCGCCTTTTGTCTCAAAGGCGGTCTTGTCTCGCGTGGCGGGGGCGGGTAATTCTCTCCAAAATTTATTGTACGAATTGATAAGAGGCTAATGTGGGCAACAACTTTAGTCTCGACCCTTCGGTAGACAATTATTGTGTAATGGGTAATCCCGTCGCACACAGCAAGTCACCCCAGATCCATACGGCATTCGCCGCGCAAACCGGGCAACGGCTTTATTATCAGGCCATATACGTGGAAGAAGGCGGTTTTTCGGCCGCCCTGGATAAATTTCAACGGCTGGGTGGTAAAGGATTGAACATCACGGTCCCCTTTAAAGAAGACGCCTGGAAGGCCTGCCAGCACCGGACCAGGAGGGCAGAACGGGCCCATGCCGTAAACACATTATGGTTTAACGGGGACGGGCAACGCCATGGTGATACCACTGATGGTATTGGACTGATGCGCGATATGACCGTCAATCATGGCATTAAAATCACCGGACAGGATGTTCTGATCCTTGGGGCGGGCGGGGCAGTACGGGGGATCCTGGATCCGTTGTTTGACGAACAACCGGCCCATGTAGTGATTGCAAACCGGACATTATCCCGCGCCGAACAGCTTGCAGGTGTCTTCTCTGATCGCGGCGATATTAATGCGTGCAGTTATGCGGCGCTTAAAGGAAAGCGGTTTCACGTCGTTATCAATGGGACGTCTGCAAGCCTGCAGGGTGAAGTGCCGCCGCTCCCTGGAGGTATATTGGCAGATTCTGCCTGTTGTTATGATTTGATGTATGCAACTGCGGATACCGTTTTTATCACCTGGGCAAAATCGCAGCGTGCAGCCAAGGCGCTTGATGGGATCGGGATGCTGGTGGAGCAGGCAGCAGAATCATTTTATCTGTGGCGTGGGGTACGGCCTGATACGAAAGCGGTAATTGAGGCGTTACGCGTGCAGCGTGAAAGGTAATGGCATACGTATTTCTTTGTTCAAATCCAGCACTCATCTATGAGATACGCTGCACGAGGCATAATTCTCCGGAACAGTGTTATGCACACACGCAACATCGATAAAGGGTTAAAATGCAAGTAGATACTTACTATGCATACACCAGGGCTACTCCATCTCTATCTTTATGAATATATGAGGAAAACAGCTTATTTCTCCTGACAGGGGTGAGCTTCAGGGAAAAACTCTGGTCAGGTGTGTAGCTTATTGCCTGAATAATTAGTCACAGACTTATCCACTGAACTAAGCTATTGATTTTTATAGTTGTGGCAACAGTTTGCCAGGGCGACGAAGTCATTTATCGTCAGTCGTTCAGCCCGGTTTCCGGGGTCGATGCCAAGTGCCCGGATCTGTTTTTCATTGAGCATGTCCTTCAATGCGTTACGCAGTGTTTTACGCCGTTGCATAAAAGATTTTTTAACAACAGTGGCGAAAATATCGTGATCTGTTATTTCGGCAACGGGTCTCT
>JAENIZ010000028.1 GCA_016844485.1 Gammaproteobacteria bacterium | reverse complement strand
TGCGGTATCAGCGGAGATGCCAACGAAGTTTGGTAGTTTTTGTTTCGAATCGATCTCAACGGGTGATTTGATGGTGACCACCCCGGCATCCGCAATGAAACTTTCATCGGCATAAACACCGGCAGAATAAGAAACCAGAATGGATATAAACCAGATAAACTGTCGTTTCATCGTAACTGCTCCACTTTAAAAATAAATACAATTATGGTTTTGATTATAACCGGTACACCGGGGTATTAAATGTGATGTGAGAGACCTGTTCTTGATGGTCTGGATTTTAATATGGACAAAAAAACCGGATTGTTATTTATTCGCTGACATTATATATAGGATGACATTCTGATTATTATAATGACTGACAAACTGCACCAGATTAACGTTACCTATTCCAGCAAGGAAGATCGCCTGTTGCTGAGAGTGACAACACAGAAAGGCGATGAATATCGTGTCTGGCTGACGAGGAAATTTTCCGGAATTTTGCTGGATATCCTGATTAAAGAGATGGATAAACACGGTGGCGCGCCTGCAATTGGCTCGAGCCAGCAAACCAAGCAGATGTTCAAGGCGGGCGCGTTTGAGAAGTCCTTTGAACATGAGAAGAGCACAAACTATCCGCTGGGCGAAACGGGCTTTCTTGCATTCGCCATTAAAACAACGAACGCAAGCAAAGGAAATTTACATCTTGAAATTCTGCCGGAACGGGGCGCGGGCGTTACATTTACTCTGAACAAGTCGCTCCTGTATATGTTCCATAATCTGCTTATCCAGGGAATCCAAACGCGTACATTAAATCCCGTTGATTGCGTCAATACCGGCCGGGGCAGGGCTGGCCAAAACCCTCCGGAACTTTCTTCATAAATCATGGTCTTACCAGCCCAGGTTGAGGATGATAATAAATAACACGCTATGAATAGACCATCACATTGTCGTTACTATGAAACTCTTGCCATTGCGCACGTTGTTGCAATTGTTGCTGCGTCCGTTGAGTACGGCGTTGTTCATAGCGCTCGTCCTGCTTTTAGCCTCGCTACGCCCCCTCTCTGCTGAAGGCATAACTTCAACTCAATTTTCAGTCCCCGGCCAGTTGGTGGACATCGGCACCCACCGGCTGCATATCTATTGCCTTGGCCACGGCAACCCTGCAGTTATCATGGACGCCGGTCTGGGCGGGATCTCACTGGAATGGTTCCCGGTGCTGACGGCCCTGGCCAAGCATGCGCAGGCCTGTATCTATGACCGTGCAGGCTATGGGTGGAGTGATCCGGGCCCTGCACCACGCACCAGTTCACACATTGTTGATGAATTATTTGCATTACTGAAGCAGGCCCACATCCGTGGCCCCTATGTCCTGGTTGGCCATTCCTTCGGCGGTTACAACATGCAATTGTTTGCAAGCCGTTATCCATATGCAACGGCGGGACTCGTGCTGGTGGATTCCTCACATGCCGAACAGGTGCAACGCTTTCTGGCTCCTCCGATTGAGGTGAAACTGACACCCGGTATCAGGGGAGAATATGCCCTGGTCCGGTTCGCACGGCCGGAAATACATCCAATGATCCCGAAAGAACTCAAGGGACTTGTGTATGACCTGCTGAATCGTCCCACATTGCGCCAGGCGATGGCCGAGGAATATTGGAACTTCCAGCAAAGTGCCGCAGAAGTACAAAACGCAGGTATGCTTCCGGATGTGCCACTTTTTGTGCTTACGAGAGGTATGCGTGTGTGGCCCGAAACTCCCCGCGGAGATCGGATGGAAGAACTCTGGTTTGATTTACAAAGCGAACTCGCTGTTCAGGTTCCACATCACGCCCATATTGTAGCTGCGGAGAGTGGGCACTATATCCATCTGGATCAACCGCAATTGGTGATCGATGCTGTTCTGGAGGTGATACAGGCCTCACGTCAACAGTATATGGGACCTTACCTGCTGACACATGCAGGTATGTTGAATGAGACAATACCCTTATTCGAGCACGCCTTATTGTGTTCCTACACGTTTTAACCACAATAAACTCTTTGTAACAGGTCAGAGGTTTTTCGGCCTCTGACCTGTTTATTTATACGGGTATAGTAACCTGATCCCAGGCCAGTCTACGGACAAGATCATATAATTGTCAGGGATAATTCTTTATTATTGATCACAATGAATCATGGTCTTGTCTGTTGGAAATGCGGTGAATCGATTGAAGATTTACCTTTGCCGTTGAGTCGTTTGGCGCAGTGCAGGGCGTGCCATGCCGAATTACATGTGTGTATGCTCTGTGAGTTTTATGATCCACATATCGCCGATCAATGCCGTGAACCAGTTGCTGATTTTGTAAAAGAAAAAGAGCGCGCAAACTTCTGTGATTATTTCAAGCCAAGACTAAATGCTTATACACCCAAGACGGACTTTCAGGCACAGGCAGCAAAAGCAGAACTCGATGAATTATTCGGTCTTAAGTCCGATGCGGATAATTCTTTATCCGAGGCTGAAAAATCCAGGAAGAAACTGGATGAGCTGTTTAAAAAATAATTACCTGAATAATTATTTCCGGAATACCGCATGAAGGCCATGGTACTCCTGGCTGCAGGGCAGCCGCTTGTGCTTCAGGATGTTAATATTCCTGAATGTGGGCCGGAAGATATATTAATCCGTGTTCGTGCCTGCGCTGTATGCAGGACTGATCTGCATGTTTGTGACGGTGATCTCCCTGATCCGAAATTGCCCTTGATCCCCGGTCACGAGATTGTAGGTGAAGTGGTAAAGGTCGGGACCAAGGCCGGGCAGTTTCAACCGGGTGATCGTGTCGGTGTGCCATGGCTCGGGCATACCTGCGGCCAGTGTCATTTCTGTCGCGCGGGGAATGAAAACCTGTGTGATGAGGCGCGGTTTACCGGTTATCAAATCGATGGTGGCTATGCGGAATATACTGTGGCCCACCACCGCTTTGTATTTCCCCTGGGAAACAAAATGTCAGCGGTTGAAGCGGCCCCGTTATTATGCGCAGGATTAATCGGCTATCGATCACTGCGCATGGCTGGCGATGCCAGGCGTTTGGGTATTTATGGTTTTGGCGCGGCCGCACATATTGTGACCCAGGTGGCGATCCATGAGGGCCGGGAAGTTTACGCCTTTACCCGGCCGGACGATAAAATTGCACAAACCTTTGCAAGAAAGCTTGGCGCCGTCTGGGCAGGAAATTCAGATGAAAAACCTCCACAACTGATCGACGCAGCGATAATTTATGCACCTGTCGGCAATCTGGTCCCTTGTGCGTTAAGGTCTATAAGGAAAGGCGGTGTTGTGGTCTGTGCCGGGATTCATATGAGTGATATCCCGGCATTCCCGTATCATATTCTCTGGGGGGAACGCAGTATAAAATCCGTAGCGAACCTGACCCGGCGAGACGGTGAAGAGTTCCTTGCCCTGGTTCCCAATATTCCGATACATACCGAGACGGAAATGTTTACACTGGGCCAGGCCAATGAGGCATTAAGCAAACTTCGGCAGGGAGCTGTTCACGGGGCCGCAGTTCTGGTGATGGATTGACTATGGAACCCCTGATTAGATCAGAAGTTCCGCGCCATATGGATGTGCCGTATCATTATTCAATCCCGCCTAGGCGGGATTGAATAATGAAGCAAAGCAAAAATCACGTTTTTTTGCTTTGCGTGTCTGAAAAAGTCTTGGACAGACTTTTTCAGAATTTATTAATAAATATTAACCATGGAACAACATAGAAACTCTCTTCAGCCGGGATACCAGCTTCACTGGTATTACATCACGAAGATACTTGGTCAAGGTGGATTTGGCATTACCTATCTTGCAGAAGATGCCAACCTGAACAAGCTGGTGGCAATCAAGGAATATCTGCCGGTTGAACTGGCCGTGCGCGAGGGTAATGCCTCCATTCATCCCGTTTCCCGCGAACGCGGCGAACAATTCAAATGGGGACTGGATCGCTTTATCAGCGAGGCTCAGACTCTGGCCAAATTCAAGCACCCGAATATTGTCCGGGTGCATGCGGTATTTAATGCAAACAACACTGCATATATGATCATGGAATATGAACAAGGCAAGGGGATGCACGAAATCCTTAAGGAAGAGAAAACGATTAAAGAAAATGAATTAAAAAAGATACTGTTCCCGCTCCTCGATGGTTTAGGCGCGATACATGCAGCCGGTTTTATTCATCGCGATATCAAACCACCCAATATTTATATCCGTGAGGATAACAGCCCCGTGCTGCTGGATTTCGGTTCAGCACGCCAGTCATTGAACGAACAGACGCGCACCCTCACCACCATGGTATCGCCCGGCTATGCCCCCTTTGAACAGTATGTAGGCAAGAGTAACAAGCAGGGGCCGTGGACGGATATTTACGGATTGGGCGCGACACTGTACCGGTCCGTTACCGGTATTTCTCCTGCAGATTCCATGGATAGAAGCGAGGCTCTATTGCATACCGAGAAGGATATTTTCGTCACTGCCTCGGAAATTGCAAAAGGCCAGTATTCCCCGGAATTTCTGCTGGCCATTGATCATGCCCTGGCCTTCAAGCCGGAAGATCGCCCCCAGACAATTACTGACTGGCGCCGGGAATTCGATGGTGTTTTGGCCAAGGCAAATGTAACGGAAAATTTAATTGTAACGCCGGCCAGCGAAGCGAAAACAGTTGCAGTTACGGCAAAGACTGTACGTATTGATCAGGAATCCCATGTCATTCCAGGAGAAGTCAAACAGGCTTCTTTTTTCGGAAGATTAATCGACAATTTATACGGCATAATAAAAAAATTGTTGAAATGGGGCCTCATCATTCTCGGCATACTGATATTGCTGTCCATAATAAGCAATGGCGCGAAGAAGAAAGTAGAAACGACTCCAGTGGAAGGCACACCTGAAATGACAGCGCCTGTTACTGGGGATGCCATAGAAGTTGAGCCGGTCGATCAACCTCAGGAGGAGGCGGCAAAGGCCGTAGCAGAAAATGAGCAACTCATTGAACAATTACTGACCGGTGCAAAGGCGGATATAACCGCCTTGCGTTTGTCTTCACCTGCCGGAAATAATGCGGTTGAAAAATATCGCAATGTTTTAAATCTCGATCCGGGTAATACCGCGGCATTGCAAGGGCTTGATAGCATTGTGGCAGAATATCTGCGTCTGATGGATCATGCCCTGGAGAATGATAATCTCCCGCAAGCGGGAAGTTATCTGCGTAAGGCCAAAGATATTAATCCGGGATCACCTGATATCCCGGCGGCACAAGAAAGATTAGATGCAGCTCATCAGGCAAAGTTACAAAAGGAACAGGAACTGCAAAAGCAACTGGAACTGAAAACACAACAAGAACTGGAAGAGCAACAAGCACAACAAAAACTGAAAGAACAACAAGAACAACAACTGATCGAGCATGGAAAGCTTAATGAACCGCAAAATCTGATGCCGGAATCTGATCGACGCGCCCTGCAAACTTTGAAAGAACGAATCCGTGCTAATCCACGGGACGGGGAGGCGCGCAAGGACTTAAAACAACTCTCGGAAAAATTCGAACAAAATATCAAACAGGCCATGAATGACGGGAAATTCGATCTAGCCGAGGATTATGTACAGGAAATTCAGTCAATTACAGGGGATAACCCCAGGACACAGAGGAGACTCAATGAATTATTGAAACATATCAGGCGGAAAAAAATTGAAGCGAATAATTAAAAACCTCTTGTATTAATGGATTCACTGTTAACATTAATTTATGCCGGAAAAAATATCATTCAATTCCATCGATGAACTGATTTCCGGTCGCCGGACAATCCATGAATTTAAATCCGGTCCGGTGCCTCCACTGGAAAAAATCAAACACGCCATTCATCTGGCCCGTTGGGCGCCGAACCATTACCTGACTGAACCCTGGCATTTTTATCTGCTTGGCCCGGAGACCGCCAGGGCCATCGCTGAGCTTAACGCTGAGCTGGTGAGAGTAAAGCACGGCGAAAAAGCAGCCCAAATCAAACTGGATCGTTGGTCGAAAATCCCGGGATGGTTGGTACTCACCTGCAACAAATCGGATGATCCGAGACGCGCACAGGAAGATTACGCAGCCTGCTGTTGTGCCGCGCAGAATCTGTTTTTATATCTGTGTAATGAAGGGATCGGCATGAAATGGACCACGGGGGACGTTATACGTGATAAACGGTTTTACGACCTGCTCTGGGTTGACCCGAGTGTTGAGACAGTGGTCGGACTGTTCTGGTATGGTTATCCTGAAGAAGTGCCCACTACCACACGTAAACCAATTGAACAAATTATGGTTGAACTTCCCTGAATTATAATCTGTGTTTTTTTAATTGTTTGTAGAATTCTATCTATATATATCTTCCACAAGTCTTTTAATTAAAAATTTGCGGGTTGAAATATTGCTGCGTTGCACTAAATTTTTGGATGTTAATTATCATTATTGTTATTCAGATGCCTGCCCAAGCTTCAGGTAAAATGTTGGTGTATGTGAACGTCATTGATATTACTGGAATATATATATTTTATTTCTACATTGTCATTCATGGGGTTTATACTATTCATTAAAGTAAAATAATAATTATTGGCATAGTTATAATGCTCAGCTTACTTAAAATAAAAATAAAGCCACTCAACAGGTAGCAGGCACAATCCATCTATATTTAACATAAAGGCAACTCAATTTATGATTAAACGTTTTCCCATCTCCTACAAGATTGCCATCTTGAATGTTGCTGTATTTTTAATCTTGTGTATCTCTATCGTTTTTATCGGATCGTTGACGCTTAACAGTGATGAAATGCGACAGCAGGGAACGGAAAGACAAGATCTTAATATTCGAGTTGCCTGGGAATTAATAAATAAACTGGGCGATGATATTCAGCTTATTGATGACAAGCTCTATGCGGGAGAACATGTCCTGAATGGTGATAATCAGCTTGTTGACAGGGTTGCGAACCTGGTTGGTGGAACGGCGACGATTTTTATGCGCGATATCCGTGTTGCCACCAATGTTATGAAAGAGGACGGAACGCGCGCTATAGGGACAGCCATGGCCCAGGGTCCGGTGTATGATGCCATCTTTAAACAGGGCGTACCCTTTCGAGGTGAGGCCGACATACTCGGTACTGAATATTTCACGGCCTACGATCCTATCAAGAATGCGGCAGGGGAGGTGATCGGCATAGTCTATGTTGGCATTATCAAGGATGAATTCTTCGCTGCAACCAAACAGATACTGTCCAATATCATTTTCACGGTCATTGGTTTTGGATTTTTAGCCTGTGTGATTTCGTTCTTCGCCGTCAGGCAGATTGTGATGCAACCTGTCCATCAAAGTGTTTCATTTTCAAAAGATATTGCCGATGGGAATTTAGCCTGTGATATCAAGATTGACAGAAAAGATGAATTAGGTGATTTGTTTGAATCGCTGAAAATCATGCAAACCAAGTTAACGGAAGTGATTCGTGGAATACGATCGGGGGCCAATGAAGTGACGGTATCGTCGGAACAGGTGGCGCGGGGCAATACGGATTTGAGTCAACGCACCCAGGAGCAGGCGTCGAGTCTGGAAGAAGTGGCCTCGAGTATGGAAGAGATGACGAGCACGGTGAATCAAAATGCGGAAAATGCGGTGCAGGCGAATCAACTGGCTATCAAGGCGCGGGAGCAGGCGGATGCGGGAGGAGCAGTGGTGAATCGGGCGGTGACGGCGATGGATGGGATTAGTGATGCGAGCAAAAAGATTGCGGACATTATAGGAGTGATTGACGAGATCGCCTTTCAGACGAATCTGTTAGCGTTGAACGCGGCGGTGGAGGCAGCTCGAGCAGGAGAACAGGGCCGGGGTTTTGCAGTGGTGGCGAGCGAGGTCAGGAATCTTGCCGGGAGGTGCAAGACGGCAGCGAAGGAGATCAAGGGATTGATACAGGACAGTGTGGAGAGGGTCAGGGACGGAACGAAACTCGTCGATGAATCTGGGCAGGCGCTGGAAGAAATCGTGCGGGCGGTTAAGAAGCTGAGTGACATTGTCGCGGAGATTGCGGCGGCGAGTCAGGAACAATCGGAAGGGATAGCGCAGGTGAACCGGGCATTGTTACAGATGGACGAGACGACACAGCAGAATGCGTCACTGGTGGAGCAGGCGGCGGCGGCGAGCGAGGCAATGGGTGCGCAGGCAGAAGAACTGGGCGCTCTGGTAGCGTATTTTAAATTAAATGAGAACGAGGATGTTCAAAGTGCACGTGCTTTGCGGGTGTCGACAGGGAAAGAGAATACTGCAGCAGGATCAGTACATAAGCTGAATGCTCAAAGAACGAACTTGCCCCAGGTGCTGCCGGAAGATGTCGCTGATGACAGTGACTGGCACGAGTTTTGAGTGCCGCGGGCGCAGGACGACTCACATGGACGAAGTGCAGGACGCCTACATGGATGTAGGTGGTAGACAACGTCGGGAACATGTTGTCGAAGCGCAAGTGCCGCGGATGCAAGGATACATAAGAGCGGCCGTGTTAGTGCTGCGGAAAGCATGGATGCTGAGAGCGGCCTGCGGGAGTGGCGCGGCTGCAGGCGCAGGAATCGAAATTCAATCAAGCTGGTTTATTAATTAATAAAGGTTGTTGGTAGGCATGTAGAAACCAGTTATTAATTATAACATTACGTGCAAACCAGTGATTGGTTAAAAGTTTATGGGCAAGAATTTTCTTAAAATCGTCAGGTAACATTTTTGCAATATCGAATGTTGTTTTTCTCCTACCGAATCGTTTTGTGATTAACTGCCGATAAGAATCGAGATTTTTGCTACTGTAATTCCCTTTGGCATTTTTGATCACTTGTGCGGCCAGAATCCCGGATTCGACTGCAGGCCTTATCCCTTCACCACTTTGAGCATAGGCCAGGCCTGCGGCATCACCAATCAAAAGTATCCCATCAGCCAGCACCTGTCGAAGGCTGTGTTGATATGATAAATAGGCATGACCATAAAATTTATACGATATATCTTGAGGGATTTTTCCCCATTGCCGCAGGAATTCGCAAAACGCTTTGACGTGTTCTGACAGTTTGTCCTTATCCTCACGTCCGAGACCGATATTAAGAATATCCCCTTTACGGAATATCCATCCATATCCTTTGAAATCCTCACAAAAAAACAGTTCAGGTACATCAGGATTGATCTTGCATTTTTCGGATTGCTCTGGCGTCATTCTGAATTCAGTTTCCTGGGCAACGATCACAGCTTCACTGTGTTTAACCTTGGTACCCAAACAACGTGCAACCGGGCAATAATGACCACCGGCGCCGACGACTATTGGTGAACGGATATAATCGTTGACGATCCATAAATTATCGGCACGTGCCATCTCTCTGAAAGATTCACCCAGTTTCAATCTTGCACCTGATCGTTCCAGTAAGTAGTGATCGAATTCACAACGGCGAATACCGTAACTTATTGGATTTTCTTCTGAGTAAGTTTCTGTTTCATGACTGCCAATCTGACCGATCAGAAATCCAAGAACCGGCTGTAGCACATGTTCTTTGCGATAATCATTTATATCAATCCGGAGATTTTCGACGACTGCGGGTGTCACCCAACCGGCACAGACCTTGTTGCGAGGGAATGTTTGTTTATCCATGACGATAACATCATATTCGTTATCACTTAACGCCCACGCCAATGACGAACCTGCCGGACCGGCACCGACTATGAGAATGTCACAATGTTCCATAGCACAATTTTAGATAATCAATTTGGTTGATTATCGTAAAGATACGACCGGGACCGGTGAAGTTTATTATTCTGTTGACGAGTAAACAGTATTTGGAATAACTGCATAGTCCCTGAGGTGAAAGCGGCCATTGAACCTGTCAGATACAAACGCCAGGCGCGTACAAAAGCCTCATCATAAATATAACGGAATGTATTTATATTTTTTTCAAACCGCGTCAGCCAATGTTCAAGTGTCTTTGCATAATGCAGACGTAAATTTTCAACATCCAGAATTGAAAATGACCAGGGTTCGAAGATGTTCATCATTTGACCAAGACTTGGCGGGCAGGCCCCCGGGAAAATACGCGCCTCTATCCATTCATTTAATTGGCCTGGCTGATTACGCCCTATAGCATGTATCAGACCCATGCCATCTTCTTTCAGGATACTATTAATCACTTCACCGAGTTTATGGTAATTATCAATACCTATGTGCTCCAGCATACCTACGGAAACAAAAACATCATAATTACCCTGGATGTTCCGGTAATCATCTTCGATAAACTCGACCTGTTCTGCCAGGTTTTCCTGTAACATTTTTTGATGTGCATATGCTATCTGCTGATGTGAAATATTGTAGGCTTTGACGATTGCCCCGTATTCTTTTGCCATAAATCTGGCCAGGCCACCCCAGCCACACCCGGCTTCAACAACCTTTTGCCCTGGTTTTAGTGAAAGTTTGCGGCAAATATGATGCATCTTGGCAATTTGCGCTTGTTCCAGGCTCATCGAAGGATCCGGAAAATAGGCACAGGTATACTGCATGTTTTCGTGATCCAGCCATTGTTGATAAAATTCATTACTAATATCGTAATGGTGATGAATATTTTTACGTGAATCTGTGAGTGAATTGCTTCTTGGCCTGTTTTTTATCCAAAAAGATAATAATGAGTGCTTGTTTCTTTCGTGGAGGTAACGGTAAATAATATCCAGGAAAAGCGGTATATCTCCCTCTATGTCAATCTTCCCTGTGCTATAGAGGTCTCCGAAATGAAGACCCGGATTAACCAAAAGCATAAATACCGAGGATCGGTCCTTTATTTTTATTCTGGTGACCGGGTTTAATGTTGAACAAATGATTTCTTCATTGTTCCATAATTTAATGGAAACGGGAGGATTGCCAATTTCAACCAGTAATTTTCGTGCCAGCCATTGGTCAAATTTAGTCACCATGTGAAATGTATTAAACGCAGTATCAGGTAACGACAGGATATTTCTATCTTGTCCTATATCATTGTGTATGAAATTCAGAGTTTGAATTTTCTTCACGTTATCACCAACATGAATCACGATAGAGATAGTTTAAGCTGTCGCCACAGAATACTTGGTAGATAACCTCACGATTCTTGGTTTGACAAGACGTTCAAAATCCTTATAGGCTAATTCAATCAGCTCGACATGGGATCCGGCTTTAAAGGCAATCATCTCATCTTTCGTCAAGGCCTCTTCAACGTAAACATCCATGCCATAGATATTGCCAAATGGTGGCATGGCGCCGATTTCACATTGTGGGAACAGGTCTTTGAATTCCTGTTCTCCGGCGATTTCAACGGTATGTGCGTTCGCCGCGCCTTTTAGTAGATTCAGATCTACATGCTCAGGGGCCGGTAGTACCGCCATGGCTATTTCCCCATCAATTTTAACCATGACTGTTTTGGCCAGTTCCTTGCCTGAAATATGTGCATATTCTGCTGTTTGCTGTACCGTATAGGCACGCGAATGCTGGATCGTGGCATATTTCACGTTCTCATTGTCGAGAAAGTCTTTTAGTCTTTTTACAGGCATTGTCTGTCCCCTTTAGAGGGTTGAATAAACGCTTACCAACTACTATTAATTATAGCCTATAGAATATTTCATCAAGATAAATTGATCTGGATTAATGTTACTTTCCTGGCGGTGCGGCCATATCGAGCTTCGATAAGTCTGAATCAGGCACCAGCGGAAACCGCGACAATAACTCGCAATTACTATAGAAATGGTAAGGCAACAAAAGGTAACAAAAGGGGCAAGTGGGGTTAATATATCAGTTTTGAGTCATTCATTTTACAGTATTATGGACAAGTTGCTATTGGTTCATGTCAGGTGTTTACGGATCGATTCATTATCCTGCTGCACAATATTCTTATTTATCTCTCTTGTTATTCGTTGCTTCGTGGCGGCACTGAGATTTTTTCTTAATATCCCCAGGAACTCAGGAGCAGCGATGAGGATTAATTTATCGAAGCCCTTATGGGTACGTGCAGATTCCACATATTCTGCAATTTTCTTTGCAAAATTTATTGCTTCTTGTTGTCTGACATTGACATTAGCCTCTTTAGCATGACGCCCACGGCCTTTGCTGTCAAAGGTGCGCCCCGGGCGGTCAGATGACAACTCACGCCCGTGTGCTCGGCCTTCAGGATGGACCAAATCCGCTAGTTACCGTAATGGCGCCCCCTTTTTGTTCATTGCGAAAATTCTGGCCCTGCTATTCTCTGCTACTACTATCCAAGTCCCAGACATAAAAGTCTCTCCTTATACATTTTGTTCTATCACTATCATTTGTGGATACTTGCCTGATATATATTGATACACATCTGAAATGTCATTGATTTGATCTACATCAATAAGACTTTTTGGTAAATTCGCTATTTAAAGCCATACAATCTGGAAATCAATCATTTATAGCATCACTGAAGGCAATCGATATGACAAAAGCAACTCATGATGATCGTCTTTATGATTTAATTCAAGCAATTCAGGACCATGCAGAGTTCGATCATCCTGTAGATAAATTCGAACTTGTAGAAACTCATATTTCATACGTCCTGTTAACCGGCCCCTACGCTTATAAGTTTAAAAAACCATTGAATCTTGGATTCCTGGATTTCAGCACATTGGAGCAGAGAAGATTCTATTGTGAAGAAGAATTGCGTCTAAACCGGCGCCTTGCACCGGAACTTTATATTGATGTTATCCCCGTCACCGGTTCCGAACGACATCCGACCCTTGGCGGTCATGATCCCGCCATTGAATACGCAGTGAAAATGGTTCAATTTCCCAAAGGGGCCGAATTGAACCGGGTATTGGACGCCGGACGTCTTGCAGACTCTCATATTGATGAGTTGGCAATGCAACTCGTGGCATTTCATGAATCCGCCGTAACCGCTCCAGCGGCAGACCGTTTTGGATCGCCAGATTGTATAAGGGAGCAGGTACTCGCAAATTTTTCTCAAATCAGACCGGTAATTCAGGGAGACGATAAATACAGTGATCGGCTTAACCAACTCGAGGCATGGACGATAAACGCCCTGGAGCGTTTCGATCAGTTATTCAAAGAACGCAAATATGAGGGATGCGTCAAAGAGTGCCATGGCGATCTGCATTTGGGCAATATTGCATTGCATAACGGTAAATTGGTGATATTCGACTGTATCGATTTTTCGCAGGAGTTAAGATGGATAGATGTCATGAGTGAGGCGGCATTCCTGATTATGGATCTTCACGCGCGCAAACAACCGGCATTGGCACAGCGCTTTTTGAATGCCTATCTTCAGACAGGAGGCGATTACGGGGGACTGTCATTGTTGCGTTTTTATTGCATATACCGCGCCCTGGTACGATGCAAAGTGGCCTGCATACGCCTCAACCAATCCGATCTGACCCAATCTGCACGGGATAAGGAGATCGACAAGTACCGCGGCTATCTTGATCTTGCGTATGACTATAGTCTGCCTGTCCGAATAGCGTTGATTATTACACACGGTTTATCCGGTAGCGGCAAAACGACATGGAGCCAGCCATTGCTGGAAAACCTGGGCGCGATACGGATCAGATCGGATGTGGAACGGAAACGCCTGCATAACCTGAAGGCCGGTGCAAGAACCGCATCCTCACTGGGTTCAGGTATATATTCCGGGGAAGATACAGCACAGACTTATGGGCGGCTTGGTACGTTGGCAAAACTTATTCTCAATGCAGGCTATCCGGTCATAGCCGATGCTACGTTTTTGCACACCTCTCAACGGAGAATGTTTCGCAATATTGCATTAGAACATGAGGTGCCATTTGTGATTCTGGATTTTCAGGCGGATGAAAAAGAATTGCGTGAGCGTATCGAAAAACGGTTGCATGGTGAGTTCGACGCTTCAGAAGCGGATTTAAACGTGCTGGATTCTCAAATCATTGCCCGGGAGCCACTGGATTTGACGGAGATCCATGATCGAATTGTTGTAGATACATCCGGCCAATTGGATTTGCCGGCCATGTTGCAGCAAATCAATGAAAAAATATCGAGCAATAGTAATTTAAAAAATAAACACATTACACTCTAAAATCAATTATATGGTGGCACTCTGCAAACTTCGTCTGAAGGGTACAAATGATACAGGGATGATAGCCTGTTGGGTCACAGAGGCATCGTCGTTTTTTCTGATGAGCATCAGGTTTTGTGTCATAAAGAGGGCGCCTACCGGTATCACCAGCCGACCGCCTGGTTTAAGTTGTTCAATCAGCGCCATTGGCACCTCCGGAGCTGCTGCGGTGACAAGGATTCCGTCAAATGGCGCATGCTCTGGCCAGCCGAGATATCCATCACCAGCTTTGATCTTTACGTTGGTGTAATCCAGATCTTTCATGCGCCGATCTGCCTGCTCCGCCAACTCTTTGATTATTTCAATACTGTAAACCTGCCTTGCGATCTCCGCGAGTATTGCAGTCTGATAACCACAGCCAGTTCCGACTTCCAGGACTACCGCATCTTTATTTCCAATATCCAGGAGATCGGTCATCAAGGCAACGATATAGGGTTGCGAAATGGTCTGACCATGCCCAATAGGCAGCGGGCTATTTATATAGGCCTGGCGTTTCAGGTCGTCGGGGACAAATTCATGACGCGGCACCCTGGTAAATGCCGCCATCACTTCCTTGCTAAATGTGCGTCGGCCTGTATATATCGCTGTCTCCCGGGCCTCTGCTTCGATGTCGGCCAGCATATTTTCCAGATTTGGATAGAAACTCGTTTTCCGCATGGTCAACTATTGTGGGACGGACGTCTTTGCTTTTCCTGCATTTTCTCGCGGTAAATAAACGATGCCCACTTGCCCATTTCATTAAAGAAAATTTTAAGCATGTCATCAAATGTAAATATACCAACGAGCAAACCATGCGTATCCACTACCGGAATCCTGCGCACACCTTTTATACGCATCATATCCATCGTTTGGAATACATCATCATCTTCTCTGGCGATAAGCGGGGATCGGGTCATGATATCTTCAAGGGTTATGGTGTTGACATGGACGTCCTCAGCAAGGATTTCTGTCACTAAATCCCTGTCGGTAATAATCCCAACGGGCACCACACCATCTTTGTTTTTAGAAACGATCACCAGACTGCCAACGTGATACTGACGCATGAGCTTTGCCGCATCGGCCACGCTGCAATTCTCTTCTGCTGTTATAACGGGACGGTTGCATACTCTTCCTACTGTCATTTAAATACCCCTATAGAAATTTTTAAATATCAATGACCTATCTACTATTAAGATCTGTCATGCAAACTGAATATTTGTGTCAACTGATTTACTAAATTTTTACCATTGTGTTTGCACGCAATAACTCTACGTAATGCTGCAATACGTTAACATAATATAGATGTTTTAAGTTACTTTTATTGATCCAGATCAGTTTTTTTGCTTCTGAAATTGCCTATAATTAAACTAATAATTCCAAGGAGAATACTTAATTAAGTTATGTGTTTTAACTTGAAGAGGAGATTAAAATGAAGGACGAATGCAAAAGCGGTGAATTTTATGGCACTACCTATGATGCCATTAACAAGTACTACCAAATCCAGTCCCAGGCATGGCAAGACGTTGCTGAATTACAACTCCATTTTGCCAATCTGTGGCAGGAATGTCTCAATGCACACTTTCAGCGCATATCAGCAGCAAAGAGTTTAACGGATTTGCTTGCCGCAGAATCGGGTTTGGTGACCGAATACTCCGCTAAATTCTCGGAAGATTTGCGTCAGTTCCTTGAAACCTTATCAAAGACGCAGCGTGAATTCATGGATTGCTTCAATCAATCCGAGGAATTATATCGTATTCTGCCTCTATTTAAGGAGCCCGCAACTAAGGAAGAGAAAAAAACGGAAAAACATCCAAGACAACATAAAAGTGCAGTTGCCTGATGTCTTGCATATGTGTTTCAAGCTTGTGAAAAGCGGACATTATTGAAACTGTAATATCCAGTGAGGGAAACAGATATGTCAGGCACATTAAAAGTAATTGAAGTTCTCGCCCAGTCTGATAAGAGTTGGGAAGACGCCGCAAAAAAAGCGATTAAACAGGCAAGCAAGACTGTCAGAAACATAAAATCAATTTATATAGAAAACTTTGAAGCAAAAGTGGAAAAAGATGTAATCACAAGTTATCGCATCAATGCCAAGATTTCGTTTTTATTAGATCAGCATTAACCTTGTCTTGATCGCAGCACCTGATTTCCTCGGACTGCTGCGCAAAAATCTTACCAGGGAAGCCCGCAAATCAATTGCGAAAGAAATTGATAAAAACCTGGTTCTGGTGGATGAAGTTTCAATAAGGGAATATCTGGTATTATAAGTTAAAAAAAACGACTTGCCTTTAATTCATGAATTCAGAAAGATGTTTCATACTTCATGTTGAATGGTTGCGCAGAAAGTAATACTAAAAGCGTAGGCTGGCAACATTTTGCGCATGACGCGGATCTCGGGATAAGGGGTTATGGTGATTCCCTGGCCTCCGCATATGAACAGGCGGCTGTTGCATTAACCGCAGCGATCTGCGAAGTCAAAAATGTAAAATCACTGAACCAGATACGGATTCAATGTGAAGCGCCGGATCACGAGTTGTTGTTTGTTGACTGGCTGAATGCAGTGATCTATGAGATGGCGGTCAACCGGATGTTATTCAGTAAATTTGAGGTACACATTGATGGCCTGATTTTAACAGCCACTGCCTGGGGAGAAGGAATCGATCGAATACGCCACCAGCCAGCCGTTGAAATCAAAGGCGCAACCTATACTGAACTCAAGGTTTACCGATGCGAAAATGGACGGTGGGTGGCCCAGTGTGTGGTAGACGTATAATGGATATCCATCGGCTGACACGTGTTTCAGAATTTTCCTGGTGTATTGAACCGAAAGGCGATATGCATGTGCCCGTTGTCATCTATGCAGATGAAGATCTTATCCTGGCAATGGATGATAAGGTGTATGAACAGGCCGCCAATGTCAGCCGGTTGCCAGGCATTGTTGGTACTGCCTGTGTCATGCCGGACGCCCACTGGGGTTACGGTTTTCCTATCGGTGGTGTGGCTGCCTTCGATGCTGACGCGGGTGGAGTTGTTTCTGCGGGAGGTGTCGGGTTTGATATTTCATGCGGTGTAAGGACACTGCGCACGGGACTCACACGGCATGATATCGAAGCCGTAAAAACGCAACTCGCTGACGCGCTTTATAGTGAAATACCCGTTGGTGTTGGCAGTACCGGACGTATCAGTCTGGATGAAGCTGGCATGGACGCAATGCTCCGCGGTGGAGCCAGATGGGCGGTTGAAAATGGTTTCGGGACGCCAGCAGATCTGGAACGGATTGAAGAACACGGTTGTATGACTGGTGCATCGCCCGCGGAGATTTCCCAACATGCCAAAAAAAGACAGCGGCTTGAGATGGGAACACTTGGGTCCGGAAATCACTATCTCGAGGTACAGGAAGTTGCAGAAATTTATGATGCCAAAACCGCAGCTGTATTTGATATCAGGGAAAAAGATATTGTCGTGAGTATCCATTGTGGTTCACGCGGACTAGGGCATCAAATCGGGACTGAATTCCTGAAACGTATGGTGATGACTGCGGGTGAATTCGGGATCAAATTGCCTGATCGTGAACTGGCCTGTGCACCGATTAAATCACCGATAGGTCAAAGCTACCTGGGTGCGATGCGCGGGGCGATCAATTGTGCACTGGCGAACCGGCAGATCATCACGCACTTAACCAGAAATGTGTTCAGGCGCATCCTGCCGGATGCGCAACTCGATCTGCTCTATGATGTCTCTCATAATACCTGCAAGCTTGAAAATTATGTTATTAATGGTCAAAGCCGATCCCTGTATGTTCACCGTAAAGGAGCGACCCGTGCCTTCGGCCCGGGACACCCCGATCTGCCGGATGTTTTCCTTAATACTG
>JAENIZ010000027.1 GCA_016844485.1 Gammaproteobacteria bacterium | reverse complement strand
TTGAAATTTTGCTGAGTTCTACATCCCTGTTCAATCATAGTAATGTGTATAGCCCTGAATCGCTGGATCGGAAATTGCGCTGTTTCATCGTGACGCCGGATATGCATCGTGTACATCACTCGGTGATCAGGACGGAGACGGACAGTAATTATGGTTTCAACCTGCCCTGGTGGGACAGGGTATTCGGTACCTACCGGGCGCAACCACAGGCCGGACACCTGGGGATGACCATTGGCCTTGAGGAATTCCGTGACTCGAGCGCAATTGATATCATGTGGTTATTGGTTCAGCCGTTTATGCAAACAAGAAGAAAACATCCTGAAGAGAGAATTTCATGAGCGCAAAGATTATTGACGGTGTTGCAATAGCAAAAGCAGTGCGTGAGGAGTGGAAACACCGGGCAGATAAATTAAAAGTGCGTGGCATTTTACCGGGGCTTGCCGTTGTTATTGTCGGTGACAATCCGGCATCGAGTATGTATGTACGTAACAAGATCAAGGCGTGTCACGAAGTGGGCCTGCATTCCGAGGTTCACGACATGCCTGAAGATGTCACTGAAGAAATGGTGTTGAGGCAGGTTGAGGAGCTGAATTCAAATCCCAAAATTCATGGCATTCTTGTTCAGTTGCCGTTACCGAAACATATTGACGCCAATAAAATAATAGAGGCCATCTCTGTCGAAAAAGATGTCGATGGTTTGCATTTATACAACCTCGGGGCGCTGGTGACGGGGAACCAGGTATTCCCTCCCTGCACACCCTACGGGGTGATGTGTTTACTGGAACATATGAATATTCCTGTCGAAGGCCAGCATGCGATTGTGGTTGGCAGAAGCAATATTGTTGGCAAACCCATGGCGCTCATGTTGTTACAGAAAAATGCCACGGTCAGTATCTGTACGTCGAAGACCAGGGATCTGAAGCAGCACACATTACAGGCTGATATATTGATTGTGGCCGCGGGCAAACCGAAATTGATTACTGCAAACATGATCAAGGACGGAGCTGTGGTGATCGATGTCGGGATTAATCGGCTGGATGATGGCAGTCTGGCAGGTGACGTAGACTTTCAGGGCGTAAAAGAAAAAGCGGGATATATTACGCCGGTGCCCGGCGGGGTGGGGCCAATGACCATTGCCATGCTGGTTGCAAACACCATATCGGCCGCTGAGCGTATCTCGCGTTAATCCGGGCTATCGGGGGCCGGCTGTTTCTGAATAAATGACGGCATCGCAGAAATTTCCCCAGAAGGCGCCCAATTATTTTCTGTCGCAAATTGATGGACGTTGTCTATCCTCTCTTTACTCAAGGGATGGGTGCTGAGAAACAATGGTACGTTGATTGAGTTTTTTTCCTGCAATTTGATCATGACTTTGAATAATTCATCCGCGCCGGCAACATGCCCGTAATGGGTTGCAATCATGGTGAGCGCAGTAGTGTCGGCTTCACGTTCCTGGTCGCGGTTAAAGGTCAGCAGGGTAATCACACCGGCGTTATTGACAACCTGACCGACAAAATAATCGCCGCTGAGGCCCGAAATTGCTGATAATAACAGACCGATGACCACACCGCGGCCCAGCGCGATAATGGGATGGCGATGGTAAACATGCGCCATCTCATGGGCGATGACCATAGTCAGGGCATTTTCATTGGGTAATAGTTCCAGCAGCCCTTGATAGATAAAAATATGTCCGCCAACGGTGGCGAAGGCATTTTCTATTGGTTCTTCCGAATAATGAATGGTGAAGGTCATATCCTCAGGCAATTCCAGATGTTGTGCGAGCTGATCAGAAATCCCTTGCAGATAAGCGCTGATTTCATTATCGGTATCGGTATCAATGGGTATGCCGGTTCCGAGTTCCTGTTCAACGGAGAAAGGCACAAGGACTGCCAGTCTTTCTGCAAGTACACTTAGGGTGACAACGGCAAGCGCAATGACCCCGAGGATACCAACCGTCAGAATCGCAAATTCCTTCAGTGGATGTTCTTTGGTGACATTGATCCCTTCAGGAATTTCGGGATTCGAATATTCCATTTATCCGTTGCCTTGGGTTAAATGCATCAATGTGTCCGGTTAGATTTTTTTAAGCTCTTTAAGGAACAAGACCAGGGCGGCGATCAGAAACAATGAGCCAGTTGCCAGATAATAAACATTGGGTGAAGGAGAAAACAGGGAGCGGATAATCAAACAACCGCCGATAAACGTCAATCCACCGATGGTCTTACCCATGGATATATATCTCCTGATGTAATCGGAAAAATATATTTAATTATTGTGGATCATCTTGGGCGTAGATTCATCATGCCAGGTGAGGGGGCTTCCACCTTTTGGATCAGTGGCGCCTGTCGTTCCAGTATCACCGCGGTTCCGTAAGCCAGGACGTCAACTGCGCTGACACCATCGCCGCGTCCGCTCGGAATTGAACTCGTCTCCATCTTGACATTGAAGACGTAATTAGCGCCCAGGGCTTTTGCTTTTTCTGTCATGCGCAGCAGTGCTTCCCGGCGTGCCCGGTCAATCAGACTTTCGTAACTTCTGACCCGGCCGCCCACAAGATTACGCAACCCGGCTACGAATTTCTTGTAGAAATCAACGGAGATAACAACATTGCCTGTTACCAGTTCAGTCTTGCAGGGCTCAAAGGAGGCGGGCAGTTTCCTGCTGGCGATAAGCGGGATATTGCGCAATAAAGATTCGCGTTTACGGATAGAACGATAGTGAGTTTGGTCAATCGCCTGCCCGAACACGTAGCCAACTATCAGCAGGACAACAAAGATGATTAGATCAACCATGGATTATTCCAGTACCACGGCTGTGCCATAGGCATAAAGTTCGGAGGCGCCCTGGGCGATATTTGAGGTTGAGAAACGGATATTCAAAATCGCATTAGCGCCGATTGATTTGGCCTGTGCCGTCATGCGCTCCGTGGCCTCTTCCCTCGATTCGTTCAGCAGTTCCGTATAACCCGTGAGTTCTCCACCGAAGATGTTCTTAACACCTGCCATGATGTCACGCCCAACGTGTTTGGAACGCACCGTGCTGCCCTGTACCAGGCCGAGGTGTTTGGTAATGTTTTTACCGGGAACATATTC
Source organism: Gammaproteobacteria bacterium (assembly GCA_016844485.1). Classification (GTDB taxonomy): domain Bacteria; phylum Pseudomonadota; class Gammaproteobacteria; order Eutrophobiales; family Eutrophobiaceae; genus JAENIZ01. The sequence continues at coordinate 7,899 of JAENIZ010000027.1, read as the reverse complement.
CAGCGTGGTGAGTATCATCTGAGTCCTCCCGTAAATTCTTCTTCAGTTCAACATGGTACTGCGGATCACATTTATTGAACAGTCGCAGGCGCCGGAAGTTGTTCGATCATGCTTTCAATCCATGCCTCAACCTCAGCCATAATTTCATTGGCAGACTTGCCGGTTGTTTGAATAACCGGGCCAATGACCATAGTTATGGTGCCTGGTTTTTTAATAATGCTGTTGCGCGGCCAGAAGAAGCCGGCATTATGAACGACCGGAACGATGGGAACACCGGATTTTTCCGCCAGTAAGCCACCGCCCGGCAGGTATTTTCTCTTCTCGCCCGGTGCGACCCTTGTGCCCTCGGGAAAGATTACTACCCAGATCCCATTTGCCAGCCGTTGACAACCCTGATTGACGATTTGGCGGACTGATTTAATTGCGGAACCTCGGTCAATAGAGATGGGATCCATCGACGCAAGTCCCCAACCATAGATCGGGATCCAGAGCAGTTCGCGCTTTAATATCCATGCCTGTGGGGGAAAGATGATCTGCAATGCCAACGTTTCCCATGCGGATTGGTGCTTGCACATGACGATGGCGGGTCCTTTCGGGATGTTTTCAAGGCCGGTAATCGTATGTTTCAAACCGCAGGTAATTTTCAGCCACCATAAATTAAACAAGGTCCAGCGTGTGACGAAATAGTAACGTAACTTGAATGGCAGTGGATAGATCAGGACGCAAACCGGGGAAGTAATAATTGTCGTAATGGACAGTCCCAGGTAAAACAGGAGAGACCTCAACAGCAGCATAATCTATTTTGCCGAGATCAGGTCATCGGCCACGGCAGCCAGGTCATCATAAATAAAGACATTTTTGGGTACCTGATGGGCATCAACCAGCGCCTGTCCTTTTCCAGTACGTACCAGGATGGGGCTCGCACCGACGGCACGTGCAGCATCAATATCGCTGAGTTTATCGCCGACGAACGGGACATCCACAAGAGAAATACGCAGGCGATTTGAGATGGTCTTTAACAAACCTGGTTTGGGTTTGCGGCATTCGCACTCCTGCCTGGGTCCATGTGGGCAGAAAAATATGGCATCAATGGTGCCGCCGTACTGTGCCAGGTGATCGATCATCTTACGATGAATTTCACTCAAGGCGATGATATCAAATTTTTTACGCGCCAGTCCCGGCTGGTTGCTGACAATAATGACATGATATCCGTTGTGGCATAGACGGGCTATGGCCTCAAGACTTCCCGGAATTGCATTCCATTCCTGTGCAGATTTAATGAAATCATCCGAGTCATGATTAATTACACCGTCGCGATCAAGAAGTATGAGTTTCATGCAATATTATCCTTGTAACCGTGAAACATCAGCAATCTGCTGGAATTCGCGGCGTATTTCGGCGAGTAATTGCAACCGTGCAGTGCGAAGTTTTTCGTCCTCAACCATCACCATCACTTTATCAAAAAAAGTATCTATAGCATCGCGTAAACGGGAAAGTTCTTTGAGCGCTGCTGCATAGTTTCCTGCGGCGGTAAGAGGATGCACCTTCATGGCAATATCACCCAGTTGTCGCGCGAGATTTTTTTCAGCATCTTCTAAAAGTAATGAACCATTAATTGCCGGTGTAATTGCCTCGGCGTCACCGTTACCCGCCTGCCGCAAGATATTATGTATACGCTTGTTAGCTGCAGCAAGGGCCATACCCTCGGGCAGTGCGCGAAATTTCTTGACTGCATCGAGTCGCGCCAACACATGGTCCAGGCGTCGGGGGTTGAGCGCGAGTACTGCATCAATCTCATCTGGCGCATAACCGCGCTCGCGGAGATAAGGGCGCAAACGATCCATGAAGAATGCGTGTAGATTCATATCAATGTCAGCCGATAACTGAACCGCAAAACCACTTCTTGCAGCCTCGAAGAGTTCTACGATATCAAGCGGCAACGATTTCTCAATAAGGATACGTATAACTCCAAGTGCAGCGCGACGCAGACCAAAGGGATCCTTTTCTCCTGTCGGCGATTCACCGATGCCGAATATTCCGACAAGTGTGTCGAGCTTATCACTAATTGCGAGAACCTGGCCGATATCAGATGTGGGCAATCCATCGCCGGAATAGCGCGGCAGGTATTGCTCTCTAAGTGCTATTGCAACAGGTTCAGGCTCTTGGTGATGGTACTTAGCATAATAAAAACCCATAATCCCCTGCAATGCAGGAAATTCGCCCACCATTTCTGTCACCAGATCACATTTGCTCAATTCACCGGCGCGTCTGGCGTGTTCCACGCTGAATTTGAGTATTCCTGCAATTTCTACACTGAGTCGCGCCAACCGTTCAGTTCTGCTGTAAACTGAACCAAGTTCCTTCTGGAAAATTACACCTTTCAGTTCCTCGCGATATTTTACAAGAGATCGACTCCGATCGCGTTTCCAGAAGAACTCCGCATCTCTTAAGCGAGGCATGATGACTTTTTCGTTTCCAACTTGCAACACACCTGGTTGGCTACTCTTGATGTTACTTACTGTTATGAAATGCGGTAGCAAATCACCACTGGCCTTCATCATTGGGAAATACCGTTGCTGATTGGTCAGCACTGCAATCAAAACTTCGCGCGGTAGTTCATCAACCAATTCTGCGGGAAAGTGTCCGGCAATAGCTTGTGGCCATTCCACCAGGGCAGTGACCTCGTCAAGCAATTCTGGCTCAATGAGCGCTTTACCGCCTATGGTTTCCGCTGTTTCATTGACTTTTTCTACGATCCAGTCACATCGTTGTTGGAAATCTGCTATGACGTAACCTTTCTCCAGTTTCTTGAGATATTCTCCGGGTGTACGTAAGGTAATGGGCCGAGGGTGATGAAAACGATGACCGTATGTTTTCCGATCTGAACGCACACCGAGAATTTCTGTTTCAATGACATCATTTCCATGCAGCAGTACAACCCAGTGCACCGGACGCACAAATTCCACGTCACCTTCGCCCCAACGCATGCGCCTTGGGATTGGCAATTTTTGCAAAGCGCTACTGACAATCTCAGGAATAATCTCAACAGCAGAACGACCGTGCTCAGTAAAACGGGCGATTACCCATTTGCCTTTGTCATTTTCCAGGACTTGCAATTCATTCACGTTTACGCCACAAGATTCAGCAAAACCATTGGCGGCCTTGGTAGGTTTACCGTTGTTATCGTAAGCTGCGGAAAATGCGGGCCCGCGCTTTTCGATCTTACGATCTTTCTGTGCGCGTGCCAGGCGTTCAACATACACAGCCAATCGTCGCGGTGTCGCATACCAATGAATATCACCATGATTTAGTACAGCGGCATCTAAACCATGTTGCACGCCATCGGCAAAATTCTGTGCCAGTTCTTTAAGTGATTTCGGTGGCAGTTCTTCGGTACCGATCTCAACCAGAAAATCCGCGCTCATTTATTTTTACTCTTGAGCAATGGGAAACCTAATTCTTCGCGGTTCTTCAGATACGCTTCAGCTATTGCACGTGCGAGTGTTCTAACGCGCAGAATATAACGTTGGCGCTCGGTAACAGAGATCGCACGGCGTGCATCAAGCAGATTGAAACTGTGCGAGCACTTGAGCATCTGTTCGAAGGCCGGCAATGGCAGATTGTTTTCCAGCAAACGCTTGCATTCACGCTCGCAGGTATCGAACCATTCAGACAGGCTTTTTGTGTCCGCCTGTTCGAAGTTATATTTTGATTGTTCCTGCTCGTTTTGGTGATAAATGTCACCGTAAGTTATTTTGCCAGCCGGTGTTTCACTCCAGATGAGGTTGAACACACTGTCGGTATCCTGCAGGTACATCGCAATACGTTCGAGACCGTAAGTGATCTCGCCAGCGACCGGTTTACAGTCAAGGCCACCGACCTGCTGAAAATAGGTAAACTGGCTGATCTCCATACCGTCGAGCCAGACTTCCCAGCCCAGTCCCCAGGCACCGAGTGTTGGTGATTCCCAATTGTCCTCGACAAAACGGATGTCGTGTTTCAGTGGATCGACGCCGAGCGCCTTTAGCGAATCGAGATATTGATCCTGAATATCATCAGGCGAAGGTTTAAGCGTCACCTGGAACTGGTAATAGCGTTGCAGCCGGTTCGGGTTGTCCCCGTAACGCCCATCTTTGGGGCGACGGACGGGTTGCACGTAAGCGGCATACCAGGGTTCCGGACCGATGGCCCTCAGAAAGGTTGACGGATGGAAGGTCCCGGCGCCCATTTCCATATCGTAAGGTTGCTCAATAACGCAACCCCGCGAACCCCAGAACTCCTGTAATTTGAATATCAGGTCCTGGAAGGTCAGTAATCCCGGTTTTTTTCTGCGTGCCACAAGCAATTCCCCATGCAAAGTCAATGCCGGGAAAGTATATCTTGATAGCTGTTTAAGGGTAAGAAAAATGCTGTCGGGGAAGGGGCTGGTCAGGGCGGCAAAACCTTATTGACCGATATCAGGAATACCCATGCCCTTTAGTGCAGCATCAAGTGCGTCATTCCCATCCTCTGAAGGAAACGGATTGGTGATAGTGTTAACGTTTATAGTCAGGGCTTCATACTTGAAATCCGGTATTACATATACCCAGTTTGATAAAGTGTCCTTCAATGTCTGCGCTTCCTGCCGTACATCGATCTGGTCTGTTGCCGGTTTTTCTTCCAGGGGGGGTTCCGTGGATTCCTGCTGTGCAGCGACCAATGCGGGATCAAAGTCGAATTCGAAGTGTGCATACGTCCTGCCATCAATCTTTGCGCATTTTACCGTCGTCTTCAGTCCATCAAAGGTAGTCACCGTTGTGACTATGGTGTCATCAGGAAACTCAAACTGTTCCAGGGCCCTGACATCGTCAGCACGCATTTCCTCCAGTCCCGTTCCAATCCTGTTCAGAATTATCTTGGAGGCGGTTTTTTTCACATCAGGAATATCCTTTTGTTCGAAATCGGCCTGCCCTTTATCTTTCTTATAAATAGTTAATTTACTGTTATCAGGATGGGCAATCTGTACCTCGCGCACGCGGGTTGAGGAAATGTCAAAGAGATATCGATGAAACCAGTTCTCTTTATGGTCAGTAACATCAAGAGTCCCTTCGACCAGCAGCGTCCTGGTATCATTTGACTTGCGGACATAAAGCCCCGGTTTGCTGCCGGAGGATTGTCTTTGGGAACCAACGATAATCGCGGCAATTTCCTGATTTGATTTATTCTTTAACGTGACCAGCAGTGATGTGGTTCCAGTTACTTCCGGGCCTTCAACACCGAGTCGTGAATAGAGTTCAGGATTGTCTGTTTTATCATCCACTATCCTGAGTTCAGACAGGTTAATGACAGTTTCTTTAACCTTATTGAACAAGGCAGGATAGTTGTCACTATTCTCAATAACCCAGATGCTGTCTTTCTGACGTAACAAAACAGATCGCTGATTACCTTTGATATCAATTGTGGTTACATCATTGATCTGGCTGACAAGTTCAGGGAACAGAATATCCTTGCTTTTCGTGATTTGGGGTGCGCGTAGTTTGGACGTAATACCGGCGGCCAGGATGACTGCAACAGTGATAATAGAGAGTATGAGCAATTTTTTCTGTTTCATACCAATACTCAATAATTGATTATGGTCGTCTGTTTACTTGATATATACCGGTACCAATGGCAATCAATATGATAAGCAGGGGGATCAGACCGATATTGATGATGCGCATTTTTATCCCGAGGTTTTCGATGTTCTTCTGAAGTTCGTGTTGAACCGCGCGCAGTTCTTTTCTGGTATTCAGCCGCACCTGACGGAATTTTTCGATCTCCTTCGTCTGTTCCGGCGTCAGTATCAAACTGGTGTCATTCCCCTGTTCCTGCTGGAGTTGCTTAATCTTTCCTTCCGTCTCTTTTACTTTTGCCTGTAGCTCCTGTTCACGTTCACGGAATTTCAGTTCCGCATCCCGCCTGATGGTTTCGACACGTTCAAATGGGCGCGTAAATTCTCCCCGGCTTCTCAGGTTAATCAGGTCATTGCTGCCGGAAAGATTCTCAAGCGAATTTATTACAAAGTTGCCGTTATCGGCGATGGGTTGCGGCAGATCCGTGCCGAAGAAAGATTGTGTCCTGATCCAGAACAGATCGCTCAGGATATCCGTATCAGCCACCACGATGACATTGATATCACCCTCTTTGACGATATCTGACGTGTCCGGAGATTCTTTAACTTCTTCCCCCTCTTTTTCTTCGACGGGCTTTCCATCAGGAAAGGCGGTCTGCACGTGGCCTTGTATGCGCGCAGCGAGCGATTGATTTTTTTCTTCAGATTTAAAATTTTCAAGGATTACATTGGGATCACGTTGTATCAGAAGAAAATCCCGATCCAGTTTCATGGATTGTTTGGTTGTAGAAATTAACGGAGTAAACGTAATTTTCGCATCAGCTTTTTTCTCGATGATCCCGGCTGTCCCCATGTGGATGACATTGAGTTCACTGGACGCGAAGTCTTCCTTGTTAAAACTTTCTTCGGCAAGTCTTAACCAGGGGGGATAACTGATTTCCTGCGGTCCCCGGGGGCCACGTGTTTGCACTCGCATGGCCGCATTAATATCTCCCGCCACCTTGTCAGTAGCCACTTCCACACCCCATTTATCCAGCAGTGCCGGCAGTTCGGAATCAATATCGGGCATCGCCGCCGGGCTCTCGGGATTGGGCGGAGTCCGGTCTGCCTCACCAATAGGATCAACAAATACCATGACCTTGCCACCACGTAATACATATTGATCGATGGCGAACAGAGTTAACGGTTGCAGATTTTTTGGATGCACGATCATAAGGACATCAACATCAGTATCGATCTTGTCAATACGGACACCCAGATCCCTGACCTCAAAAAACTCATTCATCGCGTTGATGATCGTCCAGGGGGCTTGTTGTGGCGGTTCTTTATTACCAAACATCGGTAATGTGGTAATGACGCCTATAACGCGTTTTTCGGGATTGGCCAGATTGTAAATCAACTTGGTAATGTCATATTCCAGCGCGGCTTCGCGGTTAGACTGGAAAAAAGGAATGATTTTTTCGTCATCGGTAGAATTTGTGCCTACCAGACCGACGTAGGCGCGATCACCGGCGGAGTTGATAGCAATGCCCTGTAAACCGCTTGCAACCGCCTGGTCCTCATCTTCAGAGAAAGTCTCCGGATCAATAATATTAAGTTCAAGCTCACCATTGGAATGTGTGGCGTATTCCTGCAACATGTCACGCACCCGGACGCCATAATTTGTAAGGGCGGGGAAACCGGTAAGCGCCTTCTGGGAAAAATAAAAATCCATCGTGATCGGTTCTTCAAGGTTGCGAATGATATTGAGCGTGCCATCCGACAGGGTAAACAGCTTGTTTTCCGTTAAATCAAGCCGCCAGTCGGTCAGGGTTGCATTAACCAGAATGATACCGGCGACGAAAAGACAGGCAACCAGAAGAAGGCCGGTCCCGGAGATAATATTTCTGTTCGTCATCGCTGTCTCCTAACTTGCCTTCTTTGCTTCGATGACGACCACATTGGCATACAGCCAGAAACAGATGAGCGCCAGAAAATAAATCAGGTCGCGGATATCGATGACGCCTTTTTTGATTGATTCAAAGTGTGTCAGGAAACTGAATGAAGCGATGGCGTTAACGACGGCCTGTGGCGCCCAGCCGCGGAAGAAATCCAGCACCAGCGGGAATCCGCTTAATAAAAACAGGAAACATATAACGACGCTGACGACAAAGGCGATTACCTGACTCTTGGACAGACCCGATATGCACGATCCGATGGCGAGGAAACCTCCTGCCATGAGCAGGCTGCCGATGTAACTTGCCAGAATAACAGTGTTATCAGGTGAGCCGAGATAATTTACCGTAATCCACATCGGGAATGTCAGTACA
>JAENIZ010000114.1 GCA_016844485.1 Gammaproteobacteria bacterium | reverse complement strand
TGCTGCGGGAAGCATGGATGCTGAAAGCAGCCACACAGGAGCGGCGGATATAGGCCTCGTTAACTACAATGAACCGTTCACTAATCTGCTCACACAAGGCATGGTGTTGAATGAAATCTTTTTCCGCAAATCGGCGGAGGGCCGCATTACCTATTACAATCCCGTGGAAGTTGAAGTAAAAACCGACGCGCGCGGCAAACCACTCGGCGCTTTTCTGATCAGTGATAACCAGCCTGTGGAATCCGGCGGCATGGGCACCATGTCCAAGTCCAAAAACAACGGCGTTGATCCGCAGGCGTTGATCGAAAAATACGGAGCGGATACGGCGCGTCTCTTCATGATGTTTGCCTCACCACCGGAGCAAACATTGGAATGGTCGGATGCAGGTATTGAAGGCGCATATCGTTTCCTCAAACGACTCTGGGCCTTTGCCGACGAATATCAAGAAGAAATTGATCCAAATCTCAGAGCTGACTGGTCAAAACTATCAAAAAAGAACAAAGATATCCGCCACGAAATTCACATTCAGCTAAAACAAGGTAATTATGATCTTGAGCGGCATCAGTTCAACACCGTGGCTTCTGCTTGTATGAAGATTTTCAATCTTCTTTATGAGGTCGAAGGAATTTCCACCGTCCAGGATGAATCACAGTATCCAATACTTGGCTCGCCTGTGATTGCAGAAGGTTTTTCGATTCTGCTCCGGTTAATGTCACCGATTACCCCCCATATCTGCGACCACCTCTGGCGTGAATTCGGCTACGGAGAAGATATCCTCATAGCCACGTGGCCCGAGCCTGATCCGGCGGCGCTTATCACAGATGAAATTGACATGGTCGTTCAGGTCAATGGCAGGCTGCGTGCCCAGATTAAAGTCCCGGCAGCCGCAGAACAGGCCCAGATTGAGCAGGCCGCCCTGGCTGAGGAAAACGTAAAACGCTTCACTGCTGGGAAGGATATAAAGAAAATCATTGTGGTACCGGGTCGACTGGTGAATATTGTCGTTGCATAATAGGCTATACCTTAAAGTTAAGAACATAGTCATCCATAATCATCTTCAGGACAGGTAAATGACCTTACGCCTTGGACTATTTTTACTGCTTTTATGCGGACTCGGTGCCTGCGGTTTTCAGTTACGCGGTTCTAATCTGGAAACACTGCAACACTCTCAGGTCTATGTGCAATCAAACGGCGCCAGCGCCCTGGCGAGAGAAGTTAAAATACAATTGCAAAATGCCGATGTGATCCCGGTCAATTCTGTAACCGACGCGAAATATATTATCAATCTCAGTAATGAATCATTCGAACGTCGCATCTTGTCTGTTTCACCCCAGACAGGCAAGGTTGAGGAATATGAAATTGCATATAGCGCCAATGTTTCCATTACCGGTCCGAATGGCGATACTATTTTAAAGTCAGAACCAATTACCGCATTCCGTGACTTTACCTTTGATGAAAGCGCTGTGCTCGGAAAATTTGAAGAAGAACAAGTGCTTCATAATGACATCGTTAGACATGCTGCATCAAATGTGTTGAGACGACTGCAAGCTGTGGCCAAATAAATCTGCATGCGCCTTAGGGCCGGACAACTTTCCTCAAATCTCACCCGTTCAGGACTAGTCCCGATCTATCTCATCAGCGGTGATGAACCCCTTCAGGTCATGGAATGTGCGGATGAAATACGCCGTTATGCGCGTAAACAAAATTTTGAGGAACGCATTGTTCTGGATGTGATTAACGGATTTGACTGGAACTCATTAATTGAAGTGAGTGCCAATTTTTCACTTTTCTCTTCCAGGCGATTGCTGGAATTACGCCTGGGCGACAAAAAGCCCGGCAAGGAAGGCGGCGATGTGCTTATCAAATATGCTGAACAGCCGCCTTCTGATAATGTCCTGATCATTACCGCGGATCGACTCGACAGGAAAACACAGGATACCAAATGGTACAAGACACTGGATAATGCCGGGGTCACGATAGAAATCTGGCCAATCGAATCGTCCCGTTTGCCGGACTGGATCCAGCGGCGCGTGCAAAAACAGGGCAAACAAATCAGCAACCCCGCTGCCCGTCTAATCGCTGACCGTGTGGAAGGCAATTTACTGGCCGCCAGTCAGGAAATAGACAAGCTATGCCTGCTGACAGAAAAAAATGAAATTGATGTTGATGAAGTTTTATCCGCCGTTACCGACAGTACACGTTTTGATGTATTTATATTAATTGAATCCGCGCTTACCGGTGATGCAAAACAAACTGTGCGCATGTTAAAAGGATTGCAGAACGAAGGGATAGAACCTATGGCTATTTATGGCGCCCTGATGTGGGAATTCCGGCGCCTGTGTTCCCTGGCCTATGCTGCAAAAACCGGCGTCTCACTGGATGAACTGTTCAGAAAATCAAATATCAAAGGTGCCAGGCGTCAACATGCTGTTAAAACCACATTACGTCAACATACGGCCGATGAGTTGCATGCATTGCTCAGGACTGCAGTGCATATCGACAGGAAAATAAAAAGTTCAGATAGAGTGATTGTCTGGGATTTATTCCAGGCATTTCTATTGGCGCTCGCCGGCAACCCCATAATAAACCTGAATTCATATATTCCTGATTGAACATGCCAGAAGCATCATGAATCTTAAAAACTACATGCAGGAGATCGGCAAGCGCGCGCGCAGTGCCGCACGAATCATGGCGCGTGCCTACACAAAAACAAAGAACGATGCGCTCCTGAAGATCGCCGATATCATTCTTGCGAAACAGGACGCGCTGCTGAAAGCAAATCAAAACGACATGCAGGCCGCGGGTAAAGATGGTCTTGATGCGGCCATGCTGGATCGCCTGGAACTCACGACAAAACGGATAGAGGCGATGGCGGATGGTTTGAAGCAAGTTGCCGGGCTCGATGATCCCATCGGCAAGATCACTGAACTGAAACAGCGCCCGACCGGCATAAAAGTAGGACAGATGCGTGTCCCCCTTGGTGTAATCGGCATCATTTACGAATCGAGACCGAATGTCACTGCTGATGCCGCCGCTCTCTGTATCAAATCAGGTAATGCCACTATCCTGCGCGGGGGTTCGGAGGCCATGCAGTCCAACCAGGCAATAGCAACATGTCTGCGGGAGGGACTGGATGCTGCAGGATTACCTGTCGATGCAGTCCAGGTGATTGACACCACGGACAGGGCGGCCGTTAGTGAACTACTACACATGTCGGAATATGTCGATATCGTCGTCCCGCGCGGCGGCAAAGGCCTCGTTGAGCTGGTGAGCGCCGAGGCGCGCATGCCGGTCATCAAACACCTGGATGGTATTTGTCATGTTTATATCGATGATCGCGCTGATCTGGATAAGGCCGTCAAGGTTGCCTATAACGCCAAGACGCAGCGCTACGGGGTCTGCAACACCATGGAATGTCTGCTGGTTGCCGAAGGTATTGCGCAGCAGGCATTGGAAAAACTGGGACCGATGTTCAAGCAGGCCAACGTCGAGATCCGTGGCTGTGACAGGTCCCGTAAAATACTTCCTTATATAAAATCCGCAACCGAAGAAGATTACAGGACTGAATATCTTGCACCGATTATGTCTCTGCGCATTGTCGATGATCTCGATCAGGCCATCGATCATATTGAAACATATGGATCACATCATACCGACAGCATTGTGACTGAAGATAAAGATCGGGCCAATCGTTTTCTCAAGGAAGTGGATTCCAGTTCGGTCATGGTCAATGCCTCAACCCGTTTCGCCGATGGTTACGAGTATGGCCTGGGGGCGGAGATCGGTATCAGTACCGATAAATTTCACGCGCGCGGCCCGGTAGGTCTTGAAGGACTGACCTCGCAAAAATATGTTGTCATTGGCGATGGCCACATACGGCAGTGAAATGTTAAAAGTACAAATTTAAAAGAATTAATGTCAATCCACTTTTCACTCTTCACCCTTCACTTTTCACTCTATTCATGAAGCCCATCGGAATTCTGGGCGGCACATTCGATCCAGTACATCACGGGCATCTGCGCCTGGCAATGGAATGCTATGAACGACTTGATCTGGCAGAAGTTCGTTTGATGCCACTGCATACGCCACCACATCGACATTTACCTCATGCCAGCCCCGGACAACGACTGGCCATGCTGGAAATTGCAATAGAAGGCATACCAGGATTAATCATTGATGATTGTGAACTGAACAAAAATGATGTGACTTATACAATTGATACGCTAAGTGCCACACGTGACTGGGTGGGCAATAGACCTGTCTGCCTGCTGCTGGGGTTGGATGCCTTTAACACACTACATACATGGCGCCGCTGGAAATCATTGCTGGATTACAGTCACATTGTGATCGCCGATCGTCCTGACAATACCGGAAAACAGAACATCCCTGAACTGAATGCATTACTAAACACGCATTCTGTCAGTGATATCGAATCTCTACACAAAACTCCGGCTGGAAAAATACATAAATTGATTGTACCGAT
>JAENIZ010000113.1 GCA_016844485.1 Gammaproteobacteria bacterium | reverse complement strand
ACAGGCCCTAAAAAAACAGTTACAAGTTTAAAGTAAAAAGTAACAAGTGAGAAATGGACAATAATTAAAGAGTTCAGCTGCGAATAAAATATCTACGAAGCTTATTCAAATTATTCTGATCTAACAGCTTGATGCATAACGTTACGAGCAGGCCCGGCTCCGCGAAGACGCGGAGCGAGACGCGAGACATATCAGGTAGATAGGCGAACGTCGAGCGAGCACGCGACAAAGGAGATGGGCCGCGCAGTAGTTTTGCATCAAGCTGCTAATCTAGGAACGTCCTCAACTGTTCCGACCTGCTTGGATGCCTCAACTTTCTGAGCGCCTTGGCTTCGATCTGACGGATGCGTTCGCGGGTAACGTCAAACTGTTTCCCGACTTCTTCCAGGGTGTGATCGGTATTCATGTCAATCCCGAAACGCATGCGCAGCACCTTTGCCTCGCGTGGAGTGAGTCCTTCCAGCGCTTCCCGGGTTGATCTGCGCAGGCCTTCAAAACCTGCTGAATCACTGGGCGCCAGGATGTTCGAATCTTCAATGAAGTCACCGAGATGTGAGTCTTCATCATCACCAATGGGAGTTTCCATGGAGATTGGCTCTTTGGCGATTTTCAAAACCTTGCGTATCTTTTCTTCCGGCATCTCCATTTTTTCTGCAAGTTCTTCAGGTGTCGGCTCACGTCCCTTTTCCTGCAGAATCTGTCTGGAGATGCGATTAAGTTTGTTAATCGTTTCAATCATATGTACCGGGATACGAATCGTGCGCGCCTGATCTGCGATCGAACGTGTAATTGCCTGGCGGATCCACCAGGTCGCATATGTGGAAAACTTGTAGCCACGGCGATATTCAAATTTATCGACCGCTTTCATCAGGCCAATGTTGCCTTCCTGAATCAGATCCAGGAACAACAGGCCACGATTGGTGTATTTTTTGGCAATTGAAATCACCAGACGCAGATTCGCCTCGACCATTTCTTTTTTTGCACGCCGGGCCTTGGCTTCACCAATGGAAACACGGCGATTGATTTCCTTGATATGCGAAATGCTTAAATCATCATTGAATATGTCAGCCAGTTTTTCCTGGATCCTGATAATATCGTTCTGCAGTTCCTTGATGTTTTTCGCATAATCCTTGCTACGTGCCCTGGCCAGTGATTTTGTCCACTGGGTATTTATCTCATTCCCGGGGAATGAACTGATAAATTCCTTGCGTGGCATTTTTCCTTCTTTCACGCAGAGGTTCATGATATCGCGCTCTGCGCTGCGGATTATTTCAATAAGGTTCCTGACATTATTGGTCAGATGATCAATGAATTTCGGCGTCAGTCTCAGTCCCAGAAACCGTTCACATAATTCATTCTGGAGTTCTTTTGATTTTTTGTGTTCCCGGCCGTTGCGTTTGATAGATCGGTACAATTTGTTGTAATCCTTTTCAATCGCCTCGATGTGTTCACGTACTTCCTCAGGGTCAAGCATGGACTCCAGCTCATCTTCGCTGACGGCCTCACCATCGGCATTTTCATCATCATCAACATCATTTGCCCGGAGTTCTTCATCACCGGGATTCCCAAGAGGCAAATGTCCGCTATCAGGATATTCCTCGGTATCACTGAAGCCGATGATGATGTCGCTCAATTTGAGTTCTTCACCTTTAACTGCCTTAAAACCGTCCAGCAGGTTTTCAATGGTTCCGGGATAACAGGCAAGGGCTTCCAATACCTGATTAATTCCTTCTTCAATCCGCTTTGCGATCTTGATCTCGCCTTCACGTGTCAGAAGATCTACCGTACCCATTTCCCGCATATACATACGTACGGGATCAGTAGTGCGGCCGAATTCATTTTCAACACTGGCGAGTGCGGCAGCGGCTTCAGCGGCGGCCTCTTCATCAGGCCCCTCAGTGCTGTCCGTCATGATAATGTCGAGATCGGGCGGAGACTCGTAGACCGTTATGCCCATGTCATTAATCATGTTGATGATGTCTTCGATCTGTTCCGGATCGACAATGTCATCGGGCAGGTGATCATTGACCTCATGATAGGTCAGGAATCCCTGCTCCTTACCCTTCGCAATCAATACCTTCAATTGCGATTGTTCATCGGGCTGTTGTTCAATATGTTCGGGGTTTTCCATGTGTGAATTGGCCTAAGATTTGCTTGTTGGTTCGAAATTTGCTAATGTAAGTTGTTGATTGTTTAGATGAAAATTAATTAACCTAAACAGGCAAGTTTAGCACACGATAGCCAGTGCCGCCAGTTCGGTTACTCTTTTTGATCTGTTGCGGGGCCTGCGGTGTAGAGTTTGCGGAGTTCTTCCAGGTTATTGACAGCCTGGGCGCGGGCCTGTCGTTGCTTCTTCTGGTAGTTTTTCCTGACTTTAGCAATGACGTCCAGGAAGTCGGCTTCTATCTCATGCCTTTCCATCAGCAGATTTTCCATCGCCGCCAATTCATTCAACCGGCGTTCAATGTTGCTGTTACGCCAATGCTCCAGGATTCCGGCACAGGTAGTGTCTGGATTACTGTTAATGAAAGCCAGCAACTCTTGCAGAAATTCAACTCCAGGGACATCGATATCGGCTATCTCATTGCGCGCCTTGTCCAGTTGTGCGAGAAAAGGATGTTGTAACAGGAGCCGGATGGCCTTGCCAATCAATGTGGAATCCCCCTGTTTGGGGATTGTCCGGTGGACATTTCTCAACGGTTTTTGAGAGGTTTGTTGTCTACCCAGCAACAGACGCTTGAGATCTTCGACTGATAATCTGCTCTGAGAAGCAATATCCTTCAACAACAATTCATACAGTGCCCCCGCGGGTAATCTGGCAAGATACGGAATAACCTTTTCTACCAACAGGGCACAGCCTTCCCGTGTCTTAATATCAATATCCTGCTTCAGCGTATTCAGCAGATGATCCGAGAGTGGTACGAAATCCGAAGCGTCCTCGAATCGTTTGCTGCCATGCTTGCGCACAAAGCTGTCCGGATCATCTTCTTCGGGCATGAACCTGAAATAACACTGGCGTCCGTCACGCAAAAGGGGCAGTGCAATCTCCAATGCGCGCCAGGCCGCCTTTTGTCCCGCTGCATCTCCGTCAAAGCAGAAAATGAGTTGTGGACAGACCTTGAATAACCGATCCAGATGTTCCGGGGTAACCGCTGTACCCAGCGTGGCAACGGTATTGTGAATACCGTATTGGGCCAGCGCCAACACATCCATATAGCCCTCTACGATATACAGGCGGACGAGGTCTTTAAGCTTGCGGCGTGCCTGATAAAGTCCATATAGTTCGCGGCCTTTATGAAAGATAGGTGTCTCCGGGGAATTCAGGTATTTGGGCGTACTGTCGTCCAACACCCGGCCGCCAAAACCTATCGCACGGCCACGCTGGTCGCGGATGGGAAAAATAATACGATCGCGGAAACGATCATAATAACCCCCGGTGTCCTTCTTCAGCACCATCCCTGTCCTGGCAAGGCGTTCCTGTGCGGCATCGGAGTTACCGAGATTGCGCAGCAAGTTATCCCAACCCGGCGGGGAGAATCCCAGTTCAAATTCCGCCGCCAGTTCACCCGAGATCCCCCGTCCCTTCAGATAATCAATAGTACGCCGGGCCTCAGGGTGTTCGCGTAATTGCCGGCAATAGTAACGGACAACCAGTTCCATGAGTTCATAGAGCTCGGCGGAACCATTGTCTTTATGAAATGCGCCGCCTTCACGCGGGACCTCAAGCCCGGCCCGTGAGGCAAGCTCTTCTATGGCCTCGACAAAGTCCATGCCTTTGTAGTCCATGAGAAAGGTGATTGCCGTGCCGTTCGCGCCGCACCCGAAACAGTGATAGAACTGCTTTTCCTGGCTTACTGTGAATGAGGGCGTCTTTTCATCATGAAACGGGCAGAGGGCCTGATGGTTCCGTCCGGCTTTGCGCAACGGCACATAACCATCGATCACATCAATGATATCTATGCGGGTCAGTAAATCGTCAATGAAATTCTGGGGAATCCGGCCGGCCATAATTCAGTATAATCATTGCCGATACGCGGAGCACGTAGCATGTGCTGGTGAATGGTGATGAAGTGCAAGGATGCACAAATGCCGCGGGGTCAGGATGACCATGAGCGGCGAGTGATTGGTAATTAGTGATTAGTTATTAGTTATATGTAATCAATAGGATAAATTAAGATCATTTACATTGTTTTACCAATCACCATTCACTAATTACTAATCACTGCAGTTGCGCCTTGACCAGAGCGCCGATCTTTCCCATATCCGCCCGGCCCTGCAGCTTGGGTTTCAGCAGGCCCATGACCTTGCCCATATCCTGCATGGAGGAGGCCCCTGTCTCTTTCAGGGCACTCTTGATCAGCTCTATGATTTCTACCTCGGTAAGCGGGGCAGGCAGATAGGACTGGACAATCTTGAGCTCAAAGGATTCCTTCTGCACCAGGTCATTCCGGCCAGCCTGTTGGTACTGGGCAATGGAATCACGGTGT
>JAENIZ010000026.1 GCA_016844485.1 Gammaproteobacteria bacterium | reverse complement strand
ATATTGGACAGTTCTCCGCAACCCGATGAAGAGGGATCCGGCAAATGATGCGGTATTTATACACTGCTGTTCTATTGATGGTATTGGCAGGATGTGGTGGAGCGCCACCGGTCCCGACCGATTACTTTTACCGTCTGACCCTGCCGGCGGAAGGTATAGCAAAAACCCGCATCACTGAACAGGTCATCCATGTGGGGGTTTTTTTTGCAGAGGGTTTATATAATGAGCGGGCATTGCTTTATGCCAGTGACCCGCAGGGAAGGGAACTGCAACAGCATCATTATCATTTCTGGATTACCTCACCGCCGCACCTGTTGCACGATTACCTGGTGGACTTTATGCGAGCGGCGGACAGTTCTCCCATGATCATTGCAGACGACAGTATGGATCAGGGTTTCAAGATATCCGGCAAGGTCATCGGATTTGAAAAACTGGATAATAATGATCAATCTTCCGTGAATATTGCCCTGGAATTGAGACTTGATAAACAGGGAAACAAATTACCACTCCTGCTCAAAGAATACAGGGTTACCGAGGAAGTACATGGAGAATCACTCACCGATGTCGTTGCAAGTTTTAACGCAGCAGTACTCAGGATTTATTCGGAATTCCTGACTGATATGGAAACCACTCTTTGAAACCGGTTGTTTGATCAGCCGGGTGTCTGGAACGGTGTAATATTTCAGGATGCGGTGGTGAATTCCATCTTGATACCCGCCAGCTCAATCATGTCATTGTTTTTTAACTGATAGGCCTTGGGGCCAATGGCTTCGCCATTTACTTTGGGATAACGTTTGCCATCACCATCGCTTTCGATGTGAGTGAGAAAATAACCATGGGGGCGGCGTGATATTACGGCAACTTGCGTGCCTGGTTTACCCAGGGTAATTAACGCCTTGGTAAGTTCAAGTTCCTTCCCTGCTATCGGACCGTTTAAGACGGTGAGCCGTCCGCTGGGCATGCCTGATATAGCAGCAGCTTGTGGCTGGGCTGCTGCACCGGCTTTTTCCGCGGCTTGTGCCGCTGCAACAGCGGCGCTGGCAGAGCCCGGTTTGATGATCATGGTCTTTTCAAATTCATCATCAT
The DNA here is from genome assembly GCA_016844485.1 of Gammaproteobacteria bacterium. Lineage (GTDB taxonomy): Bacteria > Pseudomonadota > Gammaproteobacteria > Eutrophobiales > Eutrophobiaceae > JAENIZ01. The sequence goes on along the minus strand of JAENIZ010000026.1, from coordinate 9,934 downwards.
CCGCGGTTGCATTTTCATTCACATATTTAAGTTCATGCTTGCCGATGGCGATGACATCACCATTTTTAAGCGCATGTTTCTTGACGAGTTTTCCATTAACGTAGGTGCCATTGGTACTACCAAGGTCTTCCAGAAAGGAATCATCCAGGATCGTAATAATGAGGGCATGTTTACCACTCACCGCAAGATTATCGATCGGGATATCATTATCGGGCTTACGGCCGATAGAAAGGCGTTCCTGATTAAGCTCAAATTCACCTTGCACAGCACCATTCATACTCAGAACCAACTTTGCCATAGCTCAGTCCTATCCCCTTACATCTAAAAGTCGACTAAATAGTTTATGAAATCGTCCGCCCTTGACGGGACCCGTTTCTTTTATCCGGACAAGTACTACTGAAATGTTGTCCTTGCCCCCTTTGCTGTTCGCTAACTGCACCAAATCGTTAGCTGCCTGTACAAGATTAGCACTATATTTACTTAGGGTTAAGTGAATTTCTTCATCATTTACCATATCATTCAAACCGTCCGAGCAGAGCAGGTAGATATCACCCGGCATGACCTGTTCTTCAATAACATCAACTTTGACTTGGATACCAAGACCCAGGGCACGAGTCACCAGATTCTTTGGTGTATTGGCATGGGCCTCCTCTGTCGTATACAGGCCGCGATCGATAAGTTCTTGAATTAAAGAATGATCTTTTGTTATCTGCTGAAATTTACCCGCACGTAACCGGTACAGCCGTGAATCACCAACATAGGCGATCGAGATTTTATCGTCATAGATCAGCCCGGCGACAATGGTTGTACCCATCCCCTGGCAATGGATTTCAGTTTTTGCCATGGTGTAAATATTTGTATTTGCATGACTAATTGCATTTTTGACCAGGCTGGATTCCCAGCTGATACCCGTCTCCGTGCTTGATTGATTCTGGTTTGTATTCTTCAGGCCAGCACTGACGTCTTGCAAGACCGTCATGACTGCAATCGCACTGGCCACTTCGCCGGCATTATATCCCCCCATTCCATCGGCGAGGACGACCAGGCCCTGATTGATATCGGTTATCGTACTGTCCTCGTTATGTGGGCGTTTCCGGCCAACGTCCGAGACATTGACTATTTCCAGGGCGTTATTCATAGTTACCCATGCTAGAATATTTTATATTTATCATAGGGTTATGCTTCAATCAAGGTACGCTTGCCATATTCACATATCCGACTGCCTATAAATGCAGGATTTACCACAGTCAATGAACTCATGCCAGAAAATCTCAGGCTGCATTTTTATATCATTTTAGAAATAGGCTTTATTCGACTGATTTTACAGGAATATTTTTACAGTGGTACCTGAAAAATCAATAATATCAAGCTTGTGTGGCGGTTGCGCATCACCCGATCTCAATGCACCTAGTTACACCAGTGTTCCATATCCTCCCTGGCCCGGGCCTCCGCGGCTGCCCGTTCTTCGTGCGTCAGAATGATCTTGCTCCCGTCTTCCTTCTCCTGGTAAAGACCCGATGCCGTTTTGAGTGATTCATGATATTTCCTGGACTTTTCACAGTTTATTTGACGCTGCTGCTTTTCCTTTTTTGACTCTGCCTGTTTCTGTTTGTTCTCCTCCCGCTCCTCATCGATTAATTCCAGCAGTTTGCGTTGTTTTTCCTTGTGCTCCTCTGTACCTTTGTCAGGGAGAGGCGCTGGTTTAACCTCAATCGTTTCGGAATCAGTATTTTCCGGACGATCGCCATAATGGATCCGGCCATTTTCATCCGTCCATTTATAGATCTCGCTATGAACAACCGGGGCAATCAGGCAGGCGATAAGACTCCAGAATGCAATCCGCACATACGGAATGGTATTAAAAGACGGATGAATATCGGCTGCCCCCGGGAAATTAATATTAACCCTGATACATCATTTTCCCACCCGTAATGAATAGTTTGTCAAGTCCGGGGGCAGAAGGAATCCAGCTTTAATGAAAAAAGGGAATAGTGAATGAATGGTAATCCTGCGGGACCGGATCATCGCTCCAGGTATTGAAGCTTGTCAGACTTGTCTTTCCATTCGTCGGCATCGGCCGGAGCATCTTTCATCTTATTGATAACCGGCCATTGCTTGGAGAGTTCTGCGTTTAATTCAATAAAGTTTTGCATCCCCTCCGGCACATCATCCTCGGACATAATGGCATCAACAGGACATTCCGGCTCACACAAAGTGCAGTCAATACATTCATCCGGATCAATGACCAGCATATTAGGCCCTTCGTGGAAGCAATCCACAGGGCATACCTCAACGCAATCGGTATATTTACATTTAATACAACTCTGAATAACGATGAATGTCATCTAAGCTCACCTGTTATTTATGTTTATTCGATATGATTTCGTTGTCATGATACCGTTTTCAGCAGGAATGAAAAAGATCAAATTTAATCAAGGGCATATTGCGCTATGGGTTGTATCAGTGGCCCTTGACGAGTTCCACAACCTTGTCGGCGAATACCGTACCGCGGTTGAGTTCAATAACACCCGCCCCATTTTGTTGTAAAAGCTCAAGTATCCTGAATTGTAATTCATCAGGATTATCACTCCTGAAACAAATCGATATGCGCTGCAGATTCGCATGATCCGGTTCAACCTTGACGATACCGGGAAGATTGGTCAGGGATTGCCTGAGGGATTCGGCAAGAGGCTGATTAAGCAACAGTGTTAAATAATTATTTCGCTCGACCAGTTCAGTGATGGCGCAATGTTTGACCAGTTTTCCCTTGTTGATAATGACGATTTCATCGCAGACATCCTCAATTTCATCCAGGTTATGTGAGCTGACCATAAAAGAACGTTCATGACGTAATTTCTGGATCAATGCACGGACCTCATTGGCAGCGACGGGATCAAGCCCTGATGTCGGCTCATCCAGCAATACCAGTTCAGGGTTCCCTATCAGTGCCTGTGCCAGGGTCACCTTCTTGCGTTGTCCAAAGCTCAGTGTTTCGGGGAATTGCCGGGCGAGACTGGAGACATTCAGGAGTTCCAGCACTCTTTCGATCTCTTGCCTGGCGGCATATTTCGAAAAGCCATGCAATCGTGCAAACAACAACAACTGTGGCTGCACAGAGATCCCTTTCATGAAAGGTACATCCTGCGGGAGGATGCCGATACGGCCCTTTAAGATGGAGGCATCAGGTGTTTGTCCCATCACCTTAAGCGCACCCGATGTAGCACGCAGGAAGCCACACAGCAGGGAAAAAAACGTCGACTTGCCAGCGCCGTTCGGGCCTACTAATCCGATAGAGGCGCCGGTATTGATGGATAGACTCAGACCATCAAGTGCCTTGATACCATTGTAGGATTTGATTAAATCCCTGCATTCTATGAGTGATCCCATCAGATATTGCGTCTCCTGAATATCAACCAGCCGAGGCATGCGTAGATGCATATATAGGCCAGTAGTCCTGTCAGCGCATAGCTCAGGTCATCCGGTTTGATAGCGTACAAATAATCTTTTACCCCGCTGGGCACGAGTGAAATTTCCACAGGCAGATAGTGATTGAGATAAGCGCCGATGATAATAAGAACGACATAAATAATTACACCGGTGAGTAATGCCGAAAGGGCGGAGGACATGAACGCTGAAATGACAGCCATATAGGCCACAAACGGCAATGTATACAGAAGAACAAGCGCGATAACCTGCAGTGCATATTCAAGGGTCTCTCGAACAGCATGGTTATCATTATGCAAAGAAATCAGCGTTGCCAAGATCCCGGTGAAAATAATGACAATGGCGATTAGAAAATAGCTGCTGATGAATCTCCCCAGAAAAATCTCGGCACGGGTGCAACGAATCAATAGATACCGGAATGTTTGTCTACCAGCATCACTCGCCAGCTGGTCATTAGCTGCCAGCATGACGAAAAACGGCATGGTCGCCAGCGCTACGATAAAAAACACGGAAAGACTCGGAGGATGTGAAATTAACAGGATTTGCGCGATCCCCGGATTAAAAAGGTAGGCAGTGATCATGAAACTTTCTTTACTGACCAGCCACTGGGAGCCGTTATCAAGCAATAATTTGAGTATCCAGTACCAGAAAAACAGAACAGGGATAAGAAATACCAGGCCTTTGAGTCTCAGAATTGCATGACCCAGATCAAATTGCGCCAGGATTCCTATTCGCTGCCAATTCATTTTATGGGGTTTATTTAATGAAATGGAAAATTATCCTTTGCCGGACGCAATATCGGAATTGACGCCAGGTTTAGTCGAGTTTCTTTCTGAGATTATAAAGGAGTTCAAGCGCCTGTTTTGGCGTAATCTCGTCCGGATTGATCTCCACAAATGCCTGTAGCAATGGGTGTGGTTGTTCGAACAAATCTTCCTGTGGATATGCATTTTGTCCATGCAGGGATTCAAGTTCCTGCATATATTGTTTTGCCTGACTTATAACCACTTTGGGGATCCCGGCCAATTGTGCAACCTGTAACCCATAACTGCGATTGGTTGGACCTTCCTTCACGGCATGCAGGAATATGATCTCATCACCATGTTCTACGGCATCAAGATGCACGTTGGCAACACCATCGACATGTTCGGGCAGGGCGGTGAGTTCAAAATAATGTGTGGCAAACATGCTTAATGCACCGGTTTCCCGGGCCAGATATTCAGCGCATGCCCAGGCCAGGGCGAGGCCATCCCGGGTCCCCGTCCCCCGGCCGATCTCATCCATGAGAACGAGACTGTTAGCGGTGGCATTATTGAGAATATTGGCGGTCTCCGTCATCTCTACCATAAAGGTGGACCGGCCGCCGGCAAGATCATCTGCCGCCCCGATACGGGTAAATATGCGATCAATTGGCCCTAATTCAGCTTCATCCGCCGGGACATAACAGCCGATATGCGCGAGTATGACAATCAGGGCGGTTTGCCGCATATACGTGGACTTACCCCCCATATTGGGTCCCGTGATGATCAGCATACAGCGGTCTTTATTGAGTTCCAGGTCATTCGCAATGAAGGGCTGGGTCTGTATCTGTTCAACCACCAGATGCCGGCCACCACAAATCGATATTCCCGGGGTATCGGTCAGTTGCGGAGGATTGAGGTTTAGCGTAACGGCGCGTTCGGCGAAACAGACCAGCACATCCAGTTCAGCGATGGACCGGCTTGCGGTTTGCAATGGCAGAAGTTGATCACACAGCTGGTCCAGCAATTCGTCGTAAAGTAGCTTCTCCCGTGCCAGCGCCTTTTCTCTTGCGCTCAATATTTTGTCTTCAAAGGACTTCAGTTCGGGCGTGATAAACCGTTCCGTCGACTTCAATGTCTGGCGGCGATTATAATCTTGAGGCACGTCCCTGCTTTGGACGCGGCTGATTTCAATATAGTATCCATGCACCCGGTTGTAGCCGACCTTGAGTGTGGATAGACCGGTCCGTTCACGTTCCCGTGCCTCAAGATTGAGCAGAAACTGGCCTGCATTGTTGCTGAGTTGTCTGAGCTTATCGAGTTCAGCGTCATAACCCCCGGCAATAACGCCACCCTCACGGATAGTCTGCGGTGGCGCATCGATCACGGCCCGCGCTAACAGGTTGTGGATTTCAGGAAAATCCCGGATGTGTGATTTGAGTGTTTGTAATAACGGAGTATCGATATCTGTCAGGTGTTCCTGGATTGCAGGGAGTACCGCCAGGGTATTGCGCAGTTGGATCAGGTCACGTGGTCTGGCTGATTTCAGGGCAATGCGCGCGAGGATGCGCTCCATGTCTCCCATGACACGTAACGGCTCAAGGAACTGGATAAAGTTCCGGTTCAGGAGCAGGGCTGCGACAGCGGCATGACGCAGGCGCAGGGTTTGCCTGTCGCGTAATGGTTGATGCAGCCAGCGGCGCAATAAGCGTCTGCCCATTGGGGTGGAAGTGGTATCGATAACACGCAACAGGCTGTGATCCTTCACGCCGGACAGTCCGGAATCAAGTTCCAGATTACGCCTGCTGACGGCATCAAGGATGATACTGTCCTGACGTGATTCCACCCGCAAGGTTTGAATATGGGGCAGGGCAGAGCATTGTGTCTCTTGTGTGTAATGCAACAGGCAGCCGGTGGCGGCAATGGCAAGTGGCATAGTGTTGCAGCCGAGTCCTGCCAGATCGGTAACGCCGAATTGGTGCTTGATCAATGAGGTCGCGGTGTCTACATCAAAATGCCAGGGGGGGCGTACTGTAACATTGTGTGATGATTCAAGATTGTTGCGCAGGGCCATCGCTTCGCTGATGAGGATCTCGGCCGGGTGCAACCGTTCCAGCTCGCTGTCCAACGCGTCACTTTCATCCAGTTCCATGACGATTAAACGGCCGCAACTGATGTCAAGAACGGAGAGTCCATAGCGATTGTCTACTGCATGGATTGCCACGAGCAGATTATCCGCGTGTGCATCAAGCAGGCCATCATCGGTCACCGTCCCCGGTGTCATGATGCGGACTACCTTTCGTTCCACCGGTCCTTTGCAGGTTGCGGGGTCACCGATCTGTTCGCAGATGACGACAGACTCGCCCATGCGAATGAGTTTTGCCAGATAGGAATCTGCCGCATGAAAGGGCACGCCGGCCATGGGGATCGATTCTCCAGCGGATTTGCCCCGTGACGTCAGGGCGATATCGAGCAACCGGGCGGCCTTGCGGGCATCCTCGTAAAACAGCTCATAGAAGTCGCCCATGCGAAAAAACAGGAGCTTGTCCGGATATTGCGCTTTGAATCCCAGGTATTGCTGGATGACAGGGGTATGATTAGTTTCCCGCCTGGTTACAGTGCTCAAGCGTTAAACCTCAGAAATCAGATGTTGCGAACGAAATTAAAAAGACCACCATCACGGGGCCGGTTCATGGTGTGGACGCAAGGTCCAGAAACCGGTCTTCGTTGTAACATCTGCGGGCGTCATACTGTTGGAGATGGTGCCCGTTTCGGGATCGCATTGGTAAAAGGGCTGGCTTGTGGTTGTTGCCGCGCCTGGCGACATCTTGCTATTAACTGCGCTTAGCATCGCGGGCGATTGCATCCTGACGATGGCCTGCGCGTTGATGGGGAAACGGCCGTTTCTGAGGCAGCCATATTCAAAGGCATCAGCGCTATCGATGGCGCCTGTGCAGCCGGGGCATGTGACGGGGTCTTCATCATTTGTCAGCATAATGCCGAGTACCCGGTTAATATAAGGCACATACAGTGGATAACAATAACTGACCCTGATCTTTAATAAATTTGCATCCTGGATAGTCAGACCGGATGTGGCTGCTGTCTGGTAACGATACTTGAGGTTATCGTTCGGAATCACTGTCTCACCGTTGACGTCGATACCCAGATCAGTGAAGACATCCGGGGTCGGGTTCAGGACCTCGATATTTACAAATCCGTCACTGATCTCCTGGCGGATGGTCTCGCGCGCACAGATGACATCATCTATGGTGTCGTTATGGGTGTATATCGCCGCCATCCCGCGGGCAAAAGCGTTCTCCATTTCCGTTACCCGGGCATTGGAAACCGCGCCGATGCGGGCCGCCTCAAAGGCAGCATAATTCAAAAGAGTTTTCGCGTGATAGATGAACGCGAATTGCAGTGCACCGAAAAGCAACAAGAGCATAACTGGCGTCACTATGATGAATTCCACCATGCTCTGGCCACCAGGCCGCCTGAACAATGTCATGTTAAATATTTTGTCTTTGCTAAAATGGCGCATTATTTATCTATTCTAGACTGTTTATTCAGTTGTTGACGATTCAAATCCTGACGCCATCAGATTTGATACCGTATTAACCACATACTGTGCCCGTTTGTTCAGCGGATCATCGTCTTTTGTGTATTGCAACATCTCGATAAATGTATTCGTTGCCTGGCGTAGCTGGACTATCCCCAGATTATGCCAGGTCTTGCTGTTTTTGGAATCACGCACCAGGGCCTCTCGATAGGCAGTGACGGCTGCATCAAGCCGGTCAGTACGGGCGTAAATATTACCCAGCCGGAACCAGGGTTCAGCTTCGCCTTTTGTTTGCTGGGTCAGGTATTGGTATTCTGTTTCTGCTGTTTTCCAGTCTTCTTTTTCATAGGCTTCATTTGCCCGTTTTTGTACTTCAATGATGTTGACAGGATCCGGGGCAGGGGTGGCAAGTTGCAGGTTCTGTAAATTACAGGCCGCAAGGCAAAATACTACTATTAACGATAAGCAATGCCTCAAACACATACTGTTTCCTCCCATTTAAGTATCATTCCCGGTGTCAGTTTAAGTTTATCAAGTGTCCCGGCCATCATTTCAACAACCATACTCGCGCCGGTTGACCAGGCCAGTCGATAGGGTTTGAGCGCAGAGACAAGCTTTTTGATCTGCCAATTCCTGTTTAAAAATACAAGATCGATCGGATAACGCATACCGAAAGTGTGTACGGATGAGCAGGGCATGATCAACAATCCCTGGTCCTGAGTCAGGGGCGGACGGGCCAACAGGCCGCGCATCCGTTCCAACGGATTGGTTGTGTGCATTACGTGTTGCAGCAGGAGTTGATTGTTATCCTGTCGATACAGTGCTCCGTGGATCAAAACATTCCTTCAGCCATGAATTTCATTGCAATGGGGAAACCAAGGACGATAAATGTGACCGGAAATATAAATATAATCAGCGGGCCAACCAGCTTGATGGGGGCTTCCATGGCCTGCTTTTCCGCGCGCTGAAAGCGTTCGTTGCGTCTTTGCTCTGCCTGTATCCGTAGTACGGTGGCCATGCTGGAACCCATTTTTTCTGCCTGGATCATTGCACTGACGAAGCTGGTGACTTCCTTGACATCCAGTCGATCAGCCATGCGTCGCAGCGCCTCACCACGGGGTAATCCCGCGCGAAGATCGCGTAACACAATACCAAATTCATTACGTAAAGGACTCGGTGGGGCTTTCTCCATCGCCTGTCCCAGCGCGCCCTGCAGGTTAAGCCCGGCCTCGACAGCCATGGTAATGAAATCCAGATACACAGGCATGGCCCGGATTACTGCTGATTCTCTGCGTTTGCGGGTATCACGCAACCAGATGTCCGGCAATATAAATCCTACGATCGTGGTAAAGAGTACCCAAATGGGCTCTCCTTTCATGGCATTAATAAGGATGATGCCGAAGAGCAGACCAACGATGGTACTGATAATGCGCAAGGCGATAAACTGTTCCGCCGTGAGCAGATAACTGACGCCGGTATGTTGCAGGCGTTTTTCCACGCGCTCCATGAGTTCATACGGCAGCAGTGAACAGAAGAAAAAGCTGATAATCTGGATGAAAGGCCAGATGATCCGCAGACCAAAGGGCAGCGGATCCATATAGGTTCGATCCTCTTCATGCACCATGGTATTCAGGTAATGGATTGTCAGCCAGAGGAGAAAAATACACAGCCCGGTAGTTAGCGAGGCGCTATCAAGCAACAGCGAATGTTCGTTGATAACGGCTTGCAGTTTTTCGTTCATCTAGTCACCTGATAAGTTGCTGCATTTGCTATACATCAATACTGGTAATCTTGCGAATCATCACATAACCCATGAATTCCATGATGATAATAATCGCAAGAACCACATAACCGATGGTCGTGGTCCAGAGTTTGGACATGGCTTCCGGTTCCAGAAAATACAACAAGACGCCTAACAGGACAGGAAGACCGGTCATCACGATCCCTTGCAATTTGCCTTGGGCAGTCAGGCTGTCAATCTTTCCTTCCATTTGTTGTTTACGAAGCAGTGTATTTGCCAGGGAATCCAGAATTTCGGCAAGATTACCACCGATCTCACGGTTGATGCGCAGGGCAGCTGTCAACATCGCAAAATCCGGGATAGGCAGGCGTTTTTCCATGTTATCCAGTGATTTTCCAAAATCAGTCCCGATACGCTGTTCACGAATCAATAATTCAAATTCCTGACTAA
>JAENIZ010000025.1 GCA_016844485.1 Gammaproteobacteria bacterium | reverse complement strand
ATAAAAAGAACCCGGGTCAACGACACATCTCAGTCCGGGCCGTTTCTATCCCAAAGCGGGCGCCAGTTAAAAAAGGGCGGTAGACAGGACTCTGTCTGCATATGCGCAGCTAATGAAGGAATAGGGGCAAATCCCGGTATGTGATTAAACAATAAATCAGTGGTTTTTGCTTCAGACCCAAGTCTCCTTTTCTTTTTATCCCCTACAAACCGCGTGTTTTCAAAATATTGCCAATGGTCTGAAATTATTTTTGAATGTGTAAATAAAACGTGCGTTGCATGGCTGATGGTTCTCCAGTGCCTGTTTTCTCCCAATAACAAATAAGAAGGGTAAATTGTCCTTGAATATAAAAATTCATGTTCCTGCGGGTGTATTACAAGATGTGTTCTGCATGTTCTGAATATTTGTTCATAAAAAATAACCATCTCTGCTACTGCGCTGACCTCATGCAGGTAATCGTCTTCGCAAAAATAAAACAGGCCGTTACTGCCGCGGGCAAATTCAAATTGCTCCAGCAATGATTGGCCCTGACCATATTCATGTGTGGTCCTTATTTCCCACCGGCATTTTGAATTTCTGCATATGTCCTCGAAAGATTTAATAAATCTTTCATCTGAATGATCATCAAAGACAACAAGATTAATCGTGCCACCCGTTTTCTTTTCAACGGCATAATTGATTGATCTGATTACAGAGCGCATACACCTTGAGACGAGTTCATAACGATCCACACCGGCAACATTGGGTGGCTTGCGCTTTTCATTATGATTTCTTAAACAAGTACGCAAACAGATAAAAAGTTTATCAAAACTACTGTCGGTTCCTGGCGCGGTGTTTTGCTGTCCTGTTGCATACAGCGGGGATAATTGATTGATCTTGGAGAGGTTGGCGATAGGCAATAAATTATACTCATAATGCCTTTTTATATCGTATCCATAACGCTTGAGTAATTTCGCCAGTAAGCGCAGGACATCGTTCATTTTTTTGCCTTCATTTACCTATACAAAAACGCGAAAATATTACTCCCAGCAAATCATCGGGGGCGAACTTCCCTGTTATCTCTCCAAGCGCATCCTGGGCCAGGCGTAAATCGTCTGCCAGTAATTCTGCTGCCTTCCGATCAGAGTAGTAAGTCAGGCCCCTCTCCAATAAACTCCTTGCTCGCACTAGGGCGTCAATATGGCGGGAGCGCGCCATAAAAATATCCTCGTGGATCTCGCTCATCCCCAGATAATCTTTCAGATGTTGCACAAACAACTCTATCCCCTCGCCTGTCTTCGCAGACAATAATATCTCTGTCTGTTGATTCTTGTTGATTTTCAGAGCTGGTTTCACGCCAGCGAGATCAATTTTATTCTGAACGATGATGACTTGTGTGCCTGCTTCTGTTTGTTTTAGCAACCCCTGTTCCGTTTTGCCCAGTTTCTTTCCATATTCATTCATCATTATCAATACATCAGCATTGTTGGCGGCTGCCTTTGCCCGCCTGATCCCCTCCTGCTCTACTTCACTCCCCGTTTTCCTGAGCCCGGCGGTATCAATGATATGCACAGGCACACCGTCGATCAGGATATCTTCTTCTACCATATCCCGGGTGGTGCCGGGTGTTGTTGTTACGATGGCCGCCTCTCTCCCGGCCAGCTGATTTAACAATGTCGACTTGCCAACGTTGGGCCGACCCACAATAACTGCGTTTATCCCCTCTCTTAAAACATTTCCCTGTTTTGCCCTGGTCAGGATTCCATCTAATTCCGCAAGACACGATATTAATTTTGATTTCACATCGGATTCGCTCAAAAATTCTATTTCTTCGTCCGGAAAATCGAGTGTGCCTTCAATAAACATTCGAATGTTGATCAGTTTATCAGCCAAAACATATATCCGCTTCGAAAATTCCCCTGCAAGAGAACGTATCGCACTGCGTGCAGCTTGCGCAGAAATGCTGTCTATCAGATCAGCAATTGCCTCGGCCTGGATAAGGTCCATTTTGCCATTGTGGAAAGCGCGCTCGGTAAACTCTCCGGGACGAGCAAGCCGGGCGCCCAGTGCCAATGTACGTTCGACGAGTATGTTCAGAATTATCCGGCCGCCATGACCATGTAACTCCAGAACATCTTCCCCCGTGTAGGAGCGCGGGCCAGGGAAAAATATGGCGATGCCGTTATCGATGGATTGTTCAAGATCATCACTGAACGAACAATAATGGGCGACGCGTGGTGTCAGGGTTTGTTTGATCAGTCCCTTTGCGATGGCACATACTGCGGGTCCCGAAATCCGTATTACCCCTATACCACCGCGTCCGGGCGGTGTTGCAATTGCCACGATGGTGTCGTTTTCATCTACCATCAGATCCTGCGATGCCGATCAACTCTTCAACCCGGCGCGCTCCAGATTACGTGTAATTAGCCACTGTTGCGCAATTGACAAGATATTATTAACAACCCAATACAACACCAGGCCGGACGGGAAAAAGGCGAAAAATACCGTGAAGATCACGGGCAGCAGCATCATGACTTTTTCTTGTACAGGATCCATTGGGGCAGGATTTAGTTTCTGTTGGACAAACATAGTGATGCCCATAACCAGCGGCAACACAAAATAAGGATCCGGGCCGGAGAGATCGTGTATCCACAATATAAATCCTGTCTGGCGTAATTCAACGCTCTCTAACAATACCCAATAGAGTGCGATAAAAACCGGGATCTGTATCAAGATAGGAAAACAGCCGCCAAGCGGATTGATTTTTTCCTGTTTGTAAATATCCATCATGGCCTGGTTCAGTCTTGCCCGATCATTTTTATAGCGGTCTCGTATGGCCAGGAGTTTCGGTTGCACCCTGCGCATATTTGCCATAGATCGATATCCGGCGGCAGATAAATTATAGAAGAGAATTTTTAACATGAGCGTAACCAGCACGATTGCCCAACCCCAATTGCCTGTAAGCGCATGAAATTTCTGCAGGCACCAAAACAATGGTTTTGCGAGAAACCAGAACACACCATAATCAACCGTAAGCTCAAGCCCGGACGCAATTTCTTGCAGATCATTTTGAAGCTTCGGACCAAGATAGAGTTTATGCTCAAGAGTGGCATTTTCTCCGGGTGATATCGTAACCTGCGGCGTGGTCATGCCGATAATGTAGCGATCCGTGACCTGGCCTGATGACCCTTTATCCAAAAACAAGGTGTAATAGTGATACTCCTCTGTTTGTGACCCCGGTATCAACGCGCTTACAAAATAATGTTTGATCATTGCGGCCCAGCCGTCTGTAATGTTTCGGCTAAGGGCTTCTTCTTGAATGTCTTCAAACTTGATCTTCTCATAACGCTTTTCCGGGCTTGAAATTACGGCCCCGGTATATGTATAAACGGTTCGCATCCTTTGCTCACCCGGATCGATCCGCTGCAATTGCCCATATGCCCCGCCCGTCCAGGGGTTTTGAGTAGCGTTCATTACCTCGTATCGAATAGTGGCCAGGTATTGGCCCCGGTGGAATTCATATGTTTTCTTGACCTTGATCCCGTCAGGGCCTTCCCAGAACAACGGGACTTGTAATACATCCTGTCCGGGCGTTAATTTGTATTCTGTCTGTGGTGAAGTGTAGATTGCATCGTGTGCCGGCGCGGACGTATTACTCAGCAACCCCCCTTGTACAATATACAATTCTGAAGGGTCATCACTTAACAGTCGCACTGGCGTGTCCGGATGATCAAGCGATATGGGGTATTTAAATAAATCAGCGTTATTTACACCTCCGCCGCGTGTGTCAATGTCCAGGCCCAGCACATCAGTAATAACATTAAGTTTTTCTTCCTTGGTTTCTACAGGCGTCGATTGTTCTGTGAGTGCGGCTTCTGCTTGACCTATGGGTGTGGTGGGAATATCTGCCGGGGTGTTTTCGGTAATCGTCCCGGGATGTTCCTGGGGAAGCGCTGTTTGCTGTGGACCGTAATCGCGCTGCCATGCATCCCATAACAGCATAATGACCAGGCTCAGTGATACGACTAAAACGAAACGTGTGGTATCCATGCCCAACATCTAGATCACAGGATCATATCCGCCCGGATGATAGGGATGACACCGGCATATACGGCGTATGCCCATAATACCCCCTTTAAGCACACCATATTTCCTGACAGCCTGCTCTGTATAACATGAACAACTGGGATAGAAGCGACAACAGGGGCCTGATAACGGACTGATGAGGTACCTATACAGGCGTATTAATCCGATAACGAGCCTTTGCATATAACCAGTTTTTCCCAGTGTCTTGGTAATGCGTTATTAAGTAATTTACTATTAATTAGCGCCAGCTGGCCGCGCGCAGTGACCACGACATCCAGCCCGGATAATAAATGCTGATTTTTTCGAAAACTTTCCCTTACAATCCTCTTTAACTTATTTCGCGCTGCCGCCGCCCTGACCTGTCTTCGGGAAATCGCCAATCCGAGGCGGGCATAACCCAAGCCATTTTCCCTGGCGATTACCAGTAAACTGTCATCAATGGAACGGCAGGATGAGCGAAAGACTTGCTGGAATTCTATAGGTCGGTTAAGTCTGTTCTTCTTGGTAAAACGCCCGGATTGCTGGGACACGGCGCCTTGTTATACTGTCAGTCTTTTCCGGCCCTTGGCCCTGCGTGCCTTGATAACATCGCGACCTCCTTTGGTCTGCATGCGGGCGCGGAAACCGTGTTGGCGTCGTCTTTTGGTCTTGCTTGGCTGATAAGTGCGTTTCATGTTGGTTATTTGCTGCTGTGGAACAGCATGTTTTCCTGCCCTGATAAAAGCCGGTTATCATACTGCCCGTATCTTTATCATGTCAATTTGTCGGACTATTTTAAATTTCTTGCCTGGAGGTGGATAAGCGCACCTTTCCGGTATAGACTTCTTCCCCTCTTCCTGTTTTCATTCTGGTAATAATTTTAATGAGGTGTGGTTGTGGGGATTTCTTCATGGAAACATTGTCTGGATCGCCTTGAAGGAGAACTATCACCACAACAATTTAATACCTGGATTCGCCCATTACACGCTATAGAAGATAATTCTTCTATCCGCTTGCTGGCCCCGAATAGATTTGTAATGGACTGGGTGAATGAACAATACCTGTCTCTAATTAGGGAGTTACTTAATAATGTTATCTCCGATAACAAAATTTCTATCTGTATAGAAGTTGGAAGCCAGTCCCCCGGCGTTCCACAACTGAAGAAAACAACAAATCAGAACAGCGTTCCTGTTTCACATGCACCCCCCCTGAGGCGTGTAAACAATCTCAATCCTGATTTTTCCTTTGAGTCCTTTATTGAAGGAAAATCCAATCAGCTGGCGCGTGCTGCTTCCCTGCAGGCATCTCTAAACCCTGGCAATTCATACAACCCTTTATTTATCTATGGCGGTGTTGGCCTTGGTAAGACTCATTTAATGCAGGCTATCGGTCATTCCATACTGCAGCAATCTTCTGGCGCAAACATTGCCTATCTTCATTCCGAGCGTTTTGTCGCAGACATGGTCAAAGCCCTGCAACACAATACTATCAATGATTTCAAACGCTATTATCGCAATGTAGATGCGCTCCTGATTGATGATATTCAGTTCTTCGCGGGGAAAGAACGTTCTCAAGAAGAATTTTTTCACACATTTAATACACTACTCGAAGGACAGCGTCAGATTGTCATGACCTGTGATCGTTATCCTAAAGAAGTGGATGGACTTGAGGAGCGGCTCAAATCCCGCTTCGGCTGGGGACTAACCGTAGCCATTGAACCCCCTGAATTGGAAACACGTGTAGCCATCCTTAACAAGAAGGTAGCGCGTTTTAATATTTCTTTACCGGATGAGGTTTCTTTCTTTATCGCGAAACGTTTTCGTTCCAACGTACGCGAACTGGAAGGCGCACTTAATCGTGTCGTGGCTAATTCGAACCTGACCGGTCAACCCATCACCCTGGAATTTACCCAAGAAGCACTTAAGGATCTTTTGTTAATACAAGATAAACAGGTATCAATCGAAAATATCCAGAAGACAACAGCTGAATATTACAAAATTCGAGTTGCCGATCTGCTATCCAAGCGCCGCAATCGTTCTGTTGCCCGCCCCAGACAGATTGCCATGGCATTGTCAAAAGAACTTACCAATCATAGTTTACCTGAAATAGGGGATGCCTTTGGCGGCAGGGATCATACAACTGTCCTGCATGCCTGCAGAAAAATTTCGGGTTTACGCAAGACGGAACAGAGAATAGAGGAAGACTACAACAATCTTGGTAAGATACTGACAACATGATGTGTGTATCATGTGTACCGGGTATACCGATAATTAAACACCAAACATTTTCTCCGTTTTTTCCACACGGGATCACAGATAAACCCCGGCCATATCAACATACCTAGTTAGTGTATTAACTTATTGATTTTAAATAAAAAATAACAGATATCAACATATACAGGGTTTATATATTATAAATATTATTTAGATATACATATGAAATTTACTATACAACGAGAGCAACTTTTACCCAGTCTGCAAATAGTTAATGGCGTAATTGAAAGGAGGCACGCACTCCCCGTGCTATCAAATTTTTTAATAAATATAGGGCCTGCCTCGATAACATTAACGGGGACAGATATGGAGGTGGAGTTAATTTCCACCATTGAACAGGCAGCGAAGGAAAATGCTGAATTTACCCTCCCGGCGAGAAAACTATTAGATATTTGCAGGGCCCTGCCTGAAGGTGCAATGCTTGATTTCACGATCAGTAAAGACCAGGTCGTAATGAAGTCAGGTAAGAGCCGGTTTACCCTGATGACCCTTCCCGCCAGTGAATTCCCGGCCACAGAGATATCCAATCCGGGCATTGACTTTAAAATTCCACAAAAGGTATTAAAGGCACTACTTGTGGACACTATGTTTGCAATGGCACAGCAAGATGTGCGTTATTATTTGAATGGGCTGTTAATTGAAGTGAGTAAGGACAAACTTCGCTCTGTTGCTACAGATGGCCACAGACTTGCGCTTAAGGAAATCGATGTGGAAATTAATATAAAGGAGCCTGTTCAGGTCATTATCCCAAGGAAAGGGGTAAGTGAGGCAGTAAGATTACTGCGAGACGATGATGAGCCGGTGGGGGTGCAAATAAGCCAAAACCATATCCGGATAACAATGCAGGGGTTGCAGTTTACTAGCAAATTAATTGATGGCCGCTTCCCGGACTACGGGCGCGTTATACCAAAATCAACAGAGACCCCAATACTTGCAGATCGAGAGGCCTTGCGACAAAGTTTAACCAGGGCGTCAATTTTATCGAATGAGAAATACAAAGGGGTAAGGATTATTTTAAGGCCTGGCAACATCAAGGCGCTTACACACAATCCTGAACAAGAAGAGGCGGAAGAGGAACTTGAGGTTGAATATACAGGTGAGGTCATAGAGATTGGCTTTAATGTGTCATACCTGTTAGATGCCTTAAATGCAATAAAAACAGACAAGGTTGTTCTAACCATCACCGATCCAAACAGCAGCTGTTTGTTACTGCCGAGCGAAGAACAGAACTGTAAATATGTTGTTATGCCAATGCGCCTTTAGCTGCTGACAGCATGCGCTTGGCGCAACTGGATATTAATCACGTCAGAAATCTGGTCGGGGCACATCTTGAATGCTGCCCGGGCATTAATTGCCTCTATGGGGAAAATGCAGCGGGGAAGACCGCTGTTCTTGAGGCCATTCATCTTCTGGCAAGGGCGCGATCATTCAGGACCCCAAGGATTGGGGACGTCATTCAACACGGCAGGACAAGCCTAACTGTAGTAGCACAATTGGTTGACGATAACGGGAGACATATCATAACCGGGCTCGACAAGAGCGTAAGTTCAACCCAGATACGCTTTAATGGGGCCAGGATTACACGACGCTCGGAACAGGCGCAGAACCTCCCCCTTCTAATAATCACACCGGACAGCCAGAGGATATTGGCGGGCACCCCAAGAGAAAGAAGACATTGGCTGGACTGGGCCATGTTCCACATGGAACCGGATTATATCGGTAGCTGGCAAAACTATTATCAGGCCCTTCGGCACCGGAACATCCTGCTCAGAAAGGGGGGTAAAGATGAACAATTTAACCCTTGGGAGAAGGCAATGGCTAATGCCGCAGAGCGAATAATAGTGTTGAGACGGGGATATATATCACGCCTGCAGGAGGGTCTGCAGCAGTGTGCGGACGGCCTGTTCAAAGGGGTAAAAATCGCAATAAATTCAGCTGGGGACGGAAAAGAGACGTACCTTAATTGTCTGAGAACCCAGCGGGATAATGATATCAGGCTGGGGCACACCCAAAGCGGCCCGCACCGCGAAGACATCACATTTTATACAAATGGACACGAGGCCGGCAAAACACTTTCCCGGGGGGAGGGCAAGCTTTTTGTAATCCTGTTAATGCTTGTGCAGGCCTATGAATATCAAACAAAAAAACGTGAATATCCCCTGATACTGATTGATGACCTTTCTGTGGAGCTGGACGGTAAGACAAGAGAGGTGGTTTTTGCGTTATTGAGCGCACTAAACATGCAAATATTTATTACGACCACAACACCTGAAATAAGAAAAGTTAAAAACACAGCGTACAGGCGGTTCCACGTGAAACAGGGAAAGGTTACAAAGATGGTAAAATAGGCCGGTTTGATTTGGAGAAGGGAAATTATGTCAGGCAAAGATAATTATGACTCAAGTAACATCAAGGTCCTTAAGGGCCTCGACGCGGTACGCCGCAGGCCCGGTATGTATATCGGTGATACAGAAGACGGCACAGGCCTGCATCATATGGTTTTTGAGGTGGTTGATAACAGTATTGATGAAACCCTGGCCGGGCACTGTAAAAACATCAAGGTAGTGATACATACAGACCAATCAATAACAGTAATTGATGATGGGCGCGGCATCCCGGTCGGGATCCATGTCGAAGAAGGACATTCTGCCGCCGAAGTTATCATGACCACCCTGCATTCGGGCGGTAAATTTGATGACAATTCCTACAAGGTATCCGGCGGACTGCATGGTGTGGGGGTATCGGTTGTGAATGCCCTGTCTGATCGGCTATTTCTTACTATCTACCGGGAAGGCGGCTGTTATCGCCAGGAGTACCGGCAAGGGAAGCCTGTTGCAGAATTACAAAAAGCGGGGACATCAGAACGAACCGGGACCGAGATCCGTTTTTTACCTAGTGTATCAGTATTTAAAAATATTGAATTTCATTATGACATCCTGGCCAAGCGACTTAGAGAACTGTCCTTTCTGAATTCCGGGGTGCGTATAGAATTGGTTGACGAGCGGTCTTCCAAGCATGACGTATTTGAATATAAGGGCGGCATCAGCGCCTTCGTTAAACACCTGAACAGAAACAAGACACCACTGCACGAAAACGTCATCGATATTAACAAGGAAAAGGATGGCACAACGATACTACTTTCTATGCAATGGAATGACTCTTATCAGGAAAATATTTTTTGTTTTACGAACAACATCCCGCAACGGGATGGCGGCACCCATCTGGCGGGGTTACGGGCGGCGCTAACCAGGACATTTAATAATTATCTTGAAAATCAAGGATTTATAGCTAGGGCTAAGGTTGAAATCAGCGGTGATGATGTACGAGAGGGCTTAACGGCAGTCTTGTCGATAAAGGTGCCGGATCCCAAGTTTTCCTCGCAAACTAAAGACAAGCTTGTGTCCAGTGAGATCAAATCGGTAGTGGAGTCGGTGATTGGGGAGAAGCTTCAGGAATTTTTGATGGAAAAACCGCTGGAGGCCCGGGCAATCTGCGAGAAAATCATCGAAGCAGCCCGGGCACGAGAGGCGGCCAGGAAGGCGCGGGAATTAACACGCCGTAAGTCAGTATTGGATGTGGCCGGTTTGCCGGGTAAGCTCGCCGATTGCCAGGAAAAAGATCCGGCGCGCTCCGAGTTGTTTCTGGTTGAGGGAGATTCGGCGGGGGGATCAGCCAAACAAGGGAGGGATCGGAAATATCAGGCAATATTGCCGCTAAAAGGCAAGATCCTGAATGTAGAGAAAGCACGTTTTGACAAGATGCTGTCTTCCGTCGAAGTGGGCACCTTGATTACAGCGCTGGGTTGTGGGATAGGGCGCGATGAGTTTGAAATTAAAAAACTCAGATACCACCGGATCATAATCATGACGGATGCAGACGTCGACGGTTCTCATATACGAACTTTATTGCTGACCTTTTTTTACCGGCAGATGCCGGAATTGATCGAACGCGGTTATATCTATATCGCCCAACCGCCGCTTTATAAGGTTAAAAAAGGAAAATCCGAGCGCTACCTGCGCAACGACAAGCAGCGCGACCTTTATCTGATGGAACTTGCCCTGGAGGGCGCAAGGTTCTTTTCGAATGTTACTGCAACCCCGATACATGGCGAAGAGCTGAAGAGATTGGCTGATGATTATATGGTGATGAGACGGGCGCTACAGAGCCTGGCCAAGCGTTACCGTCCGGAGTTGATCACTGTCATGCAAAATATGCCATGCCTTACTCACGCAGGATACAAGAACAAGGATCAGATTAACGCCTGGTTTGAGGACTTGCGCAAGCAATTGGAAAACAGGGCCGAAGGCAGAATGGAATGCAGCATTGAGGTGTTTACCACCGCACGTGGAGATGAATATGGGGGACGTGTCACGATGACGGTTCATGGGGTAGAAATTTCCAATGTATTTTCACCCGAATTCTTTGCCTCAAAGGAATACCAGGACCTCATAATTCTGGGAGGGAAACACAGCCTGGGGGCCGGTGCGAGAATGGAGCGCGAGGAGCAGATATTTAATATCGGTTCGCTAAAACAGGGATTTGACTGGTTGCTTGACGAAGCCGCGCGCGGGTTACATGTTCAACGCTATAAAGGGTTGGGCGAAATGAATCCGGATCAGCTCTGGGAAACCACGATGGATGCCAAGACCCGGGCGTTATATGATATTTACCACCCTGATGGGAGATCAGGTCGAGCCGCGACGCGAATTTATTGAACAAAATGCACTGTTGGTAGAAAACCTCGATACCTGACGGATTTTTAGAAAAATGCCCGCGCACAAGCCCAGACATCAATACGGTTAACGCCGGCACGCATCAGGTGCCTTGATAGTTCATTCACAGTCGCACGCGTTGTCACGACGTCATCAATGATCGCCACATGACCGTAGTTTGGTGTGCGGGTGATGGTAAATGCACCACGGATATTGTGTCTGCGCTGTTGTGCTGGCAGGCCGGTCTGCGGGAGTGTTCTGCGGTTACGTTTGCAGGTTTTTAGATCAATGGGGATACCGAGCATGTTTGCTAAAGGGCGCGCGATTTCCAGCGCTTGATTATAGCCGCGCTCTGCCACACGCGATCTGTGCAGGGGTACCGGAATAATACAGTCCGGGATGGGCAATCCCTGCCCCAGGGCAGCAAGCCCCAATTGATTTCCCATACTGCAGGCAATGTCTGTACGTGCCTGATACTTCATAGCTTGAATCAGACGATTGATTGGATATTCGTATCTGTACAGGGTGAAAATGCTGGTGATGTCATGATTGGGATGTTGCAGGCACTCCGGGCATAACAGCGGAGCAGGCATAGGCACAGCGCACCCTGGACAGGCCCTGTCATTCTTTGGGAGGTCTGCAGCACAGGGTTTGCAGAGACCCGAATCCTCGCGGGACACTGGTACGCCGCACAGGCCACAAAGACAATTATGTTTCCGCCACTTGTTAACTATTTCGGTCGCAATAAGGTTGACTGCCATATCGTTCCGTGTAAGCTCCTGCTTTTCCATTTACAGCGCTGCAAAACGCGTTTTCTATGATCGCGATATGATAGATCGTCATGGTGGAGATGCCGAGCAGGATTTTATTCGGCACGATTGGATACAGACAGAGATCCTGAATCTATTTTACCAACCGCTTAACGATCTTGTTTTTCAGGCGCAGGCATTACATCGCCGGTATTTTGATCCGAACGTAATTCAGCTCAGCACGCTGTTGAACATCAAAACCGGAGGATGCCCGGAAGATTGTGCCTATTGTCCGCAGAGCGCCCGCTATCAGACCAGTATTAACGCCGAACCTCTGATGTCGTTAGACAAAGTACGCGCAGCAGCGGAGCAGGCCAAAGGGCAGGGCGCAAGCCGTTTTTGTATGGGCGCGGCCTGGCGCAGCCCGAAAGATCGCGATCTTGATCAGGTGCTGGAGATGGTCAGGACAGTAAAACAATCAGGTCTCGAAACCTGCGCCACTTTGGGGATGTTAACTGAAGAACAGGCGCTGCGACTGAAAGAGGCCGGGCTTGATTTTTATAATCATAATCTTGACAGCTCTGCAGGTTTCTACCGTACCATCATCAGCACCCGCACTTATGAAGATCGCCTGCAGACACTCAAGGCCGTACGCCAGGCAGGTATGAGCGTATGCTGCGGCGGTATCATTGGTATGGGCGAGGATCTCCAGGATCGCGCCGAATTGCTGCGCGTTCTGGCGACCATGCACAAACATCCGGAGAGCGTGCCGATTAATTTGTTAGTCCGGGTCGAAGGCACACCCCTATATGGTGTGGAAAATCTGGACCCGTTTGAAATCGTGCGCACGATCGCAGTAGCGCGCATTCTAATGCCGGCGTCCTATGTCAGGTTGTCAGCCGGCAGAACCGGAATGAATGATGAATTGCAGGCCCTGTGCTTTTTTGCAGGCGCGAACTCGATCTTTTATGGCGAAAAATTACTTACAACGGACAACCCCGAACTGGATAAGGATCAGAAGTTATTCAAACGCCTGGGGCTCAAGGCGTTGCACTAGGCAATAAAAAATTGTCTGCATAAATCCACTGTGCAATTCCGCGCCCAGAGCCTAAACGAATCACTCCATCATGCTATCGTCTCGCGCATGACACAAGGTCTCTTGCGCAGGCGCCAAACACTTAATTCACCCCAAGGGCCGGTTATTCGGCTTAACGATCGCGAAGCACTTAATTTCTGCAGTAATGATTATCTTGGCCTGGCCAATCATGTTGCGTTGATTGACGCCTTGAAACAAGGAGCTGAAAAATATGGGGTTGGAAGCGGCGCATCTCATATGATCTGCGGGTATAGTGAGGCCCATGTAAAACTGGAAGAGCGCATCGCGGAATTTACCGGCCGGCAGCGCGCCCTGATCTTCTCAACAGGTTATATGGCCAATCTCGCCATAGTCACATCGTTGCTTGGGCGGTCAGACACAGTAATCGGCGATCGCCTGAATCATGCTTCGATGACGGATGCTGCGCAGTTATCACGCGCCAGATTGAAACGTTACAAACACGCCGACCCGCAGTCTCTGGACAACGTGCTGAAGAAAAACGCCGAAGGGAAAACCCTGGTTATTACAGATGGCGTGTTCAGTATGGACGGAGACATCGCGCCCTTGCGTGAGCTGACAACCGTATGCAGGGCCTATCATGCCTGGCTTGCGGTCGATGATGCCCATGGATTTGGCGTGTTGGGCGACAAGGGCGGGGGCACTCTGAATTATTTTGATCTGGGCGCGCAGGAAGTCCCTGTTCTGATGGCCACCTTTGGCAAGGCGCTCGGTACATTCGGCGCGTTTGTTGCGGGGGATGATGAATTAATCGAGATGCTTATGCAGACGGCACGTTCCTATATCTATACCACGGCATCTCCCCCCGCGCTCGCGTGGGCGACCTTGCGCGCGATAGAATTGATCGAACAAGAGACATGGCGGCGGGAATATCTGCATGCGTTGATCCTGCGTTTTAAGGCTGGAGCGAGGCAATTAAACTTGCCGATCAAGGCTTCTGAGACGCCGATTCAACCATTGATCATTGGTGACGCCCGGCGCGCGGTTGAAATCAGCAATGCCCTGCTTGATAAAGGAATATTCATTTCTGCCATACGCCCGCCCACCGTCCCAAAGGACACGTCACGATTAAGGATCACCTTGACCGCCGCACATTCAGAACAACAAGTTGATCGTTTGTTAGAGACGCTTGCCGCTGTATTGTGAGCTAGGAACGTGCTGCATAATGATCGGCAAACGTTATGCCTTATCCATGGGTGGGGGTTTGATTCAAGAGTATGGGAAGGACTGGTAACGCAGCTCCCTGCACATTGGCAGATTATCACCCTCGACCTGCCGGGCTATGGCGCCAACGTAAAACTTGACCCGCCCGCCGGGATAAATCTTGTCGCCGAAATGCTGATACCGTTTATTCCCTGCAATGCCGTACTGGTTGGCTGGTCTCTGGGCGGCATGGTGGCAATTAAAATTGCCAGTTTGTTGGGCGTGGATATTGATACATTAATTTTATTGGCCAGCACGCCCTGTTTTGTAAAAAAAAGCGGCTGGCCACATGGCATGGAACCTGAACTGATAAAAAAAATGGCCGATCAATTGTCCGGTGATTCTCACAAGGTATTGCAGGAATTCTCTGTGTTGGCAGCGAAGGGTGACGATATCCCGCGACAGACAATTCGCGATCTACGCACATCTGCCGCTTATGGTAATACGTCTACCAAAACACTTGTGAGCGGGCTCGATATTCTGCGAGACGCAGACCTGCGCAGCGATATGTCTGAACTAAAATGCCGCGTTGTAATGTTGTTGGGAGAACGCGACCATCTGATCGCAAAGACTACCGGCCCGGCGACACAAATCCTCTGCCCGCACACACAATTGGCTTATATCACTACTGCAGGGCACGCACCGTTTATCTCTAAAGTTAAACCGACAGCCGATATGATTATTAAATATATCCAGACGCATGATCATGAACAGGTTCGATAAAGAAAACATTGCGGCCAATTTTGACCGCGCCGCGGCGGATTATGATCAGCATGCCGTGCTGCAGAAGAAGATCGCAGTGAGACTGGTTGCGCGGCTGGATTTTGTTACTGTTCGCCCGGAACAGATCATTGATATTGGTTCAGGCACAGGCACTACATCAAGATTTTTGGCGAGGAGATATCGTAACGCCAGGGTAGTGCAACTTGATCTCTCGCAAATGATGTTGCGTAAGTCGCGCCGTAAAGGACAGTGGTTTTTTTCCAGGCAACATTATATCTGTGGCGACGCGGAATATTTGCCAATTGCCCCGGGCATGATGGATATGGTTTTTTCGAGCCTGGCATACCAATGGTGCAACGATCTTGATCTCGCATTTGGAGAAGCGAAAAGAATATTGCGCCCCAATGGCCTGTTTATCTTTGCCACTCTGGGGCCGGACACGTTGAAGGAACTGCGTGAAAGCTGGGCGGCCGCCGATGCTGTCATGCACGTCCATACATTTTTTGACATGCATGACGTCGGAGATGCCCTGGTGCGGGCGGGTATGGAAGGCGTGGTAATGGATGTGGAATCGGTCACGATGACCTATCCAGACTGTATAGGCCTGATGCGGGACCTGAAAGACCTTGGCTCCCGCAATGCCAGTCTGGACAGACAGGGAGGATTAACGGGAAAAGGTAAACTGAAACAGATGCTGGCCGCCTATGAAAAATACCGGCGGGAAGGGAAACTGCCTGCAACATACGAAGTTGTCTACGGTCATGCCTGGGCCCCCGCACATGGAAGATCAGAACAATCAGGCCGCATCGCCTATGTTCCTGTAGATACCTTGCGCAGCCGGAGACAAGTTAAATGACCCCTGATTTTCCATGAGACCAGAATTATGACGCGCGGCTTTTTTATTACAGGCACGGACACGGAAATAGGTAAAACATGGACGACATTGGCCCTTATGGCTGCATTGCAAGCACGCGGGGCGAGGGTCATCGGGATGAAGCCGGTTGCATGCGGCTGCAAGGCAACAGCTGAAGGATTAAGAAATGATGATGCATTGAAATTACAGGCACAATCATCCCGCCAACCCGGGTATGCGTTGATCAATCCATACAGCTTTGAGCTCCCCATCGCCCCCCATATCGCCGCAGAGAATATAGGTGTAGAGATCGACCTTGATCGCATAGCCGGGATCTACAAAATACTGGAACAGCAGGCTGATTATGTAATGGTTGAAGGGATCGGAGGCTGGCGCGTGCCGATAAGCAGGGCAAGCTCACTGGTTGACATCGTACGGCGCCTGCAACTTTCCGTGATCCTGGTTGTTGGATTGCGCCTGGGTTGTATTAATCATGCACTGTTAAGTACGGAAACGATCATTGCTGACGGCGTCCGGCTCGCTGGCTGGATTGCGAATAAAGTTGATCCCGATTACGCCGGGGTGGACAAGACAGTCGAGACACTTGCCTCCCGTATTTCGGCGCCTCTGTTGGCAACATTGCCTTATTTGCCATCTCTGGATGTTGCACTCCTTGCCGGAGAAGTCGATTCCGAGGTTTTGCTGGACCAGGATAGCGCGGGAAACACAAAAAACGTCATCAGATAAAGGCTTGCATAAAAGCGCTAAAATGGGGCATATTATTTATGCTGCATGAGCGCCTGTGTATAAACCACATACTGGTTAAAACAAGTTGAAAAGAATTTATTTAACGGAGAAATAAGTGGTCCAGTATTTGGACGATCCGGGCAGTTCGAGGACAGGTTTCGTGGTCAAGCCCAATCAGGCGATGTCCTGGCAGTCATTGTTGTTTGTTTACCTGGGGATCACCGCAATCTCAATGACGATCGCAATCTCATTTTATGTGATCGGTTTGACATTGATATTGCCATTTTCCGGTCTGGAGGTGCTGGCGCTCGGGGCGGCACTTTATGTTTGTGCATGGCGCGGTGGTGTCCGGGAGGTCATCACGATCAACGAAAATATTATTGCCGTAGAGAGCGGCAGAGATGCTCCTGAGACGCGGCATGAGTTTCAACGCGCCTGGGCCAATGTTGTATTAGAGCGATCCTGGAATAGCTGGTATCCTAGCCAGCTGTTAATTCGTTCGCACGGGCGACAGGTAGAGGTAGGCCGGTTCCTGAACGAACAGGAACGTCAAGGACTCGCCCTGGAATTAAAAAGAGCCTTAATGTTACCTGACAGAAGCTGAAAGAATTAGAAGAATTTTAAAAAACTTAATGATAATCACTTTTTGCTGAGGGAAGCTGCATGTTTGTCAATAAACTGCGTAATTACTTGATGGGGATCACGTTGCTGATGTTATGGGCAGGCACAGCGGGTGCAGACTGGACGCTCAATATGACGAAAGGCGTAACGCCCATCAGTCAGGAAGTCTATGAGCTGCATATGCTGATCCTCTGGATCGTGACCATAATAGGTATCGGCGTGTTTAGTGTCATGTTCTGGTCCATTTTTCACCACCGGAAATCAAAGGGGGCCAAGGCCGCCCAGTTTCACCACAGTACAGTTGTCGAGCTCTCCTGGACGATTATACCCATCCTGATCCTGGTCGGTATGGCCATCCCCGCCACCAAGACTCTGATAAAAATGGAACAAACCGGTGATGCTGATATTACCGTAAAGATCACGGGTTATCAGTGGAAATGGAAATACGATTATCTAGATGAAGGTTTTGGTTTTTTCAGTGTGCTGGCGCAAGACAGCAGAGATGCCAGCCAGCGCGGTTGAATGTGGACAAGCCCATAGTATTGCCTGTCGGAAAGAAGGTCCGTCTGTTGACCACGGCCAATGATGTTATTCATGCCTGGTGGGTGCCGGCGCTCGGCTGGAAACGTGATGCTATCCCCGGTTTTATTAATGATAACTGGGCCATCATCAACGAGCCCGGCACATATCGTGGCCAATGCGCCGAACTGTGTGGCAAAGATCATGGTTTCATGCCGATAGTATTAAAGGCCGTGCCCGAAGACGAATATAACGCGTGGGTGGAAGAGATGAAAGTAGCCCAGGCAGAAGCAGCATCCGGTGCGGACAAGGAGTGGACCATGGATGAATTGAAGACCAAAGGGGAAGAGATTTATAAAAACACCTGTGCCGTATGTCATCAGGCCAACGGGAAAGGCGTCCCGGGGACCTTCCCGGCATTGGATGGCGGCGCGATTGTAAATGGGCCTGCAGGCGAACATGTAAAGCAGGTTTTAGGCGGGAAAAATTTAATGCCTGCCTTTGCCGGACAGTTATCCGATGCTGACATTGCCGCCGTCATTACCTATGAACGCAACTCCTGGAGCAATCAAACGGGCGATGTCGTGCAGCCGAAAGACGTCAAGGCGGCACGCTAGATTATTTATGATTTCGATTTAGAATTTTGAGAGAGAGGACAGAAGCATGAGCTACGCGACCACTCACGATGATCATCACGATCACAAACCCACGGGGATAACCCGCTGGTTGTTTTCCACCAACCACAAAGACATCGGCACCATGTATCTCATCTTTGCGCTGATCATGTTTTTCGTTGGTGGCGCCATGGCCATGGTGATCCGAGCCGAGCTGTTCCAGCCCGGCCTGCAATTTGTCGATCCGCTGTTTTTCAATTCCATGACCACGATGCATGCGTTGGTCATGATCTTCGGTGTGGTCATGCCCGCGGGTGTCGGCCTCGCCAACTGGCAGATTCCGATGATGGTCGGTGCGCCGGATATGGCCCTGCCGCGCATGAATAATATGAGCTTCTGGATCCTTCCGTTCGCCTTCACTCTGTTATTGTCCACCCTGTTCATGAAAGGTGGCGCACCGGCAGGCGGCTGGACCATGTACCCGCCCCTCACCCTGCAGACGGGTGATGCACTTCCATTTTTAATCTTTGCCGTACACCTTCTCGGTATCTCATCCATCATGGGCGCGATCAACATCATCGCAACGGTCTTTAATATGCGCGCCCCCGGCATGACCTTCATGCGCCTGCCGCTGTTTGTCTGGACCTGGATCATCACGGCGTTTCTGTTGATCGCTACGATGCCGGTATTGGCCGGTGCCGTGACCATGATGCTGACCGATAAATTCTTCGGCACCAGTTTCTTTGGCGCTGCGGGCGGCGGTGACCCGGTAATGTTCCAGCATGTATTCTGGTTCTTCGGTCATCCGGAAGTATATATCCTGATCCTCCCAGCCTTTGGCATCGTGTCGCAGATCCTCCCGACCTTTGCACGCAAGCCGCTGTTTGGCTATGAGTCCATGGTCTATGCCGCGGCTGCGATTGCCTTTCTGTCCTTCTTTGTCTGGGCGCACCATATGTTTACCGTGGGCATGCCGCTTGCGGGCGAGCTGTTCTTTATGTACGCCACCATGTCGATTGCTGTGCCGACGGGCGTCAAAATCTTTAACTGGATGGCCACGATGTGGAAGGGATCGATGACCTTTGAGACACCGATGCTGTTTGCCGTGGCGTTCGTTATGCTGTTTTCCATCGGTGGGTTCACCGGTCTGATGATGGGTATAACCCCGGCGGACTTCCAGTATCATGATACTTATTTTATCGTCGCACACTTCCATTATGTGCTGGTCACGGGTGCGGTGTTTGCGCTCATGGCAGGGGTATATTTCTGGATACCCAAATGGACCGGACACATGTATGACGAGACGTTGGGGAAATGCCATTTCTGGTTGTCCGTAATCTTTGTGAATGTGCTGTTCTTCCCGCAGCACTTCCTCGGCCTCGCCGGCATGCCGCGCCGTATCCCGGATTATAATGTTCAGTTTGCGGACTGGAACATGGTCTCAAGTGTCGGTGGATTCGTATACGGTTTCAGCCAGCTGCTATTCGTTTATATTGTAATTAAATGCATACGCGGTGGCGCCAAGGCGACTGATCAGGTGTGGGAAGGCGCGCATGGTCTGGAATGGACCCTGCCCTCGCCGCCGCCATTCCATACATTCACAATACCGCCGCAGGTCACGGACGCGACGGCACATTCCTAAATAACAAGAGCAACGTATGGATCAGGACGGACAGGCGAATAAAATCACGCCCGAGCTCGCGGCAAAAAACAGGCGTACTGCCATCATCATAGGATTGATTGCGCTTGCGTTTTACGCGGGCTTTATCCTGATGAATTTGCACTGATTATGAATCCAGGAACATCTCGCACAGCAGGCAAATTAGCGATATTGGCCATCGCCATGTTCGGGTTCGGTTACGCACTGGTGCCGCTGTATAACGTGTTCTGTGATATCACTGGCCTGAATGGCAAGACCGGCACGATTGCGCAAGAAGAAGCAAGCAAACTTGTTACAGATA
>JAENIZ010000112.1 GCA_016844485.1 Gammaproteobacteria bacterium | reverse complement strand
ATCACGGCGATCCGGCTTTCGCGCGCAACGATGCGCAAGATCAAGCAAAACTTGTTCTGGGCTTTCATCTACAACATCGTCGGCATCCCGATAGCAGCCCTCGGATTGCTGAACCCCATTATCGCGGCGGCGGCGATGGCGCTGTCCTCGCTTTCAGTGATCGTTAACTCGGCGCTGCTCAAACGGCAAAAACTTTTCGCAACATGATCCGGGGGCATGCCAGCCATGGGTGAATATCAATATATATGGCTCCACTGGTCGAGTGTCTTCCTGATCCCCTGGGCGATACTGTATGGGTTGTTTCCCACCCACCGGCGCGAGATGTGGTGGACCAGCGTCTACACAACGCCGTTTGGTCTCACTGAGCCGCTGTTCGTGCCGGAATACTGGAACCCGCCGAGCCTGTTTGATCTCGCGCAGAGGACCGGTTTTGATATCGAAAGCCTCATCTTCTGCTTCGCCATCGGCGGGGTAGGCTCGATTCTCTACGATATTTTCACTGGGCGCAGCTTAAAGAAAATGGGCGAGGCCGCAAGACATCATCACCGGCATCGCTTCCATGTTTTGGCTCTAAGCGCGCCGGTCGTGGTGTTCCCGGCCCTGTACTTTCTGCCGTGGAATCCGATTTATCCGGGAATAGTGGCCATGTTCTTGGGTGCCATTGCGACGCTGTACTGCCGCCCGGATCTCAAGTTCAAGACGCTGATCGGCGGGGCACTATTCGTGGCTTACTACCTGCTGTTTATGCTTGGGCTCAAATGGACCGCCCCGGGTTATATCGAGGCAGTGTGGAATCTCGGTAATCTGTCCGGCATGGTTCTCTACGGGATACCGCTCGAAGAACTGCTGTTCGGGTTCACGTTCGGCATGTTCTGGGCGGGTATTTACGAACATATCACCTGGCAGCGCACAGTTATAGCTGCGTCACATGGTGAGAGATCGCATTAAGGATGCTCCGATGCCGTCATTATGCAGGATCATCGGAGTTTGTAAGGTATTAACTACACTCGAAAAGAGGAGGAAGCTGTCATGAAAACAACATCACTGCAGTTGATATTTGCCGGCATCGTCAGTGCACTACTGGTCTGGCCGGCGATCATCCCGTCAGACGCGGTGGCTGGTGAGCCCCTGGATCAAATGATCGAGAGCGCCAAGACCAAGGCGGATCATGAGGCCATTGCCACATATTATGAGGATGAAGCAAAGGCATACCAGGCCAAGACCGAGGACCACAGGAAAATGTCGGCCGCCTATCGCAGCATGGGTACCGGCAAGGGCACTGGCACTGCCGCTTTTGTGGCCCACTGCCATAAGCTGGTTACCAAATACGAGGAGTTAGCAAAAGACAACCTGGAACTCGCCAAGCTGCATCGTCAGTTCGGGGAGGAATCGGGGCAGTAACAAGATCGTCGAGAGTGCGGCTGTTGCCGTGCCGGACCATTGTCATAGCATCACTGGCAACAACGAGGGCGGATAGGCGGTGTTTGTGCCGGCAGTCCGCCCTGCCGCTGCCATTGGCCCATGCTTGGGCCGGGACAACAAATGGAGGTCATTACTAATGTCACGAAATTCGCTCACTGCCGTTGGATATGACATCAGCCTGTGTGTGGTGCTACGCCCGATGTCGAAACTCTGGCTGATACTATTGCCGGCTTCGAATGGATCAGCTGGAAAAGTTTTATCCTAGGATTCATCGAAAGCTACGGCTATGGATGGTACTTTGTCCTGATATGGGTGCCGATTTATAACTTCTTTGTCAGTAGCTAGCAGCGGATATCCTAGTATCTGGAGACTGAAGTGGAATCGATACATGGTTGAAATTTGCATAAATTATGTCAAAACAAAATACAGAAACGAAGCTTGGTAAGTCAGCTTACAAAAAAGAGCTTCGCAGACTGCAGATTGAGCTGGTCAAGCTGCAGCGGCATATCATCAGTTACAATCATCGTATCCTCATTATTTTCGAAGGCAGGGATGCAAGCGGTAAAGATGGAGTGATAAAGCGCATCACGCAACACCTGAGTCCCAGAGAGACGCGGGTAGTGGCGCTGGGTAAACCTACAGAACGTGAAAATAGGTCATGGTATTTCCAACGCTATGTTTCTCATCTGCCTGTTTAACCGCAGCTGGTACAACCGGGCTGGCGTGGAAAGGGTCATGAACTACTGTACGGAGAAAGAATATGAAGCGTTCATGGAATCCGTCAATGACTTCGAGAATCTGTTAATTCGTTCAGGGTTGAATCTGCTGAAATACTACCTGGATATCAGCCGCGAGGAACAGAAGCGCAGATTGGCTGATCGCAGGAAAGACCCGTTGAAACAGTGGAAGATCAGTCCCGTGGATCAGGTGGCGATCAAGCGCTGGGACGATTACAGCAAGGCACGCAATGCCCTGGGTTGTCGTTAGGGCCGATAATAAAAAAATCGCTCAACTCAATGTAATCAAGGATATCCTGAACAGAGTTGAATGTCCGGAAAAAGATGAGCATCTCTGCACGCCTGATCCGAATGTTGTTTTTAAATATAAACGTTCATTGTTGAAAAACGGATGGATAACACCCTGATATATTTTAACTATACCATTAAGTGAGGTAATTAATATGCACGACCAGCAAACCCGGGATTCCCAGCATAAAAAAAACAATCTGGTAATGTGGGTCTTTTTGGGGATTATTCTCTATTTTCTAATGACCGAGCATTGGGCTCATATTGTTCCTTATTTGCCCTGGCTGTTGCTTGCCGCTTGTCCCTTAATGCATTTATTTATGCATGATGGACATGGTCATGGCGGCCATGATCATGGTGGAAAACACAAACATGATTCCGGTGAAGATGGCAACAATGACAAGGGAGGGATGTAACATGGAACATGGATCCGCTTACGGCTTATGGTCTCTTGTCATTATTAACTCGGCAATATTCATTATATTTGCTTTCAGTTTTACTAAACCCAAAACAAATCGTGACTGGCGCACGTTTGGTGTATTTTCGGCATTTATAGTCGCCTTGTTTACGGAGATGTATGGCTTTCCATTGACGATATATCTGTTATCCGGATGGTTAGCAAAACAGTATCCTGGAATCGATTTCCTTTCCCATGATTCCGGACATCTTTGGCATACCTTGTTTCGTATGCAGGGGAACGCCCATTTTGATTTTTTACACATCCTGAGCAATATCCTGATTTTTGGCGGTTTCTGGTTATTGGCGAGCGCATGGAATGTACTTTATAAGGCACAGCAATCACACACATTAGCCATGACTGGTGCCTATGCATATGTAAGACATCCACAATATATGGGTTTCATCATCATTATGGTTGGTTTCCTTCTTCAATGGCCAACATTGCCCACACTTATAATGTTTCCGATTCTGGTTTATGTCTATGTTCGACTGGCCCGGCGGGAAGAACAGGAGGCATTGGCGATTTTTGGGAAAGAATATTCAACTTATATGGAGAAGACGCCGGCTTTTATCCCTGACTTCAATCCGGTCGCTGTAAAAACATAATAAATTTTTTTATCCGAGATTTGGTTGATAATGAAACCGGCATTATACAGAATGTTGAATTTCTGCCGAATCTGTAATGAGCTAGGACTGTTCCGGAATTTCCATACGATAATCGAATCTAATACAGAAATTATTAAGCACAGGATTTTCAAAATGAGGCTAGGCTATCCGACAAGGTCCGATGTTTTTCTGTGTCTGTGTATAATCCTTGCACTTTATGGTTGTGCTGCGAATCTGTCGCCCATAGAGGTGTCCGGGCATTTCTGGACAGCCGTACAAAACAAGGATGCCGGTGCTGCACGTGACTATGTATCTTCCGGGTCACTTGATAGAAAAGATCTGACTGAGAACATTTTACCTTTCGATAAAGTAACCCTGGGAAGAACGGTCATCGATGGGGAGCAGGCATGGGTTGACACGACTGTTGTTATCTCCGGTGATAATCCGTTTACCCTTCCACTGAAGACCGTGTTGTTGCAGGAAAACAGGCAGTGGAAGGTGGACTACGATGCAACAGTAGCATCTGTTTCAAGCACCAGTTCAGTAGCCAGGGTAATGGGTAACTTAACCGATTTGAGCAAACAATTTGCTGATGGACTCGATCGATCACTTGCAGAAATCCAGAAGACTATCCCTGAAATACAGAAAGAGATTGAAAGTATCGAAGAAGATCTGCGGGAAAAACTTCCTGAACTCAGACAACGCATGGAGGAATTTATGAAGCAGCTCGAAGAGGCGCTGAAGGATCTGAACAAAGAACGGAAATCACGGGGAACAACCGAGATTTAACCCAAAAATTCATGCTGTCGAATTTATTCAGGATATATTGAAATCAACCCTGACACCATAGTGATCCGAAACAGATATTGTTCTCCCATCCGGTAAACAAACTGAAGCGGCGTTCAATACAATACAGCTTTTCACTGGTGCAAGTTTCCCGGCCCCCGTCTTGTTTAAAAAGATATGGTCGATCCTTTGTGGCGGCAGATGATGTTCCCTGTTTGATGCAACCAGTGAATTTTCCGGGTCCCAGGTGATCCCACTACCGTTTCCGTTTGTGAAGGCATCAATCAATCCTGCTGCTAATAATTCACTATAATTGGATTTTGATGTTTCCGGACCTGCATTCAGATCACCGGCCAGCAGTGTAGGTACATCTTCAGAAACGGATCCAAGCAGTTGCCGGATCTGGGAGGAGCGAATTGCTTCCATGTGTTGATCTTCGGGATGGTTGCGCAGCCCACCCGCAGTCATATGAAAGTTAATCAGTTGCAATTCTTTCATGCCGGGTATTTCAACATTGATCCTGTACATACCCTTGCTGGTAAAAAACCGTTCTTCAATAGTTGCGTGTGTAAATCGGGTCAATTTCCCGTCCTTGAGGGGAAATTTCGACAGAATGAGCAGCTCATTGCCCAGGCGTAATTTGAATCCTGTCTTTGCATAGCCCGCCGCATAAGGATATACAGATT
The DNA here is from genome assembly GCA_016844485.1 of Gammaproteobacteria bacterium. Taxonomy (GTDB): domain Bacteria; phylum Pseudomonadota; class Gammaproteobacteria; order Eutrophobiales; family Eutrophobiaceae; genus JAENIZ01. The sequence continues at coordinate 1,917 of JAENIZ010000112.1, read as the reverse complement.
TTAGGGATGCATAGAATTGATTCTGCAGTTCAGCATGAAAGAACTCTTGCAGACAGATAATATCGGCATTCAATACCTTTAGCTGTTTTGTCAGTTCCGCCAGGCGTTCCTGTACAAAATCAACAGGACGATTGACTGATCGTCCAAGAAAGCGGACATCCTGTAGTGCGGTATTAAATGTAAGAATGCTTATCAAGGGAAAAGTAAAATGCCTATTGCCGGTATGCTTTGCAAATATCTTTATGGAGGTTTATAAAAGGGTGTTACTATTATTTACATTGTTCAAAGGCTAATCTACTCTTTGTATGTAGATTAATGTATGAATATCCGGGGCAATGGGGGGGATACATGCGTAACTATTCTGCAATTTTATTTCTGATAGTTCTTTTTGTTTGTTCAAATGTCATGGCGGTCGAGCCCGTGACCGATCCGCAGGTCATGCTTTATTATTCTATACCTCTGGGCGGGAATAACCCGCAGGACAAAGAGCATAAATTTGGTCTCAGATTTGATCAAACTACCCACGCACCACGAGAAATTACCGAATTCAGCAATCTGATGAAAAAACCCGCAACGATTGATCTTCAAGCGGGCCACAAGCAGACCTACACACTTAAGATTCACGGTGTGGATTATACGGAAAAACTGGCTGTATACCGCGCAGACGCAGAAGGAAAGGTGGAAGCTGATGTTAAAGCCGGCACAGATACAGAGGTGGTGACAGAACCAGAAGCCGGAGGTAAAGCAGAGGTTGAAATGGAGGCCGGGGCCGCAGCAGATACAGAAGCTGCTACTGGTGTCGAAGCTGAAGCCGGTGCTGCGGAAGCGCCAGCTGAAACACCTGCAGAAGATAAGAGAACGATCGTACAGAAGACACTGGATGAGCTTCCATTTGGTGTGATCATTGGCGGAATATTATTGATAGGTATAGTTGCCGGCGTCGGGGGATAATTTCAGTTTTATCTTAGATCCCCATATTGCTGAGCGTCACCATAATATCATTCAGTATTGCCGTTGCACGCGGGTGCTCCGTTTCAAAATAGCCGATGGTCGCCTTGATGTTCCGTAACAGGGTGTGATGGTGGTTTTCATCGTCAGGGTTTTCCAGTTTTGTTTCAAGTCCACTGATTAACCGGTTAAGTTTTTCCCTTGTTTCATGATCATCAGCGGCAACGTTGTCTATCTCAGCACGCAGCTTTTCCAGATCTTTTTGTAGTTTTTTATCGGGCATAAATTAAAGACTGATTCAATATCCGTAATAAAAGTATAGGCCAGCAGTTAAAAATACACTAACTGGAATTAAATAGTCAGTATTATTTAACTTAATTTATTCAAGCTGAAACCGACACGTCCGATACCTGGAAGTTTAAGTGCTGGACCAAAGGGATCGACTCCGAAAATGAGACCGAATAAATTGAATTCAATACCTTCAACCCGGCCGATGAGTATCCCCAAGACACCATATAATGAAAACTGAAACCCGGTGCCACTGGGCGCATTCGCAAATATTTCTCCATCTGTCAGAAAATCCTTGCCAATCGCGGTGGATGGCAAATCCAGATTAAGCTGAGGAACATGACGTCCTATAAAAGCAGTAAAGGTATTGCTATTCGGACCGGGCCACATGATGTATTTTTGCTTGTACGGATAATCTTTTACTGCCTGTAAAATTTTTTCAATAACCTCTGCTGCTTGAGGTCCACGCAAATCAAGAATTATTTCCGGTTTATTTCCATACCAGGATCGATCTGGGATATCCGGTTCTGACATGACTACCGGAAGACCACGCCAGCTACGCCAACCGACCACCTGGTGTACGGTATACTGCTGTGCATCTTCAGGTTTCGTGGCTATCCAGGTATGGATCCCGAACATACCACGCCAGTTGAAGGCGCGGGCGGAATAAACTTGCACTAC
>JAENIZ010000024.1 GCA_016844485.1 Gammaproteobacteria bacterium | reverse complement strand
AACCGCTGTCTTCCTGATTACCACCCTGGATCGCATTCCTGATTTGGGCGAGTGTCAAACCATAGGCGCGCAATCGATCCGGATCGACCACAACCTGGTATTGCCTGATATAACCACCAACCGTCGCGACCTCAGCCACACCCTCGATTGCCTGCAACTCGTATTTCAGGAACCAGTCCTGCAACGAACGTAGTTGCGCGAGATCATGTTGGCCCGTGCGATCGATCAGTGCGTAGTTATATACCCAGCCCACGCTGGTGGCGTCGGGACCAAGTGCCGGTCGCGCCCCGGGTGGCAATCGTGGTGCCACCTGGCTTAAGTATTCAAGCACACGCGAGCGCGCCCAATAAAGACCGTCACCGCGCCTGGCACGGCGAGCAGCGCCGTAGTGAGCGGGTAAGTGACTTGATCTTCAATGACCTGTGGCGCCTGGCCGGGCCAGACGGTCTTGATGATCACCTGCACATCGGAAAGATCGGGGATCGCATCGACCGGCGTGTGACGAACGGTGTAAACGCCGCCCACGGTAAGCAATGCGGCGGTGAACAGGATCAGGAAACGATTATGCAACGACCAATGGATGATGCGTTCGATCATGGCGCCATCTCCACATGCCCCACACCACTACCCCGCCCCTCGAGGGGGGAAGGAGGGAGGGGAGATATTGTTCGCTTCTCCATCGGCGTCATACGCCGGAAGCTCGCCTTCAAACTCGCCTCCGAATCCAGCAGGAACTGCGCGGAAACGACAACCTGATCGTCATCGGCCAGCCCCTCAAGTATCTCGACACGTCCATCGCTTTCAATACCTGTCATGATTGTACGAGGTTCGAATCGCCCTTCGCCAAGTGCAAGGATTACGTGCTCGCCTTCACCATCTCTGATCACCGCATCGCGCGGCACCGTGAGTACATCCATGCGCGGGCTGGCGAGAATGCATCAAACCTGAGCCGCACCTTAAGCGTGCGCGTTACGGGATCAAGATCCGGATAGATGTAGTCCACGCTGCCTTTCCACGTGCGCACTGATAATGATTGGATACGTGCCTCTGCCTGCTGACCGATCTCGACCCAGGCTGCCTGACGCTCGAACACCTCAGCCTGCAACCATACACTGCCCAGATCTACCAGTGTTATGGTTTCGGTGGCAGGCTCGACATACATACCTTCGCGCACCTTAAGGTCGGAAACCACGCCTGCCTGATGTGCAAAGATGTTGATCGTGCGTTCGGCCTTGCGCGTCTGCGCCAATGTTTCAATCTGCGATGCCGATACACCGAGGGCCTTGAGTTTCTGGCGCGAGGCGTTGATCAGCCGCTCATTACTACGCTCTTGTGCCTGCAGGTATTCCTCCTGCGCGTTGACCAGCGTCGGTGAATACAGCGTGAACAGCAGGTCGCCCTTGGCGACGCGATCACCGATAGTATTTACCGCCAGGTTTTCAATCCAGCCCTCAGTGCGCAGATGCACATGGCCGATAAGTGATTCGTTGTATCCAACATAACCCACAGTATCAATACGCCGCGAAAGTGTGGTACGTTCAACTTTTTCGATGCGCACGCCGAGGTTCTGCTCAATTTCAGGTGCAATCGTAACCAGCAGTTCGCTGCCTTGTGTTTCATCCGCGTAGATGGGAATAAAATCCATGCCCATGCTGTCTTTCTGTGGCGTATCCGAAGTGACGGCGGGATCCATCGGGTGACGGTAAAACAGGATTTTACGTTCGCCCGTGTCCGCCATAGGTTCGGATTCAGCGCTGGCAAGTGCAACCAGGTCCATACCACAAATCGGGCAGCGCCCGGGTTCGTGGCTCGTGACCTGCGGGTGCATCGGGCAGTAATACGTAGGATCGAGATGCTTGATGGCGTGCCCCAGCACCGTCTCATCCATTTTTTGCGATTTGGGTTGGTACAGATCATCAAGCAATGTTGTAATGATCATCCCGCCACGCTGCAAACCGCTCATGATTACATTCCAGTATGTGCCGAACAACGCGCTTGTGGCGACGGCAAGCAACAGCGATGCGATGATGAGGGGTAACCGGACTTTCTTCTTCATGACTGTTCTCCGCCCAGATACAGTAGATTGACACGGCTTTTTGCGCAGCCGGAACGTAAGCGCAGCATCTCCAGTTCCGTCTCCAGTGCCAGCACGCGGGTACGCACCAGGGTTTCGAAGTCAGCAAGATCGTTTTGATATGCGTTGAACACCGCTTCCTGGGTCTGCCCGGCCTCGACCACGGCGCGCGAACGATAAAGTTCAAGCTGGCGTTCGAGCCGCGCGAGATTTGCATATTCACCTTCTGCAAGACGCGTTAATTCGCGCAGGCGATCAGCGCGCCCATAGCGCGCCGCCATCGCCTCCTGTTCACTTGCCGCAAGCTGACGGTCCTGCCGCTTGCCGGTGAAAATTGGCAACGACATCTTCAGCATCACCCCGGCAAAATCGGGACCGGTTTGCAGATCGAAGTCGCTGGCGGTGTTATCAGAAACCATGAAATCCAACATCCATTGCGGTTTGTACTGTTCATGGGCGATCGCCACTGACTTTTGTGTAGCCGCGATTACCGCGTCCTCGACTGACAGCAAGGGATGTCCGGGTAATTGTGCAATGAGCGTTTCGCTCTCCGGCGGCTCAGGTATTGCAGGAAATTCCGCAGCCAGCGGGCGCGCGGCATGAGTCGCAGTAACCCATTTCGCGAGTTCCGCACGCGCCACTGCGATTGCCCCGCGCGTCTCCTCAATACGACTTTCGATAAGTGAGAGTTCAAGCTGTGCGCGCATGATATCGTGCTGGTTGTCACGCCCTTGCGCATATTGATGTTCCGTGAGCTCGACCATCTCGCTAAACAGATCGCGATTCAATTCGAGTTTTCGCGCGGCTTCCTGCTGATAATACAGCTCCACGTAGGCATTGCGCACCTCACTCAAGACAAGCATGCGCTGATTCATGACACGCGCCTGTTCGGCATCCGCCATTGACCCCATGCGCTCACCGCGGAGCCTGAGTGTTTGTCCGGGCGGAAAGGCCTGACTTAAACCAAGACGCAGTTCAGTATCCTCATGATCACCGAAATCGAAATTGTTGAGCGGGACTTCGGCCAGACCGATGCTCAACTCCGGATCGGGAAGTTGGCCTTCGGCCACCGCACGTGCAGAAAAGGCTTCGGCCTGTGCCTGAAACTGCGCGATGACGGGATCGGATGCAAGCGCAAGTTGTTCCGCTTCAGAAAGAGTCAAATATCCTGCTGTATTTGCATCCGCAAACGCTGCAAATGGCCAGAATATAAATAAAACAAATTGTAATAAAAATTGTCGCCTTAGCGTGATTGTAATGTTCATGATCAATCTCCTTGCAAGAAAACACCGGAAAAATCCGGGAGTAACTTCCTACAAGCGATTGATCAAATCAGGAGTACGCAGTACAACAGTGTGGGATGAACGGGTAGGTAAGTAGGTGGATGCAGGTTAAGTGAAACACTAACCGGTTTCGCTACCTGCAAACTGTTCCATTCAGCAACTAACGGTTGATAATCTGTATTGGGTGATTTTGTAAATTTAACAATTATATCGGCAGAGTTAAGTGCAGGAACTGCCGCATAACAAGAAATGCACCTTCCATGATCATGCATATGACCACTGGATCCGGATTCATCATTATACCGAGGGCAACAATTATGTAGACTGTCTTCCGGCGCTGCCGCCAGGACACAGGGGGCAATCGCAAACGACAGCCACATAGTCCCGAGGGTGATAAACAGCACCCTGAGTACATTCTTACTTATATAATGAAAGAAACCTGACATGTTTTTTATTTATATTGCCCTTTAAGCAAATAATTCTACCGTTAACTGGTTGTAAGTATAGACCTGAATCAATAACAATGATTCATATTCACCCGGCCTGTCGTTATTCCACTCATGCCCTCAACATTTTAACCCCTGTCTTAATAATATTAATTAAATGTATAGACACTGTGCCTCGCCCAGGGTCAAAGCCTAAGGAATCAATAAGTTAGGATTATTTTGCGGATGCGGCCTCCCTACTATTACAAGTTGCAACGTTATCCGGTTTCGTGCCGTTCAGACCGATAGCTTATGATATAAAACCTGTCCATAAAACCAGTAATCAATAGTCCATGATTGACCGGAAAGATCTGGGGGAATCTGATTTGCCCCCGCCCCCGCAGGAACCGCATCCTGATGAATGTTGCGGCCGTGGTTGCGAACGCTGTGTCTATGTCTATTACGAGGAGGCGTTGCAGCGTTGGCAGGAGAAAGTCGCCTTATTAAAGGCAGAATATGAAATGAAAACCGGCATATCTTCTTCTGCAAACTGATTAATATGGCTTCCCTTCTAATGACAATTATTCATAAGTCTTCCAGATTGGAAAAATGTTTTTTGTCTATCCGGTATTTATTAGTGATCTCAAGTTGCCTATAATCGCCCTCTACCGTAAAACTTAACCGTAACTCGTATTTTTAATTATTTCTTCAAATAACAATATGACGGATACCATATTCGGCAAGATTATTTCCGGGGAAATCCCGGCGAAAATTGTGTATGAAGACAAGCAATGTCTTGCCTTCAGGGATCTCAATCCGCAGGCCCCGGTACATATCCTTGTTGTTCCAAAAAAATCCATTGTCAAAGTTGCTGACGCGACTGAATCAGATAAAGAATTACTCGGACATCTATTATTCGTTGCCAGCAACATAGCAAAAGATGAAGGTGTCGGTGGCGCCTTTCGGCTGGTCATCAATAATGGTGAAACGGCCGGACAAAGTGTTTTTCACCTGCATGTCCATTTACTTGCGGGCAGAAACTTCAGCTGGCCACCAGGTTAATTGTTTCTCATAATTAATTATTTTCAGAATTTCCTTTTACAAATGACTTGATATGAAATACCAAACCGACGATCTACGAATCGAATCCATCAAGGCGGTAACATCTCCTGCCGAAGTATGTGAAGAAATACCGATCAGCGAGAAAGCGGCAAAAACAACCTACGAAACACGCCTTGCCATTCACAATATATTGCACGGTAATGACGATCGACTGCTTGTCATCGCGGGGCCATGTTCCATACACGATATCAAGGCCGCCAGGGAATACGCTTCCAGATTAAAACCCCTTATCGATAAATTCAGCGATGATCTGTTGATCGTCATGCGTGTTTATTTCGAAAAACCGAGGACAACGGTAGGCTGGAAAGGACTCATTAATGACCCGGATCTGGACGGCAGTTTTCAGATTAACAAGGGATTGCGTCTTGCGCGGAAACTTCTGCTTCAACTTAACGAAATGGGCGTACCCGCCGGGACTGAATATCTTGATCTCATCACCCCGCAATACATCACTGATTTGATTAGCTGGGGGGCCATTGGAGCACGCACGACTGAAAGCCAGGTACATCGCGAGCTTGCTTCCGGATTATCCTGTCCTGTGGGTTTCAAGAATGGAACTGATGGAACAACAAAGGTCGCTGTAGACGCCATAAGTGCGGCAATTCGTCCTCATCACTTCCTGTCTATGCGGAAAGAAGGCAATTCTGCAATCTTTGCGACTAAAGGGAATCAGGACAGTCACATTATTCTGCGTGGCGGTAAGACACCCAATTACGATCCTGAAAGTATTAATCTGGCAGCGAAGGAACTTAATGAAGCCAATCTGCCTCCGCGAATTATGATTGACTTCAGCCATGCCAACAGTCGCAAACAACACCTGGCACAGGTGGATGTGGGCAAAGACGTTGCTGCACAAATTGCCAATGGAGATAAGCGTATATTCGGTGTAATGATCGAAAGTCATCTGGTTGCCGGCCGCCAGGATGTTGTTCCCGGGAAACCGTTAGTCTACGGACAGAGTATTACGGATGCCTGCCTGGGATGGGAAGATACCGGGAAATTGCTGGCAGAACTCGCCAAAGCAGTAAATAAACGGCGTAATTCAAGCTGAAAACAAATATGAATTTAACCAAGTAATATTTTGGATCAACCTAAGTAGCCCTGGTTTTTATAAATAATTTTTGACAGATAATAGCCAACACATAAACAAGTCCCGCCACTATGATAATAGTGGATCCTGAAGGTAGATCAGGTTCATAGGAAATAACGAGACCGGAGGTCGTTATTGCAATACTAAATACTACGGAGAGTGCCATCATGTGTTTTATTGTATTGACAAACTGCGCAGCGCTTGCAGCAGGCAAGATCAACAGGGCGAGGACAAGGATCAGTCCAACAACCTGTATCAACAGCACCACAGTCAATGCCACCATGCATAACAGTAAAATATAAAAAAACTCGACGTTGATTCCGCGTAATCGTGAAAATTCCTCATCAAACGCCGCGGCCAGAAATTGTCTGTAAAACAATATGACCATGGTAATAATCACGATATCAAGTATCAACATCAGGTATAGATCCTGATCAGAAACCAGGAGAATATTACCGAACATATAACTCATCAGGTCAATACCATAACCGGGGGTGCGTGATATAAACAAAATTCCAATCGCCATGCCCACAGACCAGAATGCAGCAATCAGAATATCTTCATGTTGCCGCCAGTGCAGATTGATCCAGCCGATTAATATTCCGGCAACCAATGCCGCCACCATTGCCCCTGCCAACGGAGAACTGCCTGTATAATACGCAATACCCATTCCTGCCAGTACCGAATGTGCTATCCCGCCTGCGAGAAAGCCTATTCGTTTAACAACAACATAAGTGCCGATAATTCCGCAACCGATGCTCGCCAACAAGCATGCAAGCATCGCATGTTGCATAAAACTGTAATTAACCAGCGCTGTAAAAAAATTGTTCATGGACAATAATCAATGTGCATGGTGAATCATCCTGACCGGAGCGCCATACAACTCCTCAATCGTCTTGCCACTGATCTCATCTGTAATATGACAGACCAGGGTCTGATTCAGGCAGGCGACACGATCTACATAACCGGAGATAAATCCGATATCATGTGACACAACAATGATCGTCATATGCTCATTGTATTTCTTGAGTACCCCAAAAATATCTTCCTCCACACGCATATCAATATTTGCTGTAGGTTCATCAAGGATCAGAATGTCCGGCTTACAGGCAAGCGCACGTGCAATCAAGACACGCTGTAATTGACCACCCGACAGGGAACCGATTGGACGATACCGGATATCCATAATCTCAACTGCCTCCATCACCTGCCTTGCAATATCCCTGTCCTGTTTCAGATATGAACCATACCAGCGTGTGTCACCAAGCCGTCCCAGTAAAACCATATCCTGCACATTGATGGGAAAATCGCGGGAAAAAGTCGGATATTGCGGAACATAGCCAATCCTTGAGCGTCCTTGTTCCGGTGACTTTCCCATGACGGTTATCGTGCCGCTATCCGGTTTCAGCAATCCAAGTATCAGTTTCAACAAGGTGCTTTTACCGCCGGCATTGGGTCCCACTATGCCGAGAAATTCCTCTTCCCCGATTGCGAGCGTGATGTTTTTAAGCACCGGTATCCTGGCATAGGCAAAACTGACATTATCAAGTTGTATAATTGGACTCATGCCTATCTTGCTCCCTGTGCAATGGCATGTGTCACCTGGCGCAGATTTTCTATGTAATTTTCCGCTAGCGGGTCCAGTTCAACTACATCAGCATTGATTTCACGCGCGAGTATTTCAGCTGATGCGTTATTAAACTGCTTTTGAGCATAAACAGTATGAATATTTTCCGCCCTGGCAAACTCAATTAATCTGGTTAATTCTTTTGCCCTGATCTCACTTCCATTCTGCTCAATTGGTACCTGCTTCAAATCATAGGCATTGGCAAAATATCCCCAGGCAGGATGTGACACTAACAAATAACGATTTTTGATCTTCGCCAGTTGATTACGTATAGTGCTGTCAAGCTCATCGAGTTCATCAATAAGGACAGCATAGTTTCTCTCATAGTTATCACTGAAAAGTGGATCAAGTTCCACCAAAGCCACTTTGACAAGTTCAGCCAGATACTGTGCATTCACCGGACTGGTCCACACATGAGCGTCCAAATCATGTCTTGTAATCTGACTATCATGCTGATCAGGATTTGATAATTTCTCCGTTAAAAGATTATGGCAACAATCAATAATCTTTAAATTGCTGTTTAATCTTTCTATTCTTTCAATCCAGACTGACTCAAATGGAATGCCAATTCGAAAATAGAGTTGGGAATTGCTCAAAGTTGCCATCTGTTTCGGTGTGGGTTCATAGGTTTCAGGGCTCACGCCGGGTCTGACCATAACTTCTACCGCAACCCTGTCACCGCCAACACGTTCCACCAGATACTTTTGCGGGAGAATGCTGACAAAAATATTAATTGGACTATTAATCTCTGCAGCGGCAACCAGAAAAGGTTGCATAACGGATAGACAGAAACATAATAATGTAAGAAAAACCCGCATCCCTGTTCCTTTATCTATGCTCTGTTGAACATGCAGCACACAGTCCCTTGATTTCAATCAGTTCACGATCGATATGGAAACCGAGCGAGCCCGCCTTCTCAGCCAGTAATTCCCGTACATCTGCATCATCCATCTCCGCCACTGCCCCGCAGTCACGGCAGATCAGGAATTGACCGATGTGGCTATGCTCAGGTTCACCACAACCGACATAGGCATTCAGGGATTCGATCTTGTGCACCATGCCTTCGGCCCGCAGGAAATCCAGTGCGCGATATACCGTTGGTGGCGCAGAACCACTATGTTCGTCACGTAATTTATCCAGGATGTCATAGGCCTTGACCGGTTCGTGGCTGCTCCAGACCAGTTCCAGTACACGGCGGCGTAATTTGGTCAACTTCACACCGCGCGTACAACAGGTTTTTTCTGCCATTGTCATTGCAGAAATCAGGCACTTCTTATGGGAATGGCCATGTTCCTTGAAGGGCATTAAAACGCGGTTGGTGGACATAATTTTCTCTATATCAAGGTCTTATATATATGTTATGTTATAATATAACATTAATTGATTAAATTATCACATTTATGTCACGAACCAAGGAAAAAGTTGCCGTATTACTGGCTCTGATACTGATGTTGTGTCAGTGTCTGGTGCTCGCCCATTTAACGAGACATCTACTTGGCGCAGGCGATATCCACTGACACGTCTGTGCTTTGGAAGACCGCTGCACAGTGTATAATTTTTATATCACAAATATATTTAAGATTGCATGTGACCAAACAAGAACTGACTGGAATAATAAAATACGATCAAACGCTCGATGCGAAGGGTCTGAATTGCCCTCTGCCTGTCCTTAAGACAAAGGTCTTGCTGAATAAAATGCGTCCCGGAGAGATATTATATGTCGAGGCTACTGACCCGCATGCAGTGGTGGATTTCGAGGCCTATTGCGCCCGTACAAATCACGATCTCATGAAGGTGATTGAGTCTGATCAACTGTTTGAATTCTATATCCGTCGCGCTGAGAATCCGAAAAAGTTTTGAACATATAGGTTATGTAATAACCGCCATACCATTCCAATACTCACAATACGATATTGGATTCCAGTTTGACAAAACACTCCTGCATTGACTGTAATATCCTTATTCATCATGCTCATGATATTGGATCTGTAAATCATCTACATAGGGTATGAGGCATATACCCTATTTGAGGTATATAGAGAATACCCAATTTAAATGATATCGTAATATCTGCATTGTTCACTGGAGTTTTGTATTACTTGGGGGTATGGGTGTCCAAAAAAAGAATCCTTATTGTTGACGATGATCGTACCACTGTTTCGGTAATAAGATTGTACCTTGAAGATTATGGATATGAAGTTGCCGACACAGCTTTAAATGGGAAAGATGCCATTGAAATGGCCAGGTCTATGCGGCCTGATCTGGTGCTCATGGATATTTATCTGGGCAAGGGTCTTGATGGTATTGATGCGGCTGAAATAATCACAAAGCACTTTAAAATCCCCGTGGTGTTCGTGACCGTGCACGCGGATAAGGCAACACTGGAAAGAGCAAAATTCATAGAACCCGCCGGTTTTATTAACAAACCTCTCAGGGAAACTGATCTCAGAACAACGATAGAATTTGCTCTCGCAAAAATAAAACCGGACAAACGCAATCGCATAAAGACAAAAATTTCTGTGGAAAATGTCCTGGAGAGTTTATACAACCTGACACCGGCTGAAGCCAGGGTCGCTGCAAAATTGATTGAATATCCGGAGTTGAAAAACGCAGCTGATGCACTGAATATCAGTACTACGACTGCGCGGACACATCTCAAAAGGATATTCCGCAAGACAAATACCAATCGCCAATCACTCCTGGTCCACAAGATTACCACTGGCCCTGTCGGACTATTGATTAGAAAAGACGACTGATAAAATCCGTCGCTATTATTTTAAATCTCCAGGGCGTGCCTTTTGGGAAAGAAGGTCAATATATCGCTATAGGATTTTGATCTATCCCAATATCACAAAATGACGGGAACAGATTGGCAGTCACAACCAATAATTGGGGCAAGTTTATATCAGATCTAACCACTCTCCCAAATTAAGAATGGTAAGCCGATTTTGGTAAAGCCACATGGTCGATAGTCCACGCATGGATTAAGTCATTTTATCTCTATAATCTCATAGTCATGGGTGATTTTGGCCATGGCGCCCAGCATGATTGAAGCAGAACAGTATTTTTCAGCCGAAAGTTGAATTGCGCGCTTGACACTTTTTTCCGTAAGCCCCTTCCCGCTTACTTTGTAATGAATGTGTATATCAGTAAATATCTTCGGATGCTCATCTGCACGATTGGCAGTTATTTTTACCTCACATTCGGATATACCTTGCCGTGATTTTTGCAGGATTGATACAACATCATACGTACTGCAAGCACCCATGCTCAACAGTAGCATTTCCATGGGGCGTGGCCCGAGATTACGCCCCCCTCCCTCAGGAGGTCCGTCCATAACAACGGTGTGACCGCCCGAGGATAAACCGATAAAAGCGGCACCACCTGCCCATCTTAATTGCGTCTCCATCTATATCTCCAACTGGTCGAAAATCAGGAAAAAGGGTAACATAACTTCCTCCTTAAGAAGAGTATGCCATACTTGGCGTAAATCTCAGGATTCAATGGAACAATAGCTAAATGGCTGATATCGTATTTCGTGATCAAGACATTATTATTTCGCGCTTCCTAGAACATTGCCACCAGAAGCAATATCCTGCCAAAAGTGTCATTATCAAGGAGGGCGACCCCTGCACCGATCTGTTTTACATTATGGATGGATCTGTAACCGTGCAGATTGAAGATCAAAAAGGTCATGAAATTGTGCTTGCCTATCTTAATCCCGGTGATTTCTTCGGCGAGATTGGACTGTTTGATGAAGAGCATAAACGGACCGCCTTCGTGCGTGCAAAAACAAAATGCATGATCGCTAAAATCAATTATGAGCGGCTTAAATCCATGCAGTCTCTCTTCCCTGATTTACTGTTTTCAATTGCATCTCAGATGGCTATCAGATTGCGCAAGACCAGTGGTAAAGTCCGTGATCTGGCATTCACCGATGTACAGGGCCGGGTCGCCAGGGCATTATTGGACCTGTGCAAGGAACCGGACGCCATGACACATCCCAATGGTATGCAGATTAGGATTACCCGTCAGGAACTTGGCCGCATTGTCAGCTGCTCACGTGAGATGGTAGGGCGTGTGCTGAAGAGCCTGGAAGAAGGTCATCTTATCTCGGTCAACGGGAAAACTATTGTTGTATTCGGGACGCGTTGATTGATGAAATTGAAGGAAACTTTCGAAGCTCTCCGGTAATCCCAACCTTGACAAGCAGTAACAGAGTACAGAAAATCCCGCTTCCCAAAATTCCAATGGCTATGTAGCTTAGGTGAGCAAGTCGGAACAAGAAAATCATCCAGTGAATGATTTTCCCGGCGAGCGCCGAGTCAGCGGACGACGAGACCGGGCCATTAGTGAGGCCAGGATG
>JAENIZ010000111.1 GCA_016844485.1 Gammaproteobacteria bacterium | reverse complement strand
AACACCACACACTCCAGTAATGAATTACTGGCCATACGATTTGCGCCATGCAGGCCGGAACAGGTCACTTCGCCGATGGCATACAAACCCGGTATATCCGTTCGTCCGTGTTTATCGATCATGACACCACCACAGGTGTAATGGGCAGCGGGGACCACCGGTATGGGTTCTCTGGTGAGATCAAAACCGTATTGCAGGCAACGTGCATAGATGGTGGGAAAATGGTCGATAATAAAATCACTGGCGCGATGGCTGATGTCCAGGTAGACACAATCACCACCTGACCTTTTGATTTCATGGTCGATTGCCCTAGCGACTACGTCTCTGGGCGCCAGCTCCAGCCGCTCGTCGTATTTGTGCATGAAGGGTTGACCATCGGGCAGGCACAGTTTCGCCCCTTCGCCACGTAAAGCTTCCGAGATCAGAAAGGATTTGGCCTTGGGATGGTACAGGCAGGTGGGGTGAAATTGTACAAATTCCATATTGGCGACCCGGCATCCGGCTCGCCAGGCAATGGCTATACCATCCCCGGTACAAATATCCGGGTTGCTGGTATAGAGGTAAACTTTACCGGCACCACCGGTTGCCAACACGGTAAATTTTGCCCCGAAGACCTCCACCTTATGGGTTTGCTGGTCATAGACATAGGCGCCCAGGCAACGCTGCTCTGATTTCCCAAGCTTGGCGGCGGTAATCAAATCAACGGCGGTATGAAACTCGAATAATTCAATATTCGGGTGGGCGCGTACCCGGTGTTCCAGAGTTTTTTCAATTTCCTTCCCGGTAGAGTCCGCGGCATGAATGATGCGGCGGTGGCTGTGCCCTCCTTCCTGATGCAAATGATATTCATGGCCATTGGGATGTGGGTTTTTGGTGAAACTGACACCGATATCAATTAACCATTGGATGCTCTCAACACCATGCTCAACGACAAATCTGACGATATCCGGTTTGCAGAGATTAGCCCCAACCCGCAGGGTATCCTGCACATGCGATTCGATGGTGTCGCTGGTATCGAGTACAGCCGATACACCGCCCTGGGCGTAGAAAGTCGCTCCTTCGGTTAAGGCCGCTTTCGATAAGACGGCAACCGTGGCGGTTTCGGCCAGCTGTAAGGCGAGGCTCAAGCCGGATGCACCACTGCCTATAATTAAAATGTCATGCTGATGTTGGTTGGCTAACATAATTAAGATAGTATAGACATCATCGACGTAACCTATTGAAAAAATGACAATCTTCCATTCGCCCTATAGGCTAATGGGTTTAATTTCCAATGAATCGAAAAGTATTATATATCCAGGCCCCCCTGCATGCGCAGTAATGAAACGGATCAGATTCTGGTTGCAAGAGTACAACAGGGCGATAAAGCCGCGTTTGATGTATTGGTCCTGAGGTATCAGTCCCGAATTAACAGTCTGGTTTCGCGCTTCCTCAGGAACCAAAATGATGCCCTGGATATCACACAGGAAGCGTTTTTAAAAGCATATCGGGCCTTGCCGAACTTCAGGGGGGACAGTGCTTTTTTTACCTGGCTGTACCGCATTGCCATTAATACAGCCAAGAATTATCTGACTATGCAGTCACGGCGGGCCGCCGAAGTGGAACAGGATTTGTTGGAAATTGAACAAATTGATGGTGATAATGTTCTAAAGGATCAGGCAACACCGGAACATTTACTTCTGACAGATGAAATTCAAGCGACAATTATTTCAGCCATCGAACAATTGCCCGATTGAGTTATGAAGAAATCGCGGAGGTTATGGACTGTCCTATCGGCACGGTTCGTTCCCGGATATTTCGTGCCAGAGAAGCAATCGATAACAAGCTAGCGCCCTTACTAGAAGAATGAGGCCCATGATGAATGATGAACTAAAGCAGAAATTATCCAGCCTGATGGACGGTGAAATTGACAATCACGCCGATCCTGCAATCAGCAAATTGATGACATCGGAATCCCTGCGTAAGACCTGGTGGCGTTATCACCTTATAGCGGATGCACTCAACGGCATTCTGCCTGAATATCTTGACCGGGATCTGGCTGACAAGATCGCGCGCGAAATCGCCAAAGAGCCAACGCCTCTTTCCAGTCACCGGTTCGTAGCCAGCCGCTTGCTCAGACCAGCGGCAGGCTTCGCCATCGCCGCCTCGGTAGCTGCGATCGCTATTTTCGGCATACAACAAAACTCAGTCCGCGCCCCGGAATCTCCACCCGTCCAGATTGCCGATACCAAACCGCCCCAGTTTAACGCCAATTTCAGTAGTTATACCTTTCCCGTCTTGTCGAATGCGGTTTCATCAACGATAGAGAATGCCGGAGATGTTGAACCAAACCCGCGCATGAATAGTTACCTCGTCAACTATAATGAACTACGCACTTCACAAACCGGTGTACAGGGAATTATTCCTTATGTAAGAATAATCGCCAATGACGATGACCAATAACTCCCTCCTGTCTGATTGTCGTAAAAGTATCTGTCTCCTCCTGCTCCAAATACCAGTCCATACACTGGCAGGAATAGACGGTTTATCACCGCAACAACTGGTTCAGCAGATGTCCCGTGCCACGCATGAGTTGAATTATGACGGTATCTTCATCTATCGACATGGACGGCAACTGAACACCATGCGGCTTATCCATCAGAACGGCAGTGACGGGGAAGTTGAGAGATTGGTGTCCCTGACCGGCCATCCGCGCGAGATCATCAGAAATAACAAATCGGTCACCTGTATTTTTCCGGATAACAAGTCAGTGATGGTGGAAAAAAGCCACCCTTATACCTTGCCTCTGACTCAGTTGCATGAATCCGTTGAAAAACTGACCGCTTATTACAGATTTTCCATTTCCGGGCAGGATCGAGTTGCCGGTATAGAAGCGACCATTGTCACTATACAACCCAATGACAACTATCGTTATGGCTATCAATTATGGATAGACAATACCAACCACCTGCTGCTGAAATCAGAACTTAAAAACGAGTCTGGTTACCCTCTTGAGCAAATCGAATTCACCAAACTGGATGTATTGCAAAGCATCTCGGATGAAATGTTGACACCGGCCATAGCCAGCGACGGATATACGCGATTCGACAATACTGGACAAAATACAGTCACTCAAAACTCTAATGGTTACTGGCAAGTCAAATGGATGCCAGACGGTTTTGCCATGAGCAAGCGTGAAAAAGTTCCTTACTCGGCTAATTCAACCGAGGTTGATCATATGGTATATACGGACGGCATGGCGATGGTCTCCGTTTTTATTGAACCGGTTGATTTACGCTTACAGTTTGTTCCTGGCTTGTCGAGAATTGGAGCCGTCAATGCCTTTGCCAGACAGGCAAACGGTTTTCAGGTAACAGTCGTTGGAGAAGTCCCGCCAGCCACCGTGGAAAAAATGGCCGTATCCATCACTAACACTAACTGACCCGACAAACCACGTCCCGAACCACCACTTTAACACCGGGATTGCTTTTCAAATCACGGTATTGAACAATACACCCGCAAATACTGAGAATTGTTGAATATGTCTAATTTTAAAATTGGTTCTTTTTTCACTGCCATGCTGCTAACCGCGGTGATTTATATCCCTTGCCCGCAAGCGCAAACAGTGCAGTTACCCGATTTTACTCAACTGGTGAGTAAAAATGCCGCCGCTGTGGTGAATATCAGTACAACCATAAAAATCAATGGGTCAGTACATGGTATGCAACCCATGCCGAATATTCCTGAAGACAGCCCCTTCAATGAATTTTTCCGAAGATTTTTTGGTGAAATGCCGGACGGCAGTCGACCACACCCTGATCTGGAGCAGGAATCCCTGGGGTCAGGGTTCATCATTTCCGAAGATGGTTACATTATTACCAATCACCATGTTGTGAAAGATGCCGAAGAAATCATCGTCCGCCTGGTTGACCGGCGGGAATTCATCGCCCGAATTATCGGTGCTGACGGGCAGAGTGATATCGCCGTATTGAAAATCGATGGCACGAACCTGCCTACGGTCCAGTTAGGCGACTCTGATAAATTAAAAGTAGGTGAGTGGGTAATGGCCATAGGCTCACCTTTCCAGTTCGATCACTCCGTTACCGCAGGTATAGTCAGTGCCAAAGGCAGGCCCTTGCCTAACGAAAATTACGTCCCCTTTATCCAGACCGATGTCGCTATAAACCCGGGCAATTCCGGCGGTCCACTTTTCAATCTGGATGGGGAAGTGGTTGGAGTAAATTCCCAGATCTACAGCCGTACCGGCGGGTTCATGGGTCTGTCCTTCGCCGTGCCTATCAATCTGGTTAAAAATGTCTATCAACAACTGAAAGATCACGGGAATGTCACTCGTGGCTGGCTGGGAGTTTTGATACAAAGTGTTGACCGGGAATTGGCTGAAACATTCGGCATGGAGAGACCTTATGGGGCATTAATCACAAAAGTCCTCACGGACAGTCCGGCAGAATCCGCCGGTTTTGAGATAGGTGACGTTATCGTTACCTTCAATAACAGGGAGGTAATCAATGACACGGATTTGCCCCCCATGGTCGGCGGAACAGAAATAGGCAAAACTGTGCCCATTGACATCATCCGCAGGGGCAAAAGGCAAACGCTAGAAGTGAAGATCGAAGTACTGCCGGATGACACCAGTAAAATCGCCAGCAAGTCAACGGACAAACCGGATCAGTCTCCAGCCAATCAGATGAATATCGTTGTAATAGATTTGACGCAAGCACAGCTCGAGGAATTGGATCTGGATCATGGCGTCTTGATCGAGGGCGTCAAATCAGGTCCGGCCAGCAGAGCGGGGCTATTGCCAGGAGATGTGCTGTTATTGATTAACAATGAAAAAGTTCAGGATGTAAAACGATTTGAAAGTATTATTACCGGCTTACCGAAAGATAAACCTGTGGCCATACTGGTACAGAGACGGGGAAATCCCATATTCCTGGCATTAAAGTTGGATGATGCTAAGACCCAATGATGTCGCCTGGTAAGCTGCGCCGCGTGTGCACTTCCACGTGACGTGCATTTGCTCATTGTTTAAATCCAAGTCTCGCGACCGGAATAATCAGTTAATAGCAGCATTACTGGTGGCGGCCATTCCACGCATATAAATTTTTACAGGAACCACCTGACTATCTACGAACTCATGGAAAATATCAGAAATTTTTCTATTATCGCGCATATCGATCATGGCAAGTCGACACTTGCCGACCGATTTATCCAGTATTGCGGCGGTCTGAGTGAACGCGAAATGTCGAATCAGGTGCTTGACTCCATGGATATCGAAAAGGAACGCGGGATCACCATCAAAGCGCAAAGTGTTAGCCTTAGTTACACCAGTGATTCGGGCAAAGTTTACCAGTTCAATATTATTGATACGCCAGGTCATGTGGATTTCAGCTATGAGGTTTCCCGCTCTTTAGCCGCATGTGAAGGGGCGTTGCTGGTTATTGACGCCGCCCAGGGCGTGGAAGCGCAAAGTGTTGCAAATTGTATGACGGCCATGGAAAACAATCTCGAAGTTGTGCCGGTGATTAACAAGATTGATCTGCAGGCAGCAGACCCTGACAGAGTAAAACAGGAAATCGAGGAGATCATCGGATTGGATGCAAGTGACGCTCTCCTCATCAGCGCGAAATTAGGAACCGGCATTAAGGAATTGTTGGAACAAATCGTGCACCGCATACCACCGCCTGCAACGACGGGCAACCCCGGCCTGAGGGCGTTGATCATTGATTCCTGGTTTGACAATTATTCCGGCGTAGTGACCCTGGTCAGGGTCGTCGATGGCGAAATCAAAACGAATGAAAAAATCCGGGTCATGTCTACCGGCCAGGATTATATCGTTGATGAGGTGGGGATATTTACGCCCAAGCGCAAACGGAAGGACAGCCTGCGATCCGGGGAAGTAGGGTATGTGATTACCGGTATCAAGGAAATTCATGGTGCGCCGGTTGGTGATACCCTGACAGGTAGCAAAAATCCGGCACAAGTAGCCTTGCCGGGATTTAAGAAAATCAAGCCACGGGTATTCGCAGGTCTGTATCCGGTGGATTCTGGTGAATATGAAGCGTTTCGAGATGCGCTGGAAAAGCTCAGCCTGAATGATTCCGCCTTGCACTATGAACCAGAAAATTCCCAGGCGTTGGGCTTTGGTTTCCGCTGCGCTGGAACGGGAATATAACCTGACGCTCATTACCTCGGCACCTACAGTCGTTTATGAAGTCCTGACTACCGCTGGCGAATCGTTGTATATTGATAATCCGTCCAGGTTGCCTGGTACCGACAAGATTATGGAGGTAAGGGAACCCATTATCCGGGCGGATATTCTCGTGCCACCGGAATATATTGGCAACGTCATTGCATTATGTATCGAAAAACGTGGCGAGCAGAAAAAAATGCAGTATCTCGGCAAACAAATAGCGCTGGTGTTTGAATTGCCGTTAAATGAAGTCGTTCTGGATTTTTTTGATCGATTAAAATCGGCCAGCAGGGGTTACGCCTCATACGATTACAGTTTCATTAGATACCAGGCATCACCGATGATAAAACTGGATATTCTGATCAATGGGGAAAAAATCGACGCACTCTCCAGTATCGTCCATCAAACGCAGGCACAACGCCGGGGCCGTGATTTGACTGAGAAAATGAAAGAATTTATTCCCAGGCAAATGTATGAAGTGGCGGTGCAGGCCGCTGTTGGCTCAAAAATTCTCGCCAAGCAGACTGTGAAGGCATTACGCAAGAATGTGACAGCCAAGTGTTATGGCGGTGACATCACCAGAAAGCGAAAATTATTGGAAAAACAAAAAGAAGGCAAGAAAAGGATGAAACAGTTCGGTTCCGTGGAAATACCACAAAAGGCATTTATGGCAATATTACATGTCGGTAAGAATGGATAATGCGTTTAGTAATATAAATATTAGCAACGGCCAATACTCTTTATGAATTTTGACTTTTCCGCATTGTTATTGATATTAACAGTTATCAGTGGCGCCATTTGGGCGGTTGATGCCTGGCTGTTTGCGCCAAAACGCAGGAGCATCCCTTCACAAGTGGGTGGCGAATCGAATGCGGCAACAGAACCTCTGATCGTGGAATATGCACGATCTTTCTTCCCCATATTTTTTGTAGTATTGATCTTAAGATCGTTTATTGTTGAACCTTTCAGGATCCCTTCGGCCTCCATGCTGCCCACTTTATTAATCGGTGATTTCATTCTGGTGAATAAATACGATTATGGCATCCGGTTACCTGTATTGAATGCAAAGATTCTGGATAACAAGGCACCTAAGCGTGGCGATATTATCGTGTTCAGATATCCCAAGGACCCCAGTATTCCCTATATCAAGAGAGTGATAGGCGTGCCTGGCGACCAACTGGAATACCGTGACAAGATCCTCTATATCAATGACGTGCCTATGCAACAGGAAATTATGGGAACCTATGAAACAGAAAAATACGGAACGGTCTCCTGGATGAGTGAGAACCTTGGTACCGTGGAACACAAAATACTGTTAAACCCCTATGTTTATTCAAAATCAATACTGCTAACAGGTGAAAAATGCAGTTTACAAGCCATCAGCTCCGGCAACGATGACCATGTCAGGATCACAGTGCCCGAAGGTAGTTATTTCGCCATGGGTGATAATCGGGATGACAGCAGTGACAGCCGTTGTTGGGGCTTTGTCCCGGAAGAAAACCTGATAGGCAGGGCTTTCTTTATCTGGATGAACTGGCGTTTTGACGGGATTTGGAATATACCCAGTTGGGGGATGGAATTTAACAGAATAGGCACAATTATTCGATAAATTCTGATAAGCTATTTATAATATTACACCCATGTCTGCGGTAATACGGAACAACAAAACGAGGTAAGCATAATGAAAAATATGTTTAGAATGCAACGCGGGATGACATTTATCGGACTGGTGTTCGTCTTGGCGTTTATCGCTATCGTTGTGCTGTTTGGACTACGTGCATTTCCCCTGATTTATGAGAAAACACAGGTCAAGGCAGCGATGGAATCGGTTGTTAACCGGGAGGGGTCATCCAAATTTACCGCCAAAGAGGCGCAAGACGCATTTTTGCGGGGTATCGGCATCACCAACATCCAGAGGTTCAACGAAAAAAACCTTAAGGATTATCTGATCCTGGAAAAATCGAAAGAGAAAAATGCTCCTAACGTACTGCATTTGAAATACCAGGCAACGAATAAACTGGTAGCTGATCTGCAACTGTTACTCATGGTCGACATCAGCATGCCCCTGGCGAAAGGCGGAACAGGGGATTGAGACGATTCCAGCAATCGAGAAACAGATAGGCTATAATTTCAAGGATCAATCTCTCCTCGATATTGCCCTGACCCATCGCAGTTATGGTAAACATAATAATGAGCGGCTCGAATATCTGGGCGACTCGATCCTTGGCTTCCTGATAGCCGAAATACTGTACCGCAAATTTCCAACCCAATCGGAAGGCATCCTCACCCGGTTACGTGCCACCCTGGTTAATAAGGGGGCTTTGGCCGGGCTTGCCCGCGATCTTGACCTGGGGGATTACTTGAAGCTCGGCACAGGTGAGATGAAATCCGGGGGATGGCGCCGCGATTCAATTCTGGCCAATGCCATTGAAGCTATCATTGGCGCAATTTATCTTGATTCGGATTTGCCCACATGCCGTAATTTTGTTTTATCGTTATATAGTAACCTGCTGGCTGGTTTGACTTTAGACAATCTGGAAAAAGACGCTAAAACAGAATTACAGGAATATCTTCAGGCCAATAAACGGCCATTGCCGGTGTATCTCCTCCTGGCTGAAGAAGGTGAGGCCCATAACCGGCTATTTACCATAGCCTGTCAGATAGACGGCTTGTCAAAACAAATCTCTGCCAGCGGTGGCAGTAAGCGTATTGCCGAACAAACAGCGGCGCGCAAGGCGCTCGAATACCTGCAGCAAGTCAGTGAGGATGATTATGTCTGAACATTTTCGTTGTGGTTACGCCTGTATCATCGGGCGGCCTAACGTGGGTAAATCAACTTTGCTGAACAAGTTGATCGGCCACAAGCTCAGCATCACCTCAAAAAAGCCGCAAACGACCAGGTGGCAATTATTGGGCATAAAAACGACCGCTGATTACCAGATTATCTTTATTGATACTCCGGGTTTACAGACCAGACGGCAAACAAATTTGAATCGACATATGCAACGCGAGATGGTTGATTCATTAGCCTATGTTAATGTGATTATCTTGGTCGTCGAAGCACTGGTGTGGAAGCAACCCGAGGACCAGATACTGGAAATTATAAGCAAGAACAAAAGCCCCGTAGTGCTGTTAATAAACAAGATAGACAAATTAAAAAACAAAGAAAAGTTGTTACCCTTCATTAATTCGATCTCTGCCAAATATAAATTTCAGGAAATAATTCCTGTATCGGCAGTTACCGACGATAATTTCGATATGGTCGAAAAAACTGTTGTCCCATTACTCTCTCCTGGGCCAGCCGCGTTTCCGGAAGATCAGTTAAGTGACAGAAATGAACGTTTTTTTGCAGCTGAATTCATACGTGAAAAGCTAACCCGCATTTTGGGCGCGGAACTCCCCTACAAGATCTCGGTGACCATCGACGAATACACAGATAAGAATCGTGTCTTACACATCATCGGCAGTATCTGGGTAGAAAGCGAAGGCCAGAAAAAGATTGTCATAGGGAAAAACGGCCGCAACCTTAAAACCATCGGCGAAAGAGCCAGAATAGACATGGAACAAATGTTCGGCAAAAAAGTGTTTCTTGAGACCTGGGTAAAAGTAAGAAAAAAATGGACTGGGGATGTGCGTGCCTTAAGGCAATTCGGTTACGAAACATAACAAGTATCAAGCGCGATACCAATTCTGTTTTATTTATAAAGTTAACCAGATAAAACCCGGCCGTGAAGATTGCCTTGCATCCCTGTTTTATTCTGCACCAACGTCATTATCGGGAGACAAGCTTAATACTGGAAGT
>JAENIZ010000110.1 GCA_016844485.1 Gammaproteobacteria bacterium | reverse complement strand
CGGCCAGTATCTTTTAACCACGCATGTTCCGGTCCGACACCGGGATAATCGAGACCCGCAGAGATGGAATGTGTGTCCAGTATCTGACCGTTTTTATCTTCCATCAGGTAGGTGCGGTTACCATGGAGCACTCCCGGACTTCCTGCGCACAGGGACGCGGCATGCCGTCCCGTTTCAATCCCGTCACCTCCGGCCTCAACACCGTACATGGCGACATCGGGATCATTAATAAATTCATAAAAGAGTCCAATCGCATTGGACCCGCCTCCCACGCAGGCTACCAATGCATCTGGCAAACGGCCGGTCATTTCCCGGCACTGCTGTTTTGCCTCGCGACCGATGATTGCCTGGAAATCACGCACCATCGCAGGATATGGATGCGGGCCGGCGACCGTCCCGATGATATAAAATGTATCATCCACATTGGTTACCCAGTCACGCATGGCCTCGTTCAGTGCATCCTTTAATGTCTTCGATCCGGCCTCGACCGGCACGACCTCGGCACCCAGAAGTTTCATCCTGAAAACATTAATTGACTGCCGTTTGATATCTTTCGATCCCATGTACACGACACACTTCAGACCAAGCCTTGCGGCAACGGTCGCAGTCGCCACACCATGTTGACCTGCGCCGGTCTCGGCAATGATCCGCGTCTTGCCCATGCGTTGTGCGAGCAATGCCTGACCTACCGTGTTATTGACCTTGTGCGCGCCGGTATGGTTGAGATCTTCACGTTTCAGATAGACCTGTGCACCACCGAATTTTTCTGACCAGCGTCTGGCGTGATACAGCGGGGAAGGTCTGCCGACATAATGTTTTAATTCATCATCCAGCTCTGCCAGGAATTCCGGATCTTTCAGATAGCGTTCATAGGCCTTTGTCAATTCGTCTAATGGCCCCATCAATGTTTCGGCGACAAAGCGGCCGCCATACGGACCAAAATGCCCGCGTGCGTCAGGCAACGCCGTAGTATTTTTGGATGCCGTTCTTGCCGCTGCAACTGAATTAGTTTTACGCACGCCTGACCTCTTGAATAAATTCCGCCATCTTCCTCGCATCCTTGATGCCTTTGTTCGATTCCACGCCACCACTGACATCTACTGCATAGGGCGAGACCTGTTGAATTGCGGCAGCGACGTTATCTGCTGTCAATCCACCGGCAAGGATAACAGGTTTACTGATATCCGCCGGTATTCTTGCCCAGTCAAATGTCTCGCCTGTGCCGCCCCGGACGCCTTCCACATAGGTATCCAGTAACAGTGCGGCGGCATCGGAATAACGTGTGGCGATATGGTTCAAATCCACTGTTTTTTGCATTCTAACCGTCTTGATATAGGGTTTGGAATAGCGCCCGCATTGTCCCGGATCCTCATCGCCGTGAAATTGCAGGATGTCCAGTGTGACGTCTTCGAGGATTGCCTTTATTTCACCCGGCGCTGCATTTACAAACAGGCCCACCTTGCTTACAAACGGCGGCAGGACCGAGGTGATTTCGCGGGCAATATTAACGGAAACGGCCCGCGGGCTACCGGCGAAGAACACCAGTCCAATGGCATCCGCGCCCAGACGCGCCGCTGCCAGGGCATCTTCCGGGCGGGTAATGCCGCAGATTTTTATCCTGACACGGGCAGGCGCAGCGGTTTCAGTCAATCCCATAAATTAATAATCCAAAATATATAAGTATAAATACCCGTCGTTACCATTTATTTAATGATTGACCATGTTGAACCATTACGCTCGGGAATAGCAAATTTTTCCGGGTAATTTACATTGATCAAATATAAACCTTCAGGCGGGGCAGTAATGCCTCCCAGAGTGCGATCATGTTTTTCCAGCACTTCCCGCGCCCAATCGACGGGCGCCTTCTTTATGCCAATCTCCATGAGCACGCCGGCGATATTTCTTACCATGTGATGCAGGAAGGCATTGGCCTCAATTTCAATGACAACATAATCGCCCTGCCGCTGGATATCCAGACGTTTTACTGTGCGCACAGGATTTTTTGCCTGGCAATCAATTGCGCGATACGACGTGAAATCATGTTCGCCAATCAGACAGGTCGCGGCCTGTTGCATGTAATCTTCATCAAGCGCCCGGCATTCCCAGGTCATTTTATTGTGATACAACCCGGAGCGGGCGGGCCGGTTCAGGATGATATAACGATAGGTCCGGCCGGTTGCAGAATAGCGCGCGTGAAAATCACTATCCACCCCCTTCGCCCAGAGGATGCTGATGTCATCAGGAAGATTTACGTTGCCGCCAAAGACCCAGGAATGCATTTCCCGCGCGGCATTGGTTTCTATATGGATGATCTGGTGGAGTGCATGTACCCCGGTATCGGTGCGACCCGCACAATAAACCGTAAGTTGCTGGTCTGCCACCCTGGACAGTGCTTCTTCAACATATGCCTGCACAGTCCGGGGATTTTTTTGCCGCTGCCAGCCGTAATACTGTGTGCCGCAGTATTCCAATCCCAAGGCGATCTTCATGAATCAAATCACAGATAAATATTCATCCACCGTCATCTAAAATACCGGATTGGAAAGTATGATTATTTTCCTTCCTGTACGGGTATGGACGGATGAATTAAAAGCTGAACAGTCTGTTTAAAGAAATGTTACAAAATATTTTGTTATTTAATCTGACCCAATAATTCCTGGGCCTGCTGACGTTGCTCGCTATTACCGATAGCGACAATTTCATCAAGGATTGTCCTGGCGTTATCCTTGTCTCCCAATTCAACATAGGCCTTGGCCAAATCAAGCTGGGTTGCGATTTCATCCTCTGCACTCTGTTCCTCGGATTTCGAAGACCGCGGCACAAAAACCGTATGGTCGCCATCGTCATCGACTTCCTCAGTTTCATCCATCCCGAGATGCGGCATGGCTACTGTGCCTTCCATGTCAACTTCCGGAATCTCGAATTCAAGAGCACCACCTGAATCCGTTTCAGCAGCCGCCGGTTTTGCTTTCGGTTTTGGTATCTCCATGGTACTGTCCATGTCAAGTAAACCGCTCGCACTAGCCTGGCTTTCATCAATCTGCAATTCAAGATCCAGGCCCCCTTTAGGCACCTCACCCGTGGCTTGTGACGATATATCGAGACCGATATCAAATGTCATAGCGTTATCACCTGCATCCGTAGATTCAGCCTCTTTATCAGGAGATAACTCAAAATCCAGCCCGGCTTCTTCCTGATCATCCGCCTTGGGTTCATCACCCGGCATCCCAATATCAAATTCAAGCACATTATCATCTGCAACTTTTGTCGCACTCTCCGCTACCACAGGTTCTTCAGCACTGATTTCAACGCTTCCAGCTGAAGTAACATCCAGGAGATCATCTCCGCCTTCAGGTTTAAAATCAGTTGTGGATGTGACATCCAGCAGATTATTACCCCCATGTGAAACGTCGAGGATACTTTCGGCGCTGTCTGTCATTAAATCGAATGCTTCATCAGATTTTTCTTCGTCAAGGCCTCCCGTGAATGTTACATCCAGGAGATTATCACTGCTGCTCTTGGAGATATCGGGACTGATCTCTTCCTTATCAGCGCTCTCTAATGTGAAATCGAGTGACCCGTCATCAGCCGCTGCCGGGATTGCAGAATCTTCACCGGCCTGGGATATATCAAGTATGTCATCGCTATCAGTCGCGGCGGTGACATCAAGTACTTCCTCCTCATCTTCAATATCAATTGCGGCAGTGACATCAAGAATATCGGCCTCGCCTTCATCAGCAGCCGTCACATTCAGAACATCTTCATCCTCCTGCCCTGTATCACCGGTGATGTTAACAATTCCGCCTCCTGTAATGGGACCAGCTTCTTCTTCCTCCCCTGCAACCGGTGTCTGAAACAAGTTACGATTGGGTGATAATTCCTTCCACATGGCAAGGGCCATCTCCCAGTGTTCACCGCGGCCACCGACCTTGTCATGCAGGACTTCGGCCGCCTTTTCATAGCCCTTTTTGTTATTGGCAGCATAGTAAACTTCAAGCAACTTGGTGTGGAATTCAAGATTATCAGGCTCCCTTGCAATTGCCTTTTTCACGAAATCTTCCGCCTGATCAAAATGTTCATAGGCAAGGAAGACATTGACCTCGGCCAGCGGGTCTTCTTCCTCGGCACTAACCGGGGCCGGGGCAGCTGTTTGCGGGCCCGGCGGGGCTATGATCCGGGTTTTATCCGCTTCAAGATCAGGTTGTACGGTTTCATCTTCAGCGCCGGGGAGAATTGTTTCTGCTTCGGCATCTTTGAGCGCCTGGTTAATATCT
This sequence comes from Gammaproteobacteria bacterium, assembly GCA_016844485.1. Lineage (GTDB taxonomy): Bacteria > Pseudomonadota > Gammaproteobacteria > Eutrophobiales > Eutrophobiaceae > JAENIZ01. Next base: position 3,463 of record JAENIZ010000110.1, on the reverse strand, counting down.
GTTACATCTTCAGAAGCAGAAGGTTGAACTGTATCTTCTTCATATTCATCAAAATCAGGAAATGCACTCGCCGGGATTTCTATGGCCGCTTCGACGCGATGGCGCTTGGAAAATAACCCAAAGATTACAACTAACATCACCACAGCGAGACCGCCAGCGACTATAGTCATATTGCTCTTGAGCTGATCGACAATACCCGTCAGGCCGGAAGACAGGAATGTTGAAATAAAGCCGCCCTCTTCTTTCTCCGCAATTTCCGGGGTTGGCTGCTCCTCACTTGGGACTGCTGCTTCCTCTGTAACTGCGGCTTCTTCTACCGGCCCAACTTCCTCTGTGGTCTCAACTTCTTCTGCTACTTCTTCTTCTGCAATTACCTCTGCCCCTGTTTCAGCGCCTTTATCGACAACAGGTTCTTCCACGATTGCTGCAACTGGTGCTTCTTCAACTATTTTTTCCTCAGTAATTTTTTCTTCGGCTGCCTTTGCAGCAGTCTCCGCTGCGGCTTTTGCCTTTTCCGCTTCAGCTTCCGCAACATGTTGTTGTAAGGCGGCCAATTCATCTTCCTTGAGTACAATCAGTCGTTTCAGGTCATCAATAATGGCCTCGGTCTCGGATAAATTATCCTTGAGTTCCGCATTCTCCAGTTTAAGCGCCTCGAGTGATTCATTGACCAGCGCCAGTTCCTGTGTCAATGCTTCATCACCGGCCGCGACGGCAGTGGATTCAGCCGCACCCAGTTCCGATGCACCTTCACCTTTATCCGGAACAGGAACCAGACGCAATTCAGGTTCACCTTCCGGCTCAACGGCGGCTTGTTCAACTTGCTCAACAGGCGTACTTGTTGCCGGAGTTTCATCCGCAGCAGTGTCAACCGCTTCAGGTTGTACTTCCTCAGGCCCGGGTGTAGTGGCACCCTCTGGCCGTTGAGTTACCGCAGCAGCAATGGCGGTACGTACTTCATCCCACAGTGAATTCTGGATTTGTGCCTGTGCAAAGGCCTCTTCCTTGGTGGCCGATTGAATATCCAATATTTCCGGCATCTGCAGGACATGACCCCGCTTAAGGCCGTTAATATTGTTATTAATAAAGACCTCAGGATTCGCGCGCAGTAATGCCAGCATTGTCTGTTGTATGCTGACAGAAGAATCAGGACGCATGGCCTTGGCGATGGACCACAGGGTATCGCCTGTTACCGTTGGGCCATAATCACCCCCTGCATAGCTGATCTCTCTGTCCACAGGGGCAATGGACACCGAAGTAGTAACGCCGGGTTCGTGTTCTTTAAATGCCGGCTCATACACGACCACATGGTCTTCTGCTCCTTCAACTACAGCGGGTGGCAGTGCAAGTTTCCGTTGCTTTTCTTCCGTTGCATAGATGGGGGGATCAAGAAGTACGGTATATTCGCGGAACAGGCGCCCCTTTGACCAACTGATCTCCAGCAGGAAATTCAGAAACGGTTCAGATATGGGGTCTCTGCTGTAGATACGTATATAATCAGGCCCGGTTTCAGATTCACTCACCTCAAACCGCAATTTCGTCAGCATTAGCTCGCGTGGAATGTCGGCGCGTTGAAACGCCTCATGATCAGCCAGCAAAACATTCAGGTCAGCCAGTTCGTCAGCTGTCGCGGATAGCAGCTCAATCCTGGCCTCAAACGGCTCATTCAACCCCGAGTCAAGATCAAGCTCACCCAACCCCAGGGCCTGGACCAGCCCGGGTAATAATGCCAAAAGAAAAACACACGAAAATCTCAATCTCATTCTTGTTATTACCTACCCCGGAAATCCAGTTTACTGCGGGTTAATAAGTAATGAATATTCACGCTTGATCTGGCCGTTTGACCAGTCCAGCTCCAGCAGGAATTCCACAATAGGTTCATGTACCGCATCTTTGCTGGATATTTTCAGGTAACTGCGCCCCTGCTCCGGGCGGATGACTTCAACCTTGAGATGGGGCCAGCGGTATAACCCCATAACTTGATCTGCGAGCCTGGAGACTGAGATATTCAGGCTATCAAGCTCGGCAGCATTTGTAGAAACAAGTTCGATTGTTGCATCAAGTGGCTGATTTAACGAAGAATTCAACTTTACCTCCGCCAATGCCAGGGCATGGGCAACGGGGTGCGCGACAGTCAGGGCAAAAAACAGGGTAATCATCAGTAGTTGCTTATTCATAGTCTGGACCGAATGCTGTAAATTTCATAAATATCAATATATTAGTAAGCTTAATAACGGGAGAGGTAGTGCTGCCTGTTATCCTGCTTCGGTTATGCCGGTCAAATCTTGCCTGAAGCACGGCTAAATTTCCCCCCCAAATCACAATCAAAACCTGCGAATGTCCTTTATAATTACTCCTTAACTATAGCTTACAAGTAGTCTTTTACCAAAATTTCAGCGATTTGAACACTATTTAATGCAGCCCCTTTACGGACATTATCCGATACCACCCAGAAGTTAAGACCCCTGGGATGTGAAATATCCTCCCGGATCCGGCCGACGTAGACCGGATCTCTCCCCGCTGCCTCAGTGGCCGCAGTGGGATAACCGCCATCGGCATGCTCATCGATCACTTTGACCCCGGGCGCGTTTTTGAGCAGTTTGCGGGCCTCATCGGCACTCAATTTGTCCCGGGTTTCGATATGGATGGCCTCGGAATGACCATAGAACACCGGTATCCTGACTGCCGTCGGATTGACCTGAATGTTGTCATCCTCGAGGATCTTTCGTGTCTCCCACACTATCTTCATCTCTTCTTTGGTGTAACCGTTGTCCTGAAATGCATCGATATGAGGCAGGGCATTAAAGGCGATCTGTTTCGGATAGACCTTACATTCAGCCGGTTTGCCATTTAACAAAGCCGCTGTCTGCTGCGCCAGTTCTTTGATGGCGCGCTTGCCGGTACCGGATACGGCCTGATAGGTACAGATATTAATCCGCTCAATGCCTGCGGCGTCATAAATGGGTTTCAGGGCGACAACCATCTGGATAGTTGAACAGTTTGGATTGGCGATGATACCCCGATTGGTATGTTGCGCGATGGCGTGTGGATTGACCTCGGGAACCACCAAAGGGATATCGTCGTCATAGCGAAAGCGTGAGGTATTATCCACCACAATGCATCCCGCTGTTACAGCACGGGGGGCATGCACCCCGGATACGGATGCCCCGGCGGAAAACAGTCCGATATCTACACCCTTGAAATCGAAGGACTCAAGTTCTCCGACAATGATCCCCTTGTTCCTGAAGCGCAGGCGTGTGCCCGCCGAGCGCTTGCTCGCCAGGGCATAAATTTTTTCCACCGGAAACTTCCGCTCCTCCAGGATTGACAACATGGTTTCGCCGACGGCCCCGGTTGCACCAACAACGGCAATATTAAATTTGCGATTCATATTTCCCATTTAGGTTTGTTAAATATCAATTTCGTATTACCAGAATAAATGTGATTGGTGATTAGTTAAACA
>JAENIZ010000109.1 GCA_016844485.1 Gammaproteobacteria bacterium | reverse complement strand
ACTTGCTCAAGCAGCAAGCGCAATTCCGATCGCGTCGACCATGTGCCGGTCGGGTTGTTGGGATTGGCTACAAACATCAGGCGGCTGCGGCCGGTGATCGCGTTCTGCATGGCCTTGAGATCATGCCCGTAATCACGCGCGGGTACGACCACGGCCTTTGCCCCGATCGCCCGTGTCACCAGGGGATAGACGGCAAAGGAATGCGCGGAAAAGATCACTTCGTGTGCGGTTGTTACCACTGCGCGTGCGATCAATTCCAGGACATCATTGGAACCATTGCCCAGGGTAATCTGCCCGGGATTTACACCATGATAATCCGCAAGTGCAGACTTTAATTCATGCCCGTTACCATCCGGATAGCGGGAGATCTCCAGTGGTTTCTTCAAAGCTGCTTTTGCCATCGGTCCCGGCCCCAATGGATTTTCATTCGAGGCGAGCTTGATGATATTTTTCAGTCCCAGTTCCCGTTCCAGTTCTTCGATGGGTTTCCCCGCCTGATAGGGTTGCAGTGTTGCGACACCGGGAGTGGCGAGTTGCAATAGATCACACGTCATAATTAATAAGTGATTGGTGATGAAGTGCAGGATGCACAAATGCCGCGGGCGCAGGATGCGCAAGAGCGGCGGGTAATTAGTGATTGGTAATTGGTCATTTGTTATATGTCACCGATCACTAGTCACGAATCACAAAACCGCTTGCGGGTATGAGCCAAGAAGTTTCACCATCGAAGCCTCCGCCTTGAGTTTTTCCAGTGCGGCAATCACCTGTTTATCGCGGGCATGGCCTTCGATATCGACAAAAAATACATATTCCCACATGCCCTGGCGCGAGGGTCTGGATTCAATTCGCGTCATGCTGACATTGTTGACTGCAAAACAGGCGAGCATATCGTGCAACGCCCCGGGCCTGTTGGGCGCGGAAAACAGCAGGGACGTCTTGTCTTTTCCGCTCGGCATGGTGGTATGGCGGCCGATGACAAGAAACCGGGTGGTATTGTCCGGTTCATCCTCGATATTGTTGACCAGGATCGGCAGATCGTAATATTCCGCCGCTGTCTCTCCGGCGATCGCAGCTGCATCTTTTTTCTTGCCGGCCAGCCGCGCCGCCTCGGCATTGCTGCTGACCGCAATTCGATCCGCATGTGGCAGGTGCGTATCCAGCCAGCCGCGGCATTGCGCCAGCGATTGCTGATGCGAGTAAACCAGCTTGATCTTTTTCACCTTACCCACGTGGCTCAGCAAGTGATGATGTATGCGCAGTTCGACCTCGCCACAGATCAACAAACCGGAATTAATCAACATATCCAGAGTGTGATTGATGACCCCTTCAATGGAATTTTCCACCGGCACGACACCATAATGGCAGGAACCGGCTTCAACTTCCCGGAACACCTGATCAATACTGGCGAGCGCCATGGTTTTGACGGAATGACCGAAATGCTTCAACGCCGCGGATTGTGTGAACGTCCCTTCGGGACCGAGATAGGCAATATTCAGTACCTGTTCCAGCGCGAGACAGGCCGACATGATCTCGCGGAACAGTCGCGCCATCTCTTCTTCAGACAGCGGGCCCTTATTCTTCCCGATGATTTTGCGTAATACCTGGGCCTCGCGCTCAGGACGATAGAAAGCGTTATTTTCCGGGTGTTTGCCCTTTACATGGGCAATCTCGGCTGCAAGGCGCGCACGCTCACTGATCAATTCCAGCAAACGGGCATCGATATCATCAATGCGCTTACGCAGATCCGACAGTTTAGAATGTTCAGACATAGAGAATATCCCCGATAAGATTTCCCGGTCACTGTTCCCGACGCGACTCTACCTCCTCCTCACTGCTCCTGCGCATCCTGCGCTCGCAGTATTAGTGCGTCCATGCACGTCTCCCTGGAGTCGTCGCTATGCTCGAAATGACAATGCTTATTCTGTCATTCCGAACAAATGTGAGGAATCTGTAATATTAACCGTAACGCCGTTCAAACTCCCGCATAAATACAATGAGGTGGTCCACCCCTTCTTCCGGCATGGCATTGTAGATACTGCCTTTCCCCTTGCTACAAATTCATCATAAAGTGATTCATCGGCCAGGGTGAACGGCACGTTCATGCGTGACCGGCAGGAAACATCAACGGAGTTGATATAAAAACCAGAGTTGTCGATGGCGCGATACAATTTCCCGGATTTCCGCAGTGCCTTTTCTTCCATGGCAACCAGTCCGCCCTGTTCTTTAATCCATTGCAGGACCAGTCCCGCTATATACCAGCTGTAGGTCGGCGGCGTATTCACCATGGACTTCTCCCGAGCATGCCCGGCATAGTCATACAAGCCCGGAATTCCCTGCCGCGCCTTGCCGATCAGATCCTCACGGATGATCACGACCACGAGACCCGCCGGGCCGATGTTCTTCTGCGCGCCTGCGAAGATGATCCCGAAGCGGGACACATCCAGCGGCCGGGTCAGTAAATTCGACGTCATGTCCGTGACCAGTGGGACTTTGCCTACATCCGGGATTGAATGAAACTCAACGCCGTGGATTGTCTCGTTTCCCGTGTAATAGACATAGGCCGCATTTTTACTCAGGTTCCAGGTGGCCACCTTCGGGATGGAACGGAATCCATTTTTCTCGTCTGTGGCGCTGACATTCACCTTGCAGAACCTGCGCGCCTCCTTCAATGCCTTGTCTGACCAGTGTCCGGTATGAAAATAATCCACCGTATCTTTTGCCTGCGAAATATTCATCGGCACCATGGCAAATTGACTCGTCGCGCCCCCTTGCAGGAACAGTACCTTGTAATTTCGGGGGATATTCAATATTTCACGCAGATCAGACTCAGACTGTTCGGCAATGGAAATAAACTCGGCACAGCGGTGACTCATCTCCATGACGGAAATGCCGGTGCCATGCCAGTCCATGAACTCGGACTGTGCCCGTTGCATGACTTTGGCGGGTAACATCGCCGGGCCGGCGCCAAAATTATAGACCCTGCCCGCCGGTGTATATTGAACAGCAGTGCTGATGTTATTCAACATCACCATCGCCGTTTTTGTATTCAACGATCCGTTCAATGCTGACGAGATTTTCGTTTTCACCGAGGGTGACCAGGCGCACACCCTGGGTGTTACGCCCCATCACGGAAACATCACTCACAGGCGTCCTGATCAAGGTCCCCTGATCACTGATCAACATGATCTCATCATCATTATCAACCGCGACCGCAGCCACGACCTTGCCATTGCGCTCGGTAGTCTGGATGGAGATCACACCGACACCGCCGCGTGCCTTGGTCACATATTCTTCCATCGGCGATCGTTTGCCAAAACCGTTCTGGGTGGATGTCAGCACCGTATTATTTGATTCAACGATAATCAGTGAAATGACCTTCTGGCCGGGCGCCAGACGTATACCGCGCACGCCACGCGCGGTGCGGCCCATGGCCCGCACATTGGATTCATTGAAGCGCACGGCCTTGCCGGCATCGCTGAACAGCATGATGTCCCGTTGCCCGTCAGTCACTTCCACACCGATCAACTGGTTGTCTTCCCGCAATTCAATTGCACGGATACCACTCGGTCGGGGCCGTGAAAAATCCGTCAGGTGACATTTTTTCACCGTGCCATTCGCCGTGGCCATGAATACAAATTTATCCTCCGTGAATTCGCGCACCGGCATCACGGCATTGATACGCTCGCCTTCTTCAAGCGGCAGGAGATTAATGATGGGCTTGCCGCGCGCCATGCGGCTCGCCTGCGGTAATTCATAGACCTTGAGCCAGTAGACCTTGCCTCTGCTGGAGAAACACAGGATGGTGTCATGCGTGCTGGCAATAAAAAGTTTGTCGATAAAATCCTCGTCCTTCATGCGCGTGGCTGACTTGCCCTTGCCGCCCCGGCGCTGTGAACGATAGACATCAAGCGGTTGTGATTTTGCATAACCTTCGTGGGACAGGGTCACGACGACATCTGCTTCCGTAATCAGATCTTCCATGCTGAGGTCAAGGTGATCATCGATGATCTCCGTGCGTCGCGCATCACCATAACGTTCCTTGATATCCACCAGTTCGTTACGGATGACCTGCATCAATCTATCCGGCCGCGACAGGATATCAAGCAGGTCCTGGATAGCAGTCAGCAATTCATCATATTCCGTGATGACCTTGTCCTGTTCCAGACCGGTCAAGCGTTGCAACTTGAGTTCCAGGATCGCCTGGGTCTGCGTCTCGGACAGGCGGTAACCTCCATCAATCAGACCAAGTCCTTCCGGCAAATCTTCGGGACGCGAGGCATCGGCGCCGGTGCGTTTTAACATCTCCATAACGACGCCGGATTCCCATACCGGTTTTAATAATCTCACCTTTGCCTCCGCCGGATTGGGCGAAGCCTTGATCAAGGCAATAATCGGATCGATGTTGGCGAGCGCCACCGCCAGACCTTCCAGGATATGGGCGCGGGCACGCGCCTTGCGCAGATCGTGCACCGTGCGCCGCGTAACGATCTCACGGCGATGACGCAGGAACGCCTCAAGCAGGTCCTTGAGATTGAGCAGGCGGGGCTGTCCATTTTCCAGCGCGACAATATTGATCCCGAATACACTCTGCATCTGTGTGTACTGGTAAAGATTATTTAAAATGACCTCGGGGACTTCGCCGCGGCGCAGTTCAATCACCATGCGCATGCCGTCCTTGTCGGATTCATCGCGCAGTTCGCGAATGCCGGTGATCTGTTTGTCCTTTACCAGTTCGGCGAGCTTCTCCATCAGACGCGCCTTGTTCACCTGATAGGGCAATTCCGTGACGATGATCGAATGGTCTCCATTTTTCTCGTCAGTCTCAATCTCCGTCCGTGCGCGCACGTAAATACGCCCGCGGCCGGTGAGATACGCTTCACGGATCCCCTGGGCGCCGTTAATGATCCCCGCCGTCGGGAAATCCGGGCCGGGGATATGTTTCATCAACTCGGCAATCTGCGTCGCAGGATTGTCGATCAGGGCGATACTGGCGTTGATGACCTCGGAAATATTATGCGGCGGAATGTTGGTGGCCATGCCCACGGCAATCCCGCTTGATCCATTGACCAGAAGATTGGGTATGCGCGCGGGCAAGACCGTCGGTTCATGTTCGGCGCCGTCGTAGTTGGGGACAAAATCGACCGTCTCCTTGTCCAGGTCTTCCAGCAATTCATGCGCGATCCTGGACATGCGCACTTCGGTATAACGCATGGCGGCCGGTGCATCGCCGTCCACGGAACCGAAGTTACCCTGTCCGTCCACCAGCACATAACGCAGGGAAAACGGCTGGGCCATGCGCACGATCGTGTCATACACCGCGGTATCACCGTGCGGGTGATATTTACCGATGACATCGCCGACGACGCGGGCCGATTTTTTATAGGCTTTGTTCCAATCAAGACCCATTACACTCATCGCATAAAGCACGCGACGATGCACGGGTTTCAGGCCGTCACGGACGTCCGGCAGGGCGCGCCCGATGATTACGCTCATGGCGTAATCCATGTAGGACTGCCTCATTTCGTCTTCGATACTGACGGGGGTTACAGAGCGTGCAAATTCAAATTCAGACATATAAAAATATGCAGGATAATCAAGGGGTTAAAAGTCCTTATAATGCGTGATATCAGAGGTCAAAATTTTACCATAATGAGGGCCTCCGCTGTAGCATTGGAGAGAAATAAAATTGAGACAAAAATCGCTGATTTTGATAGCGATTTTCAGGCAAACAAGGCGGCTATTTTGTCCCTGTCGGGCCGGTGCACGACCCCTTTTTCAGTGACGATCACATCGATCATTTCTGCAGGGGTGATATCGAACGCCGGATTCCACGTTTCTACCTGCCGTGGCGCGATGGACTTGCCGGCAATCTGCACGATTTCCTCTGCGGCGCGATATTCAATGGGGATATCCACGCCGCTATTCGCGGCCAGATCGAACGTCGACGTGGGCGCGACCACCATAAATCTCACATTATGATGACGCGCGGAGACGGCCAGCGCATAGGTACCGATCTTGTTGGCGACATCACCATTCGCCGCAACTCGATCGGCGCCGACGATGATCCAGTCCACAGAACCTTTCTGCAGTAAATAACTGGCGGCACTGTCCGCAATGAGCGTGACCGGGATCTTGTCCTGCAGGAGTTCCCATGCCGTCAGTCTCGCGCCCTGCAACCAGGGCCGTGTCTCACCCACATAGACCATCTGCAATAATCCTTGCGCATAGACCGTGCGTATGACACCCAGCGCGGTGCCGTAACCGCCGGTGGCGAGCGAGCCGGTATTACAATGAGTCAGCACATGGGAAGCGCCATGAACAAGTTCCGCCCCGAGCATCGCCATGTGTTTATTTGCGGCGATATCTTCCTCATGAATGGCCATCGCCTCCGCCAGCAATACCGGTTCAGGATCACCCGTGATCGCAGAAAATTTTCCGCGCATCCTGTCGAGCGCCCATTTCAGGTTGACCGCAGTCGGCCTCGCCTGTGCGAGGAGTGCCAGATCCTGTTCAATCTTCTCGCGCCATTGTTCCGGTGCAGTCTTGAATGCCTCGCGCGCGGCAAGTACGACTCCGTAGGCCGCGGTAATGCCAATAGCAGGCGCACCGCGCACCACCATATCGGTAATTGCCCGCGCCAGTGCGCCGGCCTCATGATATTCCAGAGT
>JAENIZ010000108.1 GCA_016844485.1 Gammaproteobacteria bacterium | reverse complement strand
AAGCCCTGTCTGCATTTCATGAACTGACCCGCATCGAGGGGATCATGCCGGCACTGGAATCCAGTCATGCGCTCGCCTATACAATTAAACTCGCACCGCAAATGGCAAAAGACGGGATTATCATCGTCAATCTGTCGGGGCGCGGTGATAAGGATATCCAGACCGTTGCAGCACGTGAAGGTATCAGTCTGTGAGGAGAATGTATGAATAACAGAGAAAGATTGATAGATCTGATTACAGAGCACGAATTAGACAGACAGGAAATTGCTGCACTCTTGAAAGTCAAGCGGGAAACGGTGGATCACTGGCTGATATCGCATGAATCAAAACACCACGAAGAAGTGCCCGACATGGCAATTGAATTGCTGGAGATGAAACTCAAGGAAAGGACAATAATTCCTCCACCGGAATTTCCGGGGTAACAGCCATTCAGTAATTTTGACCATTCCGGGACATTCAACTCTCGATTAAGAATTCCCTTGAGTGTCATTTTTTTGCAGAAATTATTTAAGGTTTATACAGTGAACACTGGATATTATTTGAAAATTTACAGGGCATTATGGGCCGGATAACAGATTGCTTCGAAAACCTGCGTAAGGACAAAGGCAAGGCATTGATCCCGTTTATCACCGCGGGTGATCCTGTCCCCGAGTCCACCGTGCCCCTGTTACACGCGCTGGTAAAAGGGGGGGCGGACATTATTGAACTGGGTGTTCCCTTTTCTGATCCCATGGCGGATGGCCCGGTTATCCAGCGTTCCAGCGAACGGGCGCTCAAGCATGGAACAAGTTTAAACGATGTCCTCGGTATGGTGGCGGAATTCCGCAAGGACAATACACACACACCCGTAATTCTGATGGGTTATCTCAATCCGGTCGAGATAATGGGCTATCAGACCTTCGCCAAACGGGCGCACACCGCCGGTGTCGATGGCGTATTACTGGTTGATTTGCCGCCGGAAGAGGCGGATGCCCTGCAGTCCGAGTTAAAACACTTTGATCTCAATCAGATTTTTCTGCTCTCGCCGACCACCAGTGATGAACGCCTGGCCCGTATATGCTCCAAGGCGAGTGGATTCCTGTATTATGTCTCCCTCAAGGGGGTAACAGGCAGTAACCGGCTGGATGTCGCTGACGTTGCCGAAAAGATAGCGCATATACCGCGACGGCAAAACAGGTTGCCGGTTTCAGTGATGCCGTGATTATAGGCAGCGCCCTGGTTGAGCGTATAAGTCAGCTTGCCCGGCAGCCGGAAAAATTGACACAGGAGGTTACCGATTTTCTGTCAGGATTGCGCTCCGCCATGGATACAGCATAAATATTAAAATACCGGATAACAGTTTACAGATGATTATATTATGAGTTGGTTCAGAAAACTGATTCCGTCCCGTATCAAGACCAATGGCGCCGCGAAGAGAACGGTGCCTGAAGGTGTATGGACCAAATGTGATGTTTGCAATGCCGTTCTCTACCGTGCGGAGCTGGATCGAAATCTTGAGGTCTGCCCCAAATGTTCGCACCATATGCGTATCCGTGCGCGCACCCGGCTCGACCAGTTTCTTGATCCTGGATCGCGCATCGAGGTGGGTGCCGCGATCAAACCCGTCGATAAATTGAAATTTCGTGACAGCAAGAAATACAAGGACCGATTGAGCCAGGCCCAGAAACAGACCGGTGAAAATGACGCATTGGTGGTTTTAAAGGGACAGTTAAAGGGGATACCCCTGGTTGCTTGCGCCTTTGAATTTGATTTTATGGGCGGCTCAATGGGGGCAGTCGTCGGGGAACGTTTTGTCCTGGCGGTTGAGGCCGCGATTGAGAACAAGATACCGCTGGTATGTTTTTCCGCCAGTGGCGGGGCAAGAATGCAGGAGGCCATTATTTCACTGATGCAGATGGTCAAGACCAGCGCGGCACTGGCGGCATTGAAAAAAAACGAATTACCCTATATTTCGGTCATGACCGATCCGACCATGGGGGGTGTTTCCGCCAGCCTGGCGACTTTGGGAGATATCAATATGGCAGAACCCGGTGCACTGATCGGTTTCGCCGGACCGCGCGTTATCGAACATACCGTCCGTGAGACCCTGCCGGAAGGGTTCCAGCGGAGCGAGTTCCTGCTGGAGCATGGCTATTTAGATATGATTGTTGACCGGCGCGAAATGCGGGATCGCGTTGCCTCATTACTGGCAAAACTGATCCACTGGCCGGCCCCATAAAGTATACTGTTACCGGACGCTTTTACAGGTATTGGACCATGCAGGTAAAACCGAAAATTGCATCACTTGATTCGTATATTGCGGACTCAATGCGGTTTAATAAGCTGCATGAATGGCTTGCCTGGCAGGAAGGATTGCATTTTACAGCAATTGAACTGGGCCTGGATCGTTGCATGTCCGTCGCCGACAAGATGGGCTTGTTACAACCAGACTATGCGGTCATCAGCGTGGCAGGTACGAATGGCAAGGGCTCCAGCGTCAATATGCTGAGATCGATTTTAACCCATGCCGGATATACCACCGGGAGCTACACCTCACCTCATTTGATCCGTTATAACGAACGTGTATCTATCAATGGTATTGAGGTGTCTGATGCAGCACTGTGTGAGGCCTTTGACAGGATTGATCGCGCCCGTGGTGATATCTCACTGACTTATTTTGAATTTGGCACACTGGCGGCACTGGATATCTTCCAGCGTGCCGGGATTGATATAGCAATACTGGAAGTCGGGCTGGGCGGGCGTCTGGACGCGGTCAACTGTCTGGATGCGGATGTCGCATTGATTGCCAGCATCGATCTGGATCATGAACTCTGGCTGGGCCCGGATCGTGAGGCAATCGCGCGTGAGAAAGCGGGAATTATGCGCAGTAAAGCCCCTGCAGTCTGTTCTGACCCGGGACCCCCGCAATCGTTAATTAACCATGCCAAAATGCTGGGGACGAGATTGTATCTGCAGAAGCAGGACTATGATTATCAGATCTGCGGTAATTCCTGGACATGGCGATGGGATTCAGTGATGTATACTGACTTGCCGCATCCCTCTATCTATAATGCACGCCAGGTACAGAATGCCGCTGGAGTATTAATGGCTTTAACAGCACTATCGGATCGATTTCCCGTTGCTATTCATGCCATACGGCAAGGACTGCTGGAGTTTAATCTCGATGGCCGTTTCCAGATTGTTCCGGATAAGGCGCAGCTTGTGCTTGATGTCGCGCACAATCGCCAGGCTGCGGAACTCCTCGCTCAAAATCTCCGGCAATTACCGGTCAGCGGTAACACCCATATACTGATTGGCATGCTGAGTGACAAGAATCATCATGCGATATTTAATGAAATTTCAGGGAGTGCGGATTTCTGGCACCTCGTGACACTGGATGGCCCGAGAGGAACGAAAAGCGAAGCGCTTAATAAAGTATTAATGGCAATGGGTATCACCGGGAATGTATCCTGCTATGACACCGTAGCCGATGCCCTGGGCCGGGTCCGGGCTATCGTTGCACCACAGGATCGTATTGTCATCACCGGATCGTTTCTGACGGTTGGAGCGGCTATCAATCACCTTAATTTACAGCATTAATCAGGAATGGAACGCGGCCTAAAAGAGCGACTCGTCGGCGCAGCCGTTCTCGTTATCCTGGCGGTGATATTTATCCCCATGTTGTTTGATGATACGCAGGAAACTGGATCTGTGATCACTGCAACAAATATTCCGCCAAAACCGGATGATATGCCTTCGCCACCTGAAGGTGATTTCAGCTCCCGCATCATTCCCCTGGAGCAGGGTGAAGCGAATACGGTAATTCCCAAGCCAGAAGAAAAAACTGAAGACAAGCCAATAGCCGGGAATACACCGGCAACTGATATTGCTGCTGTGACTGAAGAGCAAGTACCGGCTAAAACCGCAGTGATTGATGAGGAACCTCCAACGAATGTTGGTTTGTCTGCGTGGGTAGTGCAACTTGGCAGTTTCACCAGTGAAGAAAACGCACAGGTATTGAATCAGAAATTGCGCAAGGCCGGATATTCGGCATTCGTCGAACCTCTTAAACAAAAAACCAATGTAGTCTATCGCGTACGGGTGGGTCCGGAACTAAAACGTTCAGACGCGGAATCGATTCGCGATCAGCTGAAGAAGACCATGAAACTTGACGGGATTGTCGCCCAATATCCTTGATAACACTTCTCTCCATCATTAAAAAATGCAACCGGCAGATATAGCTATTCTGGTGTTGATCGGGCTGCCGGCGCTGGTGGGTGTGGCCTATGGATTCCTCAACATCGCTTTTTCCGTACTTGCCTGGGCGTTGGCATTGGGTATAGCGACCAAGCTCACCCCGTTTTTTTCACCCATGCTTGTAGCTTCAATAGATACCCCTATCTTGAGGATTATCCTGGCTTTTACCGGCCTGTTTATTGTCAGTCTGGTTATTCTCACCGGGATCGGGTTTCTTATAGTAAAATTACTGGGCAGGACTGGTCTTACCGCGACTGATCGCATCCTGGGACTGTTTTTTGGTATAGGTCTGGGGTCGGTCATTGTAATGGTCGTGATATTCCTGGCGGGTTTTACGGCGTTACCCGTGGAACCCTGGTGGCAGGCGTCAAGAATGGTGGAACCCTTTGAGAGAGTCTCGATTTGGGCGAAGAAATATCTGCCGGAATCCATGGCCAAATATCACGGCTATGATGTGCCCGTACCTGATACTGGAAACAAACAACGCGATGTTCAAACTGAGGCCGATACTTAGGTAATCCCGTATGTGCGGAATTGTTGGTATTGTCGCCAAGCAGTCCGTCAATCAGGCGATCTATGACGGTTTGACTGTACTACAGCATCGCGGGCAGGATGCCGCCGGGATGGTGACTTACCATGAAGGCCGTTTATATCTGCGTAAAAATACCGGCATGGTCCGGGATGTCTTTCATACCCGTCATATGCTGAACCTCAAGGGCAACATGGGAATTGGCCATGTACGTTATCCCACTGCGGGGTGTTCTTCATCGGCGGAGGCACAGCCATTTTATGTCAACTCTCCTTATGGCATCACACTTGCGCATAATGGCAATCTTACCAATAGTGAGGAATTAAAACATGAACTCTTCCGTGATGATCTGCGCCACCTCAATACCGATTCTGATTCAGAAGTTTTATTAAATATACTGGCGCACGAATTACAGCGCCTGGGCAAGCTGCGCCTGGAAGTTGATGATGTGTTTGATGCAGTCAATAAGGTCCATAAGCGATGTCGTGGCGGCTATGCGGCCGTTGCCATGATTACCGGCTTTGGTATTCTCGGTTTTCGTGATCCAAACGGCATACGTCCGATCGCATTCGGTGAGCGCACTACGGATAAAGGCAAGGAATACATTATTGCTTCTGAAAGCGTTGCAATTGACTCGCTTGATTTTAATTTAATCCGGGATATTGCACCTGGTGAGGCGATCTTTATTACCAAGGATGGCGAGTTGCACACACGGCAATGTGCCGAGCATCCAAAATATTCTCCCTGCATCTTTGAATACGTCTATCTGGCGCGGCCGGATTCGATTATCGATAATATTTCGGTTTACAAGGCCAGACTGCGGATGGGTGAAAAACTTGCGGAGAAAATATTAAGACTGAGACCTGATCATAATATCAATGTGGTAATCCCCATACCGGATACAGGGCGCACAGCCGCAATACCGCTGGCGCGAAAACTGAATGTGAAATACCGGGAGGGTTTTATCAAGAACCGTTATATCCCGCGCACCTTCATTATGCCGGGCCAGGCTGTGCGAAAAAAATCAGTCCGCCAGAAACTGAATGC
>JAENIZ010000107.1 GCA_016844485.1 Gammaproteobacteria bacterium | reverse complement strand
GAGCTTCAGGGAAAAACTCTGGTCAGGTGTGTAGCTTATTGCCTGAATAATTAGTCACAGACTTATCCACTGAACTAAGCTATTGATTTTTATCGTTGTGGCAACAGTTTGCCAGGGCGGCGAAGTCATTTATCGTCAGTCGTTCAGCCCGGTTTCCGGGGTCGATGCCAAGTGACCGGATCTGTTTTTCACTGAGCAATTCCTTCAAGGCGTTACGCAGGGTTTTACGCCGTTGCATAAAAGATTTTTTAACAACAGTGGCGAAAATATCGTGATCTGTTATTTCGGCAACGGGTCTCTCATGCGGTATCAGCCTGACAATGGCAGATTCCACTTTAGGCGCAGGAGTGAAGGCGCCGGCACCTACCGTGAAAAGTTTTTCCACCCGGCATCGGGTCTGCACCATGACGGATAATCTCCCGTATATCTTGTTACCCGGTCCGGCATTCAATCGTTCAACTACTTCTTTCTGCAGCATGAACAACATGTCCTTGATGCAATGCAGGTAGTCAAGTAAATGAAAGATAAAGGGTGTAGAAATGTTATAAGGCAAATTTCCGACCACCCTGAGTTCTGAATCAGAAATCTGACAGAAGTTGAATGTGAGTGCATCCTGGCAATGCATATGCAACTCACCCAGGCCCTGACAACGTTCAGTCAGGTTCCTGGCAAGATCCCGATCTACTTCCAGCACATGTAGTATCCCGAGCCGATGCAGTAAAGGCAGGGTAAGGGCGCCCGTGCCGGGACCGACCTCAATGAGCAACTCACCCGGTTTCGGGTCTATTGCCGCGATGATCCGATCGATAACGATCCGGTCGTGCAGAAAATGTTGACCGAAACGTTTACGGGGCCGGTGCTGAGTCATTCACAAAGCAACTTGTGCTGACTTGAAGCTGGTATGAGAAGGTAAATCTGTTGCGGAATGCAGGCTGGTGAGATTAATGGCACAGTTGATTGCCGCAAGCAGGCTGGAACAGTTCGCATTACCTGTTCCGGCCAGCGCGAGGGCCGTACCGTGATCAACCGAAGTCCGGATGATGGGTAAACCGAGGGTAATATTTACCGTCTCTCCAAAACCGTGCGCCTTGAGCACGGGCAGACCTTGATCGTGATACATGCTGATGACCACATCGACGTCATGGAGGCGATCCGGTGTAAACGCAGTATCCGCCGGGACCGGGCCGGTTAATCGCATGCCATCCTGCCGCAATTTATCCAGGACCGGGATAATGATTTGTTTTTCTTCCTTCCCCAGATATCCATCTTCCCCCGCGTGAGGATTCAAGCCGCAGACCAGCATATGGGGGTTGTTGATGGCAAAACGTTCATGGAGGTCGTGCCAGACAACTTTCAGCACATGCTCGAGTTTTTCCCCGGTGATTGTTTGGCTGACTTCGGATAGCGGCAGATGTGTCGTCACAAGGGCAACACGGAGACCGGGGTTCACCAGCATCATGACGGGATGCTTTGCACCGCAGATCCCGGCCAGAAATTCTGTATGCCCGCTGAAGCTGAAACCCGCCTGATTGATAACCGACTTGTGTACGGGGGCCGTTACCATCGCGGCAAAGTTATGTTGCATGCAGCCTTGACAGGCAAGCCTCAGGGTTTCCAGGACATAACCGGCATTGGCGGGATCCGGTCTGCCGGGATGGGCTGTAATTTTTTGTGATACAGGCAGGATTATGAGTTTACCGGCCTGGTGCGGAACAGCAGGTTCGTCTGCATTGAATATAACCAGTTCAAGCGGAAGGTTCAGCAGTGTCGCGCGTTCTCGCAACAGATCCGGATCAGCGATAGCGATGATTGACGCCTTGAATGATTGTTGTGCGGCCAGGATGACGATGTCCGGCCCGATACCTGCCGGTTCACCAGGAGTTATTGCAATCCGCGGACAACGTTTATTGGAAATCATCTATACGATATTCGACATAGGCCTCATCGCGCATATGCCGTAGCCAGTTTTCCTGGGCTTCTTCAATTTTTCTTTTGCGAATAGCTTCTCTGGCGGCGGCGCGTTTCCGGTCTTCACTGTTGTCATATTCGCGCCGTTCCAGGAGGTCTTGAAGGGCGCACTGGTCTGACCGGGTTGCAGCTTGTCCATTTCCTTTTCGAAATCAGGCACCAGCGATCCGGGGCTGACCCAGCCCAAATCTCCTCCTTGTGCCGCGCTGACTGTATCTTCGGAATGTGCCCTGGCCAGTTCAGCAAAATCATCACCCCCCTCAATACGGATTTTTAATTGTTCGAGCCGGATTTTGACATCGTTCTCTGTTGACAATTCATTTGCACGGATCAGGATATGCCTGGCGTTGGTCTGGGTTACGATATTTTTCTCGCTGCTGCGAAATCCGCTGAGTTTAATAATATGAAAACCACTGGGACTCTGGATCAATTCACTGACATCCCCTTCTTTCATATTATTGACATAATCTGAAAACAGGGTAGGGATATCGCCGGCCTTTTTCCAGCCCAGATCACCACCCTCCGATGCCTGTTTACCGTCAGATACATTCTTTGCCAGTTCAGTAAAATCCTGACCATTGGTCAAATCTTCCAGGACTTTTTCCCCGATCAGCCTGGCCTGTTCAATTTCCTCGGGGGTGGCTGCTTCCGGTGTGGCAATTAAAATATGTGAAATACGATATTCATTCTCTACAATACCCTGGTGTTCCTCGTTCACAACGAAATTATCAATTTCCCGATCGGTAACGGTAACTCGATTATCAACTTGCCGTTCCCGCAAACGCGCAATAATGATTTCATTTCGGATATCTTCACGGAAACGTTCATAACTGTAGCCGTCTTTTTCCAATATCTCCCTGAATTGGGTCAGTGAGACCTTATTCTCTGAGGCGATATTACTGATAGTCCGGTTCAGGGTTTCGTCATCGACACGAATACCTGTGTCTAATGCGAGTTGTAACTGCAGTTTATTCAATATGAGGCGATCAAGAATCTGTTTTTCCAGTATTCCGGTGGGAGGCAGGGCAGTCCCCTGTTGCTCAAGCTGATTTCTGACAGTGCGGAGCTTTCCCTCCAGTTCACTTTGCATGATGACATCGTCGTTTACCACCGCGATGATGCGATCCAGGGGCACATCTGCATACAGTGCATCCGGGGCCATGCAGGGAATGATTATTCCTGCAAAATACAGACAGGACAGGAGGTACTTCGAAATATTAAAATCCACTCTGGTAACCGGGTAAATTCTCTTCCAGAAATTCTACAGTGCTCTTGCCCAGGCCCGCCAGTCCCTTGAGTTCCAGTTGTAGAAAAATCCCGACATCAGAATCACCATCAGCATCAGTCAGGAAGCGGCGGCCCACTACTCGAAAACCCCAGCAACAACTGTCATATTCAACACCGCCGAAAAGATCAATTGTTTTTTCATCCGCCGTAGCATAAGTCCAGCGGCCCACGGCGCTCCAGTTTTGATTAACAGGCCAGTGGAAAGAGAAATCACTCTGTTCTATATCAGTAACAGTGACGCTGCTGGTTAAACTGTCAGTCGTTCTTCGCACCCGGTAGCCAAGATTAACGACCTTATCAGGCGCCGGATTATATTGCATCAAACCAACCAGTTTTTCTGTTTTGTTATTATTCGGATCCCATTGCATATTACCACGTAGTTTCCAGTCACCGGCGATCACGGTCCCGATTTCCGCGACAATGGGAGAACTGTCTTCATCACGGGTCTTGCCGCCGGGAAGGAATACATCGCGATCTTTCAGGAAATAAATCTGCCCCAGACTTACATATCCCGAATCCCTGCCGGTTGTTTGGTTGATCAGGCGGGATGTCAATGCCACGGTAAACTGATTGGCGTCACCCACGCGGTCCGGCCCGCTGAAGCGATCCACACGGAACAGGGAATCAAAAGAAAAATCGAACTGGCCGGTATCAAATACAGGCAGGTCATCCTGGTCGTCTTCCGGGATATATAAATAAAACAAGCGCGGTTCCAGGGTCTGCAAAAAACTGGTATTAAAGAGTGTTGTATCGCGTTCCAGGAAAATACCACTATCAACACTCACTATAGGCAGAATTCTGTTCGGATTGGAGTCGAAGGTCCCTGAGTCAGGCAGGTCGTATTGGGTAAAACGCAATCCAAGTTTAGGCTCAACGAATGCAGATGCATTATAGATTGGATAACTGACGGAAGGTAACAAATCAAATCTTAAACCATCATTCACATCGGTCACGACGCCGTTACTGTCACCACGATCGAAGTAACTGATTTCGCTCTTTACTTGGTAATTGAACTGGCGATTATTTCTCGGCGAGTAGGCGTTAAAATTGATTTGTGGCAGGCGTTTATATGGCCTGGATGTTACCGGAATACTACGGTCAACTGTTTGATAATCCTGTATCCTTCCGCTCAGGTTCCACCAGTTACCGGAATATGATGCCTCTGCACGACGCTCAAGATAACGTGTACTCGTTACACTCAGATTGGAACCGAAGTCTTCAAAATATTCCTTGTCAGAAACACGATTGTAAGTTAAAAATAATTTGCCCGTGTCACTGAATAACTGATTGTGTGTGAAGCCGATAAGATTGCGGTCCTCATTATTAAAATCATTATCACTGGGTAAATATTCAGCATTCAATATACCTTCCCCACGGGCAAGCAGGTAGCGGAACTGGCCCATTAACATCAATCCACTGTCGCTCATGATACGTGGAGTCAGGATAGCGTCCATTTCCGGCGCAATGTTCCAGTAAAACGGTGTTTCTATTTCAGCCCCGTTTCTGTTTGAGTTACCAAAGCTTGGAAACAGAAACCCGGTCTTGCGTTCATCACTCAACGGAAAGGATATATAAGGTGTATAAAGTACGGGGATATCCTTGATACGAAATACTACATTTCTGGCGTCGCCCCAGTTACTCTCATGATCGAGGTTGATTTCACTGGCTGAAAGCTTCCAGAAATTATCTTCCGGGTCACAGGTGGTGTAATCAACATCCTCCAGTTTCGTCTTGCTGTCATATTCGTGAAAAAGCTCACCGGCAGTGCCGCGAGCGCGGTTGTCCTTGATGATATAGCGGGAATTTTCAAAACGTCCGGTTTCCCCGTCAAATTCCACATGGCCTTTATCACCGGACAGATATACCGCATCGTCCCAGTATTCAACGTTACCTTCCAGATCGGCGGTATTTTCCGGTTTGTTATAAGTGATGGTATCGGCACTGACCTGCTGCCGATCCCGGGTGATCTCGACATTTCCCTGTAACACCGAAACGCCGTCCTGTTCCAGGTCTGCCTTGTCGGCGGTGATATGAACATCACCGGCAGCCAGAGGCGCATCCGCATCAATTTGTGGCCGCGCGGGGACCTCAAGGGCCTGCGGGCATAATGGCCAGTCCGCATCCGTGGTTTCCGCCCCCCCGGGCAGGCACATCGTTAGTAAAGCGAGTGCCAGAAGATATTTGTAAAAACTCCGTTTCAAGGTGTTTTATTTATTAGATTATTTGTTTGGCACGAGGTAGTTAAAATCTCATAGAATGCCTTTATCTTCAAATTTTTATACTAGGTTAGTGTCAATAATACAATAATCCGGACCGATGTTCAGATTTTGAGGAAATGCCGGGCCATGCAGGTTTGGACACGATACCCGGCTTGACTATAAGACCAGGAATCCCGTATGACGGAACAGCGCAGTGTATTAATTTCCGGTTGTTCAACGGGGATTGGCCGTTGTGTGGCGGAGGGGCTAAAAGGGCGGGGATACCGTGTTTTTGCCACAGCCCGGAAACAGAATGATGTTGAGGAATTGATTTCCCTTGGCTTTGAGGCAGTCCAGCTCGATCTTGCCAGTTCGGCATCGATCCGATCCGCGGTTGAGTATGCCCTGCAAAAAACGGGTGGTGTTCTGTATGCGCTGTTCAATAACGGGGCTTATGGTCAGCCAGGTGCGGTTGAGGACCTTTCCCGCGATGTATTGCGCGAACAATTCGAGGTGAATCTATTTGGCGCCCATGAACTGGCGAATCTGGTTATACCGGTCATGCGCAGGCAGGGGGAGGGCAGGATTATCCAGAACAGTTCATTGCTGGGATTAGTTGCCCTTAAATATCGCGGCGCCTATAACGCCACAAAATATGCGCTGGAAGGATTGACCGATACCCTGCGGATGGAACTCAAAGGCACAAATATTTATGTCTCCCTGATTGAGCCTGGCCCGATCCGGAGCAATTTCAGACAAAACTCCTATGCGGCATACAAACGGAATATTAATAAGGAGAACAGTTACTACAAGGAAGTGTATGAACTCACGGGAAAACGCCTGCAAACGGAAGGCCCCGTCGTGCCTTTTACCCTGGGGCCGGAGGCCGTGCTGAAAAAAGTGATCCATGCGCTGGAAAGCAGGCGGCCGAAAGAACGTTATTATGTCACTTTCCCTACCCATCTCTTTGCATATCTGAAACGCATCCTTCCCGTACGGGTTCTGGATAAAATTTTGGAGAAGATTTAGGCAAGTAATTAGTAACTGGTGATTGGTGATTAGTAACTAATAACTGATTACGAATAACTAATTACTAATCACTCGCCGCTCGACAACGTGTTCCCGACGTTCTCTCGGTCGCTGTTCCCGACGCGACTCTAACTCCTCGATAATTGTTCCAGACATTATTCTACCTTCCACATCCATGTGGTCGTCCTTCCCTGGAGTCGTACCTCCTGCATCTGACCTCCATGGATGGAGGAAATGCAAAAGGATTGTAGGGAACAATCCTTGCC
>JAENIZ010000106.1:3603-8298 GCA_016844485.1 Gammaproteobacteria bacterium | reverse complement strand
CAGATCGGCTATTCGAAATGAAAAACGAATTATGGGCGCTGGTCCTGTTCAGTGAATGGCAATGTATCCTGCTTACAGGAATTGCCATTGCACATCAAAAATCAAAAGGGGTCCATTAATCTATAAAATCAATGCACCTTTACCTTTTAGAAACCGGTAATCATGACGATTCCGGCAACAATCAACACCATGCCCGCAATGGCTGGAACATCAAGCATCTGTTTATAAATGATCGCGCTGGCAATGGCGATCAATATAATCCCCACGCCCGACCAAATAGCGTAGGCGATCCCAACCGGAATTTTACTAAGAGTTAATGAGAGGAAATAAAACGTTAATGCATAGGCAACAACGACTGTCATACTCGGATACAGTTTGGTAAATGAAGCAGATGCCCTGAGCGCCATGGTACCGGTGACCTCAGCGAGGATTGCAATTGTCAGGTATATATAATGCATCACTCATGCCCTCCTATCATCGATATCATTTCTTCAACTGATCCCGTAGTGTCAGATAACCGCTGAGTCCCAGTATTTCCTTAATCCCTTTGAAATCCACCATTTGATCAAACAGTGACCGGGTATGGCCATCGCGTTTGAATACTTCGGCCATCTCCTGCATGACTTTTGCCGTTAATAATACTGAATCAATCGGGGCCACCATCATTTTGAAGCCCATCTCTTCAAGTTCCGAGGCAGAGAGTATCGGTGTCTTGCCGAAGGCCAGCATGTTGACAAATTTCGGATATTCAACCCGTTTGCATATCTCTTCAAGTTCATCCACGGATAACGGGGCCTCGATGAATGCGACATCTGCACCTGCATCACAGTAACGATTGATTCGATCAATGGCATCATCAAGCCCTTTGGTTTCCCTTGAATCGGTCCTGGCAATGAAGAGAAAATCGGGATCGTTGCGCACTTCCACTGCGGCCTTGAATTTAAGCACCATCTCTTCTGCCGGGATAACATCCTTACCGCCAAAATGCCCGCAGCGTTTAGGAAAGATCTGATCTTCAAGGATGATACCGGCAGCTCCCGCGCCTTCGAATTCAGTGACACAGCGCATGACGTTATGCAAATCACCATGACCGGTATCGGCATCAGCGATGACGGGAATGGAAACACGGTGTGCCATGCGCCGTGTGGCGTCCACCATCTCGGTCATTCCCAGAAAATTGAGATCCGGCAATCCGTAGAGACTCGCGCTCGTGCCAAAACCACCGATAAAGACCGACTCAAATCCCGCCCGTTCGATCAACACCGCCGTTAGCACATCATGCGCACCCAGGGTGCGGACTATGCCCGGTTTTTCCAATAATTCACGGATCACGCGTGTCGATTTTTGCTGCTCGGTCATATTATTCTCCCGGATTTTTATTTTCGTGATTACATGAAGTTTGCCGGCGCTGATTTCTTCCACGCATCCAGTTTTTCAATATCGCCATACCAGCGATTGATCTCCTTGTATTTATCAACAGGCAAATGAGCAACTTCTTTCAAGTCAAGGAAGGAACCGACGGCGTAATCCGCCACTGTTACATCATTTCCAACCAGCCATTGGCGTCCTTTAAGATGATCATTTAATACTGGGGCAAACAGATGAACCAGATCCTCACCTCTTTTGATCTCATTGGGGTCAGGACCACCCAGATTACGAAATTTTTTCACCAGATATTCATAGATAAAGACACCACAGGCCGGACCCCAGTGCGCGATGTTCCAGAACAGCCAGCGATTGATGTCGGCTTGTATTTTTGGATCATTTGAATAAAGCGAACTGCCCGGTTTTTTACTCAGCAGATACAGCATGATTGCCGATGATTCCCACAGCACAAAATCCCCGTCCACCAGTGTCGGTATTTTATGATTTGGATTTAATTTGATAAAACCCGGTTTCAGATGCTCGCCTTTCGGGAGTTCAATTGTCTCCAGATCAAGAGGAATACCAAGATGATAGGCCACCGCTAACACCCTGCGGGAGTTGGGTGATGGCGGGAAGTGATAGAGTTTCATGTGCTGACCTCTTAAACAGAAATGATTTTGTAACTGTTATGATTAGACTAATCCCTTTATATATTGTAAAAAACGCCCTTAATAAACAGGGTTGGCCAATTATACCCGGAGACAGGCATGGCAGCAGAGGAAAAAGGCAGCATGATTATGGGCATGATCTGGATGATCGTTATCTCATTATTACTCTTCTGGTTGCCGGCTATCGGTCCCCTGATTGCCGGTATTGTTGGCGGCAAGATATCAGGCGGCGTTGGTTCGGGTCTGCTGGCGGCGATATTGCCGGGGCTGATTCTGGCGGTCGCATTATTCGTCGCGGGCACCATGTTGACGGGCCTGCCGATAATAGGGGCCATCGCCGGTATGGGCAGTTTTGCACTCATCCTGATCAATATCGTGCCGCTCCTGATCGGGGCACTGATTGGTGGCCTGCTCGTATAGCAGTTTTGAAATCCTCACTGTTTATTTGCCTGCCTCATCACTTCAGGCGATTACCAACCCTACGATTGTCTGGATTACCCCTTATTCCGGGAAGTTTGCCCAGGGGCAGCGCAAAACACACCCCTGTCTATATGGATAATTTTACGAAAATCCACGATATATAGTATATTTATACGGATTTCTTACTACAATTTGTGATAATCTTATTGTTTAATTGCAGACTGAACCATCTCATGTTCCGCCGGCTCACATTACAGTGTGGGCCGGAAAATTCGTTGCTGATAAGGGGGCATTAGCGATGAAAAAATATTTAATCCTGATTATTGCCGCTGTACTTGTCCCGCAATTTGTCCTGGCCGATATTAACTCCGCCAACGAAACCCTTGCGCGCGGTGATTATGCCAAGGCTGCAGATGAATTCAGACAACTTGCCGCCCAGGGTAATGCCAAGGCGCAATCTCATCTCGGCTATCTATATTATGTGGGCGAGGGCGTCCCGCAGAGTTATGAAGAGGCAGTCAAATGGTATCGCGAGGCGGCGGTCCAGGGCGATCGCGACGCCCAATATAACCTCGCGGTCGCCTATGCCTTTGGTGAGGGCATAAAACAGGACCACAAGGAGGCTGCCCTGTGGTATCGCCGGGCTGCGGAACAGGGTCATAACGTTGCCCAATACAGTCTGGGGATTTCCTATGCCTATGGCGAAGGCGTCCCGCAAGATGAGAAGCTGGCGGCAGAGTGGTTTTTTAAATCAGCGGATCAGGGTTATGAATCCGCCCAGGTAATGATAGGTAGTCTGTATCATACGGGCAGTGGTGTACCAAAAGATTTTGCCAAGGCCGTTGAATGGTATCGCAAGGCGGCTGATCGAGGCAATGCAACAGCCCAATACAATCTCGGGACCATGTTCCGGGCCGGTAAAGGGGTGCCCCAGGATTACAATCAGGCGATCCGCTGGTTTCGCCTGGCTGCTGATCAGGGCTATATCGCAGCACAAAATGAACTCGCCGCAATGGAACGCTCGATTGCCGGCGCAACGCGGGAACAAAAAGCGACACCACCCGCCGCCATCTCCCAACAGGAAACTCCTGCTGCTGCTGTTACTACTACATCAGTAACTCCCACAGTAACACCCGAAGAATCAAAGGCCCCGCCTGTCAGCATAAAACAAGAAGAAGTGTTCGCCCTGGAGACTGCAAAAGAAAAACCTGTTGCAGAACCGGAAACAGCCCCTGTTACTGAGCCAGTGGCTGAGATATCTGCCCCTGCACCGGAACCTGAACCATCAGCAACAGAACAGACAGAAACAATAAGTCAGGACAATAGTGCAGATGAACAACCAGATAAATCCAGTGGTGGAGTATTTGGTTTCATCGGCAAATTATTCAAATCAGATGAAGAACCGCAGAATTCTGAACCTGAAATTTCACCTGCAGAGGCAAGTGTTGCGGTAACAGATACCACAACTGCTCCGGAGCATGAGGACAAACCAGAAACCACCATACCTGAACCCCTCCCCGCAGTAGAAACTGCAGCAACTGAAGAAACGGCCACGATAACTGAAATCGAGGACGAACCTGAAGTAGAAAAACTCCAAACAACAAGCAGTAATACCATAACCGATATCTGGACGCGTCCACGCTTTGAGGAACCGCAAACCGAATATTCTGAACTCTCCGATAAAACAGAAGCTGCCGAACCACAGAAATCTACGCTTGCCGAAGCAACACCTGTTACCCCTGTTCGGGAATCCACAAGTACCGAGGAGACTGCTGTTACTGACGAAGTTGTCACTCAACCTGAACCGGAAACAATAGCAAAAACGGGGACGAGTTCAGAAATGGAAGAGGATTCTGGTGGTTTGACCGGTTTCTTTGGCCGGCTCTTTTCTTCAGAGGAACCCCAAGATGAAACAAGTGCTGAAGTATCAGCAGAGGCAACAGAGGAAGTCAGTGAAACTGGTGCTGCACCGGAAGTCACTCAGATAGCAATAATAGAACCTGAACCAGTACCGGAAACCGGAGCTGATACAGAAACTACAACGGAACCACAAAAATCGGGTGGATTAGGTAAATTCTTCGGAAAATTATTTGGTGACGATGAAGCTGAATTACCCCAAACTGAAGAGAGTACACAGACTATCCAGGGTGAACCTGTAGTTGCACAGGAAGACATTCCAGTCGAGGAAAATCCGGTAAACACACCGGACTGGAACAATCAGCTTGCCGAAGCTGATGTAGAA
>JAENIZ010000106.1:0-3596 GCA_016844485.1 Gammaproteobacteria bacterium | reverse complement strand
GTGAGCAGCCTGTCCTCATAGCCAAGGCAGAACCTGAGCAAATTGATACAACCGTCAGCGAAATTTCCACACAACAACTTGAATCCTCCATTGCGCCTACGATTGATTCAATACATCCTTATGCCGTAGAAGGTGATCCGGAAGCCCAGTATCAACTGGGGACGATGTACTATGAGGGCAAGGGCGTAGAAAAAAATTATGAGCAGGCATTTCTCTGGTATCGGCGTGCGGCGCTTCAGGGCAATGCGGAAGCCCAATACAATCTGGGCACCATGTACCTGATGGGAGAAGGTATAGAACAAAATGATATTGAGGCCAAGGATTGGTATGAAAAAGCGGCCGCACAGGGCCATACCGCCGCCCAACACAATCTGGAAAATCTGCAACGTATCGTCGCAAACGAAAAAACAGATACATCTGACGATACGGAACAAGCAGAGTCTGCATCAGAGGATGAAGAAGAGTCGGGTGGTGGGGTATTCGGTTTTTTTGGCGGACTGTTCAACTCTGACGAAGAGGAACCAGAAAAAGATACACCAACTACCGGGATACCCGCTGACGAATCGGTTGAGGCCGACGTAGAGGAAACACAGAAAATATCAGAGATTGCATCAGCAGAAGCTGATTATGAACGTGGCTTGACATATGCCAATGGGGAAGGTGTTCCACAAGACTACGTAACTGCCTTTAAATATTTTCAACATGCGGCCGAGCAAGGTTATGTCCCTGCCCAATATCAATTGGGTATCGCCTATGCACATGGTAAAGGTGTTGGACAGAATTATGAAACTGCGCTGGGATGGTATCAGAAGGCAGCACAACAGGGTTATACGATCGCCCAACGCAGTCTGGGTATCATTTATATGAATGGTGATGGTGTTGAACAAAACAAGCCCCTGGCACTCGCCTGGTTCAGCATCCTGGCTGAACAGGGCAATGTTCTGGATATTCATCGCCGTGATACATTAAGAGCAGAACTTACGGAGACGGAGATTGAAGAGGCAGACAAGCTGAAACAACAATTGATGTCCAGCCTGTCTACCGCCAGTACATCATTTTAAATGACAACAGGCACGCCAAACGTCAATCAATGGTTTGACTTCCTGTACCGTCTTGGGACAAGCGGTATATTCCTCTTCACTACCCTGCTCCAGGCCGTTTTACCGCCTTACAGATTCTATCCGCTGATCAAACAGATCCATTTTATTGGCGCACGTTCCCTGCTAGTTATTCTGGTCTCGGGCACTTTTGTGGGTATGGTAGTGGCACTGCAGTTTCATGACACCCTTGTGCGCTTCGGTTCGGTGAGTCTTCTGGGATCAGCTGTTGGTTTAAGCCTGGTTCGCGAACTGGGTCCCGTTTTGACTGCACTTATGGTAACAGGCCGGGCCGGTTCCGCCATTTGTGCCGAGATAAGCATCATGCGTAACGAGCAACAAATCGATGCGCTTCAGTGCATGGCCATTGATCCTTACCGCTATCTTATGGCACCGCGGATCATCGCCGCGATTATTTCAGTGCCAATACTTACCGCAATATTTATTGTCGTTGGTATATTTGGCGGTTATTTTGTCGGCGTTATTTTGTTCGGTGTCAGTCCGGGTGCCTATTTTGAAGGTATGTATGAGACCGTATTGTGGAGTGATATTAAAATGGGGCTGGTTAAATCGCTTGTATTTGGTCTCCTGATAGTATGGATCGCAACAGTCAAGGGATTTTACCTGCACCTGGACAAGGCAGGTGCGTATGGATCAGAAGGTGTGAGCCGTGTGACTACTGATGCCGTAGTGATTTCATCCATTACTGTGTTGTGTTTTGATTATCTGATAAGCGCAATAATCCTGTAAAAATTGATCGACATGCATGAAAAAACTTCAAACTGAAATATCCGTTGGTTTATTCATGCTGCTTGGCCTGGCCTGCATGGGTTATCTGGCAATTAAAATGGGCGATATCGGCCTGTTCAATGACACTACATATAATCTGCAGGCAAGGTTTGTATCCGTCTCCGGTCTTAAAGAAGGTTCTTATGTGGAGGCCGCCGGTGTTCGTGTCGGAAAAGTAAGCGATATACAATTTAATCCGGAAGACTTTGAAGCTATCGTCATAATTGCAATCGATAAAAATGTAAGGGTACAGGAAGATGCCACTGCATCAATACGCACCGCAGGGATTATTGGGGACAAATTTATCAAGATCAGTCCCGGTGGTTCGGACTATTATCTGGAATCTGATATGGAGATTGTAGAAACTGAACCTTCAATTAATCTTGAAGAATTGATTAGCAAATATATCTTTGAATCCGGAAAGTAATTTTTATTGTGTCTGGGTTGTTGTCCCTTCTGTCTGCTTGTAATTATCTATCCTTCTCTGAATATCATTTAACAAACCATCCATGCCTTCATTTTTAACAATGGTTGAAAACGTACTCCGGTAATTATTCACCAGACTGACGCCTTCAATCACAACATCATATGCATACCACTCACCATCGTTATTTTTTAATTTATAATTGACAGGGATTTCCATTGTGTCTGTAACAATTGTTGTTTCTACTTCGGCGCGCTTGCCATTGATAGTCTCTTTAAGATACTTAACCTGCTGATCTGAATATGATTCAATCTTTGTGCGATACGTATTTTCCAGATACTGTGAAAAATATTCCACAAAACGCTCCCTCTCTTCAGGCGTCGCCTTTTCCCAATTAGTTGCCAAAACACTTTGAGACATACTGCGAAAATCGAAACAGTCATCAATCACTGCGCCAATCCTGTCCCATCGGGTTTCACGATCAAGAGACTGGTCTTTTAAGATTGTAATGACCTTGTCCACAGAATCCTGCACCCGCAAGGTTGGAGTAGCAAACTTTGCCGCTGACAGGTTAGTGGAGAAAATAAAGATCAGGCTGAATAGCAGGACTCTTATCATTATTAGTTTTCCTTACACTATCCCGGTTATTCCTTAAAAATACTGATATCTATCATACCCCGAGATAACCGGAAACCCCAGCAGGACTGTCGGTAAATAGTGACACATTCGGGTGCGGGTTATTGAAACAGCCGCACTATACAGGCGAGCCATACGTAATATGGCACCTCGAATAGTGTTTTAACTATTTGAATTTGAAAATAATTTATTGATTTTTCACCATAACCTCGTTGCGGTGCCTTGCAGGCCCCCATCCTGGGCACAGGATTTGCTTTAGTACCAGCACAGAACAAAATTCAACCTGTAAAGGGAGTGCAACAATGAACGTATACATGTGCTGGCATCAGGGTAACTTCGGCTATTGCTGCCGCATGTTTGATTCGTCCTGGATGTTTGTACCCGAATTAGGTCAGCCGGATAACAGAATACATAAAAGTATTCCGTTTGATGATCTGATATTTACCAATCCCATGGAAAGGATGCTTGAAAGAGAAAATGAGATTAGGTTAAACAAAAAATGGAATTTGGCTGATTTTATCTGGTCCTTATTGTTTACGAAGTTTAAACCCCTGACTATCGGCGGGCGTCTGTTTCTGACCAATTATTAATGGTTGAGCAAATGCAAGCTGATCGACAGTATTCCTCCTGAAATAAATTTTTCCCTGAGT
>JAENIZ010000105.1 GCA_016844485.1 Gammaproteobacteria bacterium | reverse complement strand
GATTAACAGTGCATACCTGATTTAATTTAATCCCCTAATGAAAAAACCAACAACCCCAATCCAATCGTCCCAAATACCCAGGTGAGCCACGGAGCGCCACTCACCATGACGGGTGAATATCCATCCAGACCATAGATCACCGCCGCGCAGATGATAAAGGTTGAACCGATCACGGCCAGCACCGTGCGTTGATTGCTCAAACGCACTTCATTACGCAGCTTTTCAATCTCCTGTGATTTCCATTCAATCTGGATCCGGCCATCACGCAAGCGTTCAATAAGATCGATGGTCTTGTTGGGCAGTTCCGGCAGACGGTCCAGCCAGTGCGGCAGATTCTCTTTCGTTCCTTTTATCAGGCCGCGAAATCCGACACGATCGCTCATCCAGCGTTCAAGCAATGGCCGCGCCGTTTTCCAGATATCCAAATCAGGGTAGAGTTGCCGTCCCAGCCCTTCAATATTGACCAGCGTCTTTTGTAACAGCAGAAGTTGCGGCATGATCACCATGCCGAAACGCAGCGCTGTTTGAAACAAACGCAACAACAAAGTGCCGAATGAGATCTCGCGCAACGGCCGGTCAAACAGGGGTTCACATACCGTACGTATCGCGGATTCAAATTCATCCACACGTGTCCCCTGCGGCACCCAGCCGGACTCTACATGCAATACAGCCACGCGCTGATAATTGCGGTTTAAAAAGGCGAGAAAATTCTCGGCGAGATAGCGCTGATCAAATTCACTCAGGGAACTCATGATGCCGAAATCCACCACCATCACACGCGGTGGTTGATCGGGTCTGGTTTTTGCAACAAAGATATTGCCCGGATGCATATCGGCATGAAAGAAGCTGTCACGAAAGACCTGCGTGAAAAAGATCTCAACACCCGCCTCCGCCAGCCACTTGAGGTCAACCCCCGCGGCCTGCAAACCCTTGATATCACTAACCGGTATACCGGAGATGCGCTCCATGACCATGACATTTTTCCGGGTAAGCCTCCAGTCCACTTCAGGCACATAGAGTTTGTCTGAATCGGCAAAATTCCTGCGTAACTGCGAGGCGTTCGCTGCCTCACGCAAGAGATCGAGCTCGCCCATTATTGTTTTATGAAATTCAGAGACTACATTCGTCGGGCGAAGACGCCGACCATCTTCCGAATATCGCTCGGCCTTGTCCGCAAGAAAATACATGAGTCCAAGATCACGACGTATGACTTTTTCAATATCCGGCCGTACCACCTTGACTATCATCTCCCTGCCGTCTTTGAGTTTTGCAGCATGCACCTGTGCTATCGAGGCGGAGGCAAGGGGTGTTTCATCAAAATCCAGAAAGATCTCATTAATCGGCTGTGCAAATGATTTTTCGATGATGCGGCGTGCTTCACTACCCGGGAACGGCGGGACATTGTCCTGCAGTTTTGCAAACTCGTCTGCGATATCCTCCGGCAACATATCGCGGCGCGTTGATAACAATTGCCCGAATTTCACAAAGACCGGGCCAAGATCTTCCAGTACCTGGCGCAAACGGTCCGCGCGCGGTCCATGATTGCGGCGAAACCAGTTCCAGGGCAATAAATAAAATAAAAACCGGATCGGTCTGAACAGATGGGTGGCAAATACGATCTCATCCAGGCCATGGCGGATGAGAATACGCTGTATGCTGAGCAGTCTGAATAATTCGCCGAACTTGACCATGGGACCTGAGGTTTTAGACCATTTTTCCTTCCAGTCTTGTGATACGTTGCCTGAGCCTTTCCACATCATTGCGGATAAAATCAACAGCAGCAACAAACTCGTCAACTTCGGATTGATCAGTGAGTATCTCCTTTTCATATCTTAGATATTCACTGATATCCATACCGATAGTGTTTTTTGTTTCTTTCACATATTCACGTACGTCCCTGAACAGATTGCCAAGTTTATGTGCCAGAGTATCACCCATCCAGTGAGACAGATATTCTTCCCAGTCAATTTCCATGTTTTTCATTATTGACTGAAATCGTTGTGCCAGCCCGGCGTCACCGATGATCTCCATGTCACGTGGCGTTGTGTTTTCTTCACGCGTAAATAACATGACCAGCAGGGTGACGGGTCTTCCCTTTATTGTGACATCCACTTTACCGGCACATTCTTTCCTTATCGTGATCCCTGCCGCATAAAACTGAAGATAAATTACATGATTAAGGCCGATGATTTCTATGGCAATCACCTTGCCGGTGAGTTCGCCAATTGCACTCAGCATTGCCTCATCCTGCTGCAATATGCGATTCAGAAGTTTTTCAATATTTTCGATGAATTCTTTTGCCATCGCTTCTTATAGCTTGTATGCCTTGTGTACGGCAACGATACCACCGGACAGATTGTAATAGTTCACCCTGGTAAAACCGGCGTCTTCAATCATGTGTTTCAAGGTTTCCTGATCCGGATGCATGCGGATGGATTCAACCAGATAGCGGTAACTCTCCTCGTCATCTGCGACGACCTTGCCCAGCCAGGGAATAATCTTGAAGGAATAAGCGTCATATAATCGCATGAGCCCGGGTAATACCATCCTGGAAAACTCCAGGATAATCATGCATCCGCCGTATCTGGTCTTTTCATACATCGACCTGAGTGCAGTCTGTTTATCTGTCACGTTGCGCAGACCAAACGCAATACTGACACAATCAAAGCTGTTGTCAGGAACCGGCAAATGTTCGGCGTTTGCCTGCACGTAATCAATATTTTTGATAATTCCTTTATCGATTAATTTGTTCCTGCCCTGAACCAACATTGAGTTATTTATATCAGTGACCAGCACCCGCCCGCCTTCACCAACGCGTTGATAAAAAAGAATGGCGAGATCGCCTGTGCCGCCTGCTACATCGAGGACAGCCTGTCCCTTTCTGACACCGGAGACGTGCACCGCAAATCGTTTCCAGAGGCGATGTGTGCCGAATGACATCAGATCATTCATCAGATCATATCGGGACGAAACAGAACTGAAGACTTTTGTTACACGCTGCGTTTTATCTTCGAGCGGGATTTTTTCAAATCCAAAATCAGTCGTGTCGGTGGTTGTCATTCGTTTGGCGCTTGTGCCCTGCATCCTCCAGGGCCTTCAAATAATCCTGCCAGTAATGATCTTTATTATTCCCCATATCATACAGATATGACCATGAATAGATACCGGTGTTGTGGCCGTCATCGAAATGCAATTTTATCGCGTAATTACCGATCGGTTCTATTTCCTTGATTGAAACATTTTCCTTGCCAATCTGTAATACACCCTGCCCTGGCCCATGACCGCGCACGTCAGCCGACGGTGAATAGACCCTCAGAAATTCACAGGATAATTCAAAATGGGCGCCATCATCAAAATCGATAACGAGAACGCGCGATTTCTGATGCAGGTTGATGGAGACAGGATGTGGTTTAACCATAAGAGGTTAGGAACTAGGGGCTAGGGGCTAAGGATTAGGGATTAAGTATCGGCTTTAATCATTATAACTGTGCAATATCTGAAACCTAACTTCTGGTTTTTAGCCTCTAGTCTCTAGTCCCTAGCCCCTGTTTATAAAATATATCGGGTAAGATCATCATCCTGAATTAATTCACCCAGTTGATCATTCACATATTTCGCATCGACGATAACCGTTTCGCCTTTCATCTCTGTCGATTCAAAAGACAGCGTTTCCAATAACCTTTCCATGACCGTGTGCAATCGCCGGGCGCCGATATTTTCAGTGGATTCATTCACCTGCCATGCGATTTCCGCGATGCGGGAAATCCCGTCTTTTTTAAATTTCAACTCAACACCTTCCGTTGCCACCAGCGCGGCATATTGTTCCGTCAAGGATGCATCAGGTTCAGTAAGGATGCGGACAAAATCATCCACACCCAGCGCGCTGAGTTCAACGCGAATGGGCAGCCGCCCCTGTAATTCCGGGATCAGATCAGAAGGTTTGGAAAGATGAAAGGAGCCGGAAGCAATAAAGAGGATATGATCTGTCTTGACCATTCCATAGCGGGTTGAAACGGTCGAACCTTCAACCAACGGCAGGAGATCGCGTTGCACCCCTTCCCTCGAAACATCCGGCCCGCTGGTCTCGCCACGCCGGGTAATCTTGTCGATCTCATCCAGAAATACAAGGCCATTCTGTTCGACATTTTCAATGGCGCGCGCCTTGATATCTTCTTCGTTGATCAGTTTTGACGCTTCTTCTTCTGCGAGTAATTTCAGCGCGTCTTTTACCCGGATCTTGCGCGTGCTCTTTCTTCCGCCGGCAACATTCTGAAACATACTCTGTAGTTGGCTCGTCATTTCTTCCATACCGGGCGGCGCCATGATCTCAACTCCGATGGTTGGAGCGCTGAGTTCAACTTCGATCTCTTTGTCATCCAGTTTCCCTTCGCGCAGCATGCTGCGGAATTTTGCGCGCGTGGTATTACTGTCTTCCTCATCTGTATCTTCGTAAGTCCGTGCCCGCGGCAGAAGAATATCCAGCACGCGTACCTCGGCCGCGTATTCTGCCTTATCCCTGACCTTTGCAACCTCGGCCTCGCGTGTCATCTTGACGGAGATATCCGCAAGGTCCCGGATAATCGAATCGACATCGCGTCCGACATAACCCACTTCCGTAAACTTCGTGGCTTCAATCTTGATAAAGGGTGCATTCGCAAGCTTTGCCAGCCGGCGCGCGATCTCCGTCTTGCCCACACCGGTTGGGCCAATCATCAGGATATTTTTAGGCGTGATTTCATTGCGCAG
>JAENIZ010000104.1 GCA_016844485.1 Gammaproteobacteria bacterium | reverse complement strand
GTACATTTCTCCTTGGCATGACGTACAATCAAGGCATGGTACTCATTAAATAACCGGACATCCGGTTTCAATGCCGATTCAAAATAACCACGTAATATCTCGTAATCTTCTGTGCCAGTGATCAATCCAAACCGTACAAACAATCTGCGCGTGTAAATATCGATGACGAACACAGGACGGTTAAACGCATATAAAAGAATATCGTCTGCAGTCTCGGGCCCCACTCCGTTAACATCCAGAAGTGACAGGCGCAGTATCCGGGTCTCCATCTTTGAGAGTGACTTGAAGCCACCCTGCCCGGTAAACCACCTGCATAGATTTTTCAGCCGTTTTGCCTTGATATTGAAATATCCTGAAGGCCGGATAAGTTTTGCAAGCTGCTTATCCGGTAATAATATAATGTCACGCGCGTCAAGGCAGTTTGCGTTTTTAAGACTGGCAATGGCCTTTTCAACATTTGACCATGCTGTATTTTGCGTCAACACCGCACCCACCATCACTTCAAACGGGGTAGCGGCGGGCCACCAATGCTGCGGGCCGTAGGCGTGATAGAGGCGATCATAAATCGTCTCCAGGGACTGCACTGACAACGATGGATCAGTCAAAAGACTTGATTATGATTCAGGGTGGAAACGGTATTACCTTGTCATTATTCGGGATGGCTGTATCACCAGCAGAAGATTCCGGATCGTTTGCAATTGTATCAAACGTATACTGTTTGCCGTCATTGGAAATATCTTCATCCTCAGTCCGTGGATTTTCCAGCGCATCAAACAGGTCCGGATTGATCTGGGTAAGTTCCTTGATCTCGGCGAGTGAAGGAAGATCAGACAATTTCTTGAGATTAAAGTAGTCAAGGAATTCCCTGGTCGTTGCCAGCAGTTCGGGTTTGCCTGGCACGTCACGATGACCGACAACCCGTATCCATTCCCGTTCCTGCAAGGTCTTAATGATTGTTGAACTGACGCTGACGCCCCGGATATCTTCTATCTCGGCACGCGTCAGCGGTTGCCGGTAGGCGATGATTGCCAATGTTTCCAGCAATGCACGTGAATAACGCGGCGGGCGCTCATCAAACAAGCGATTGACCCATTCTGCATACCTGCTCTGCACCTGAATACGATAACCGCTGGCCACTTCCTTGAGTTCAATACCCCTGTTTTTGCAGTCTTCCTGTAATGCTTCCAGTGCGCCCCGGATAACAGTGTGATCCACCTGTTCTACGTCCTTCTCAAACAGGGCGGCAAGCTGCGCAACGCTTAATGGTTTGTCCGATACCATCAATGCCGCCTCAATAATGTACTTAACTTTTTCCTGGTTCATGCCGCGGCCTTGACATAGATGGGTCCATTGATCTCATTCTGCACCATTTCGATCAGTGATTCTTTCAATAATTCGAGTATTGCCAGCAGTGCCACAATCACACCGGCCCGTCCCTCTTCAACAGTGAAGAGATCCTTGAAATCGGTAAATTCATCGGCTTTAACACGTTCCAGCACCATACTCATGCGTTCCCTGACAGAGAGCGTCTCCCGTTGGATATGGTGATGTGAAAACATCTCCGCCCTTGATAATACTTCTGCAAATACCATAAGCAGGTTATCCAATGAGACCTTTGGCGGTTCATGCAGTATGCGTTTGTCCGGGAATTCGACAATCGTCCCGAAGATATCGCGTTCATATCTGGGTAAATTATCAAGATCTTCCGCAGCCTGTTTGTAACGCTCATACTCTTGTAATCGTCTGATCAGTTCTGCGCGCGGGTCTGCTTCTTCATCTTCATCCACAGGCCTTGGCAACAACATCCGTGATTTGAGCTCTGCCAGCATGGCCGCCATCACCAGATATTCCCCTGCAAGGTCAAGCTGCAGCACTTCCATCAGCTCGATATACCGCATGTACTGAGCGGTTATCTCCGCGATCGGGATATCCAGAATATCAATATTCTGCCGTTTGATAAGATAGAGCAATAAATCGAGCGGACCCTCGAAGGCCTCGAGAAATACCTCCAATGCATCCGGTGGGATGTAGAGATCACTGGGCAACTCTGATATCGGTTCCCCCTGAACGACCGCAAACGGCATTTCTCCCTGCCCGCCAGCAGTTTGTTCCGGGGTCTCTTTTTCCGCTATTTGCATTCAGTAAACCTTAATGGTGTATTTTCCTATTTACGGGGTTTTTCAACAACCTGATACGCAATTAAACCACTGACGCTCAATAAAATTCAATCACCGGTAATTAATCCCGATCGCCTCTCTGACTTCGACCAGTGTCTCACGCGCAACATTGCGTGCCGCTTCACAGCCTTCGCTGATGATCCCGTTGACCGTCTCGGGATCCGCCTGAAATTCCTTCGCCCGCTTTCTGAACCTTGATTGTTCCTTGAGCACCGCATCAATCAGGGGTTTTTTACAGTCCAGACACCCGATCCCGGCAGTTCTGCACCCTTCCTGCACCCAGTTTTTAATCTCATCACTGGAATAGACCTGGTGCAGGCCCCAGACCGGACACTTGTCCGGGTCACCCGGATCCTTGCGCCGGACACGTGCGGGGTCCGTCGGCATGGTCTTCAGCTTTTCTTCCACACTGGCCGGGCTTTCCCTGAGAGTGATGGTATTACCATATGATTTTGACATCTTCTGGCCATCCAGCCCCGGCATCTTCGGGGCATGTGTGAGCAAGGCCTGGGGTTCCGGAAAAATGACCCTGCCAGTGCCTTCCAGATAGCCTGCCAGCCGTTCCCTGTCCCCAATGGAGATATTCTGTTGCGATTCAATGATGGTCCGGGCCTTGTCGAGCGCCTCTGCATCTCCCTGTTCCTGGTAGCTGCGGCGAAATTCGTGATAAAGCCGGTTGTTCTTTTTGCCCATCTTTTTGGCGGCGGCCTCGGCCTTCTTTTCAAACCCCGGTTCCCTGCCATAGAGATGGTTAAAGCGGCGGGCGATCTCGCGGGCCAGTTCCACATGGGCGACCTGATCCTCGCCTACCGGCACATGCCCGGCCTTGTAGATGAGGATATCGGCGGTCTGCAACAGCGGATAACCCAGGAATCCATAGGTAGTAAGGTCCTTGTTGGAGAGTTTCTCCTGCTGGTCCTTATAGCTGGGGACCCGTTCAAGCCAGCCGAGCGGCGTGCACATTGACAGTAACACATACAATTCTGCATGTTCCGGTACCCGTGACTGGATAAAGAGCTTGGCGGCACCCGGATTAATCCCGACCGCCAGCCAGTCGATGACCATCTCTCTCACGTTTTCCGGAATACCCTGCGGAGTTTCATATTCTGTGGTAAGGGCGTGCCAATCCGCGACGAAGAAGAAACATTCGTATTCAGTTTGGAGTTTGAGCCAGTTCTTCAGAACGCCGTGATAATGACCCAGGTGGAGTGGGCCCGTCGGCCGCATACCTGACACGACCCGCCGGTTTGTACTACTGCTCAAGAAACATTCCCCCAGGAATGGCTTCGAAGCTATCGAAAATATCCATTGAGAAATGGATTATACCCGAGATGCCCTCAAGTCCCTATGGCCGCCAGATTACCCTTGCCGGCCCGGACGATGAGGGGTTCATTATCAACCAGATCCACCACGGTAGTCAGTTCCAGACCGCCATACCCGCCATCGATAATCAGATCAACCGTCTTGCCGAGTTCGGCATTGATCTGTCCGGGGTCCGTCAGCGGCGACCCTTCCTCCGGGAGGATCAGGCTGGTACTCAGGAGAGGTTCTTTCATCTCCTTTAATATGGCCAATGTAATGACATTATCCGGCACCCTGACGCCAATGGTCTTGCGCTTTGGATGTTGCAGGCGCCTGGGCACATCCCGCGTGGCCTTGAGGAGAAAGGTATAAGGTCCCGGTGTCAGTGATTTCATCAGGCGATATGCTGCATTATGGACCATGGCATAAGTCCCGATGTCGGACAGATCCTTGCATAACAGCGTCAGATTATGCCGCTCATCCAGATTGCGTATCCTCCTGATGCGTTCCAGTGCATCTTTATACCCGAGCCGGCATCCAAGCGCATAACATGAATCCGTGGGATAGATCACAACGCCACCATCGTTCAGGATCATGACCGCCTGATTGATGAGCCGCTTCTGCGGGTTAGCGGGATGGATGCGGAAATACTGGGCCATATAGAGCGACCGATGCTTTTTCGTTATGATTGCAGAAAGGTGACATCATATATATAAATGAAATTTCTATTCGACTTTCTCCCGGTACTGGCCTTCTTCATCGCCTATTATCTCCCTGACGATCGATCCCAAGCCATTTATATTGCCACAGCCGTAGCAATCGTCGCCGCATTTCTGCAGGTCAGCGCATTCTGGCTGATAAACCGCCGTTTTGAAAAGATGCACATCATTACGCTGGTAATTATCCTTATTCTCGGCAGTGCGACTTTACTTACCCATAACAAGCAGTTTTTTATGTGGAAACCGACGGCTGTAAACTGGCTGTTTGCAATCGCCTTTTTAGCCAGCCAGTTTATCGGCAAGAAGCCCCTGGTGCGGCGCATGATGGATAAAGCAATCAGTGTTCCAGACCAGGTATGGTTAAACCTGAACAGAAGCTGGGTAATCTTTTTTGTCCTGATGGGGGCAATCAATCTCTATGTGGCATACAACTTTGCAGAACATATCTGGGTCAATTTCAAATTATTCGGGATACTGGGCCTGACATTATTATTTGCCGTCGGTCAGGCGATCTATATGTCTCGTTATGTAACTGAACCTGGGGAAGGCAA
>JAENIZ010000103.1 GCA_016844485.1 Gammaproteobacteria bacterium | reverse complement strand
ATTCCGTCCCTGGCCCTTTTTGTTTCGTTACCCCTGCTGCTGAAACAGGGCGTGAATTTTTACCTGAGCCTGTGGATATCGATTATCATCACAATTATCTGCTATTTCCTGA
Source organism: Gammaproteobacteria bacterium (assembly GCA_016844485.1). Lineage (GTDB taxonomy): Bacteria > Pseudomonadota > Gammaproteobacteria > Eutrophobiales > Eutrophobiaceae > JAENIZ01. The sequence goes on along the minus strand of JAENIZ010000103.1, from coordinate 4,654 downwards.
TGATTGCCGTGCTCAACTATTATGGAATTAAGTTGTAAAAACAATATGGATAGGCCGCTGAAACCGGCTGAGTAGAATATTCAGCCCGTACTATACTTGATATCAATAGTATAAATATTATTAAGACATCATTATAAACATGGCCAGAATATTGACATTCCTGTATGGCATTATTGCCTATGCTGTGTTCTTTATAACATTCCTGTATGCAATCGGCTTTGTCGGCAACATCATTGTTCCAAAATCCATTGACAGTGGTGTGCAAGGTGTTTTTACAAAATCCATTCTGATCAACGTTATTTTGCTCGGGTTATTCGCTGTTCAACATAGCGTTATGGCACGTCCTGCATTTAAACGCTGGTGGACAAAGATCATCCCTGAACCCATAGAACGCAGCACCTATGTCCTGCTCTCCAGTTTGTTACTGGCACTCCTGTTCTGGTTATGGCAGCCGATGATCGGATCAATTTGGAATGTAAATAATATTTTTGGCTCAACCATTCTGACAGGACTGTTCTGGCTGGGATGGATCATCGTACTTCTTTCAACATTCATGATTAATCACTTCGATCTGTTTGGTTTACGGCAGGTATACCTGTACATGCAAAGGAAGGAATACACATCGGTTGAATTTAGATCACCTGCATTATACCGGTATATGCGTCACCCCATCATGACGGGTTTTATTATCGCCTTCTGGGCAACACCGCAAATGACCACCGGTCATCTGCTGTTTGCTATCGCGACAACCGCCTATATCCTGATTGGTGTACAATTAGAAGAACAGGATCTCCTGAAATTTTATGGTGAATCCTACAATCAATACCGGCGACAGGTTTCCATGCTTATTCCCATCATACGGAAGAAAAGATGATATCTGCAAAAATTACCGGGGCATGAATTATCATGCGGTAGCAGGCTTGTATATCGATGCCAGAATTACCCCGGCGATGATTGTTTCAACCAAACCACCGATACACCAGTACACAACCAGTATGCCCGGCAGGGGTTGTACTGCATAAAAGATGAGATTGGGAGCGATAGCCAGAAGACCGATCAGGATACCGTAACGCACGCCTTCCATCGGTCCCTTGTTTTCATAGCCCTTGAGAAAGATGAAACAAAACATGACGGAGAAGACTAACTGGCCAAACATCAGCCACATCATGTAACCGGGCATTTCCGTCTTGGTGCGCCACAGGGCCGGGGTACTTTCATAAAGTCCCGTGAGAAAATAACCGTGCAATATCCATTCATAAATAAAGACGAAGGTAAAAACGGCAATAATGGCAGGAATAAATCGTTTCGTGTTCATAATTTACTTCCTCTTTCGCTTTACATTAACTGACTGTCTTCCATAATTCTTGAATTTTTCCACATTGATTAGCATCTCAACGTCACTGAGCAATACCGGCTCACCAAACTGTTTACTGATCCAGTATTGCCTGGCGAGGTTTTCGACCTCCCCGGCAAGTTTGAAAGCCGTATTAACGGCTTCGCCCAGTGCAATCATGCCATGATTGGCAAGCAGACATGCCTTACGATCTTTAAGGGCCTCGATCGCATTCCTCGAAAGTTCTTCCGTGCCGAACGTGGCATATGACGCACAACGGATTGAGTTGCCCCCGACGATCGCAACCATGTAATGAAACGCGGGGATGTCCTGACGGGTACAGGCAATGCCGGTGGCATACGGTGAATGCACATGCACAACGGCGTTGACCTCCCGGCGCGAAGTATAGATTGCTTTGTGGAACGGCCATTCCGACGAAGGAACCAGCTTACCTGAAATAATTTTATCTTTTAGATCAATCTCAACAATATCATCCGGCATCAGATCGTTATAGGGGACACCGGTAGGTGTGATCAGATAGCCTTTCTTTGTGCGCGCACTCAGATTGCCGGACGTGCCCACACTCAAGCCGGTTGTATTGAATAATCTGGCCTTGGCTATTATCTCACGCCGTAGTTTTTTATTAGCCATTGATGGCTAAACTCTCTTTACACGTTGAACCTGAATAGTATGACATCCCCATCCTTGACTACATAATCCTTCCCTTCCAGCCGCCATTTGCCTGCATCCTTCGCCCCTTGCTCCCCTTTGCAAGCGATGTAATCCTCAAACGCCGTCACTTCGGCACGGATAAAACCGCGTTCGAAATCCGTATGGATGGTGCCTGCGGCCTGGGGCGCAGTATCACCCTTTCGTATCGTCCATGCGCGCACCTCTTTCGGTCCCGCGGTAAAAAAAGTCTGTAATCCAAGTAAGACATATCCCGCACGGATAATACGGTTCAATCCCGGTTCTTCCAGACCAAGTTCCTTAAGGAATTCCGCCTTGTGATCATCGTCCAGTTCGGCTATCTCGGCTTCGATAGCGGCACAGACAGGGATGACTTCTGAATTTTCCTTCGTGGCCAGTTCCTTGAGCTTCTGTACCCAGGGATTATTTTTCATTTTATCTTCCTCGACATTGGCGATATAGAGTGTTGGCTTTTGCGTCAAGAGATGCAGCGGTTTGGTATATTCCTGTTCCTGTTCGTTCAGGGCCATTGACCGCACGGGTTGTCCTGTATCCAGATGGGCCATGATACGTTCCAGCAAATCCTGTTGCTTCCGTGCATCCTTGTCCCCGCTCTTTGCTGTCTTGGTCATCTTTTGCCGCGCGCGATCAACAGTCTCCTGATCCGCGAGACACAATTCAGTATTAATGACTTCAATATCCGCAAGCGGGTCCACCTTGCCTGCGACATGAACGATATTGTCATTATGAAAACAACGCACCACCTGGGCAATCGCGTGTGTCTCACGGATATACGCAAGAAATTTATTGCCCAGACCTTCGCCCTCGGACGCACCTTCAACCAGACCGGCAATATCAACAAACTCCATGTGCGTTGGTACCACTTTTGCGGGTTTGACGATCTCGGCAAGTTGTTGCAGGCGGGGATCGGGCATAGGCACGACACCCACATTGGGATCGATGGTGCAGAACGGATAATTTTCGGCGGGAATACCGGAATTCGTCAGCGCGTTGAATAATGTGGATTTACCGACATTGGGTAAACCGACGATACCGCATTTAAAACCCATAAGTTAAGTGAAAGGTGAAAAGTGAAAAGCAGAAAGCGGGAAATATTTTATTTGATTATCCCTCATCTTTTTCCCTTTCACTTTTCACTCTTAACTTTTCACTTCCGTGCAGTTTATGCATTGCCTTTTCCAATTCACCACTGAGTATTTGCGGGACAACATCCATGCTCCTGTTAATAGCATCCATGATTATCCTGTGATCATCCTCGTCCGGGCGGCTCAGCACATGGGGAGTCACATACTCGCGGCTGCCCGGATGACTGACGCCAATACGCAGGCGTTTAAAATCACTGCTCCCCGTTTGTTCGATGATGTCACGCAAGCCGTTGTGTCCCCCATGACCACCTCCCTGTTTCAGCCGTACAATCCCTGCTTCCAGATCGATTTCATCATGTATTACCAGAATCTCTTCAATGGGGATCTTGTAGAAATTTGCAATTGCAGAAACGGCATGACCGCTTCCGTTCATGAACGTCATGGGTTTGCACAACCAGCAATCATATCCCTGCGTGTCAATGCGACATATCTCTGACTGGAATTTGGATTCAGGCCTGAACTTCAGGGAAAATTTTGCGGCAAGGACATCAACAAACCAGAACCCGGCATTGTGTCGGGTCCCGGAATGTTCCGGGCCTGGATTACCCAGGCCCACCATCAGTTTAATCGCAGATGGCACGATGTGCCTGTTGGTCTTTATTTATCTTTATCAGACTTATCTTTACCGGAAGATTTATCCTTGCCGGAAGACTTATCTTTACCGGAAGGTTTATCCTTATCGGAAGGTTCTTCGCCTTCTTTTGCACCTTCCTCAGCGACTGCAGGCACGGCGCCTTCTTCCACGATACCTTCAGCAGCAGCAACCACTTCTTCCTCCTCGACGACAACCTTGGGTATGTGCACCGAGGCGACTGATTGGGAAGGATCCCCGCCATGCGTGAGGACATAGGATTCCACGCCCTGCGGCAATTTCAGTTCACCCAGATGAATGGTTTGATTGAGAACGACTTCCGCCATGTCGACCTCGATGTACTCGGGCAAATCCCTGGGCAGACATGTGACTTCAATTTCCGTCATGATATGGCTGATAACACCGCCGCCCGTTTTGACAGCGATACATTTAGCCTCATTGATAAAATGCAGCGGTACACGCATGGTCAGTTTTTCCGTCTCACTGACACGTTGCAGATCAACATGCAGGATGCGTGGCTTGAAAGGATGGCGCTGCAGATCCTTGAGTACCACCTTCTGCTTTTCCTTGCCCAGTTTCAGGGTGAGGATGTGGGAATAAAAGGCCTCATGCTCAAGATGATGGGACATATCATCATGATCCAGGATAATTGCGGCAGCTTCCTTATCCGCCCCATAGAGTATGCCAGGCACCTTGCCGGTTCGACGCAGGCGGCGGCTCGCACCTTTGCCTACATCTTCCCGTGGCTCGGCAGTTATTTCAAATTCTTTCATGTTACTGCTCCTTTATATATTATGGTTAAATATTTCAAGATTGCATTCGCGACCAAATGCAATCACATTTTATCAGACAATACGTATTGTCCTTAAATTG
>JAENIZ010000167.1 GCA_016844485.1 Gammaproteobacteria bacterium | reverse complement strand
CATGAAAAACGAAAACAAAAGCATACAGGTCATTATTCTTCCCTGTATGTCAGAGAAGGTGATGGCCATGATCCGTGGCGTCAACTGGGCGCTGGCCAGTTGCACGACCATAACCAGCGACGACAGGACAAAGACCAGAAAGGTCAACATCGACGCCGAAAAGCTGCTCAGGACAACCCTCGCCCGAGCGGCAGTGAGATCGTGCCAGAGGAACCCGAGCTGGTAGTCGTGCGCGGTGAACCAGTCAACCATAGGTAACGCGACAAACAAGCTAATCAGTACGACAACAAATGGCCAGAACCAGAACGAGGTTTTCAGAAATTGCCGCAGGCGGTAGCGTTGCAGCCAGGTCATGCTTTATAACTAGAGAGTTTCATATTGTCGAATTTGCGCTCTTTAATCTCCGGCGTAGACAGCGGTAAGACACTCCAAACCGAACGTTATTACAATGCCAGCCAGTAATATACTAAAACGATTCATTCCGGATACAGTAACGAGAACTGTAATCGCAATTGCCAGTCGCCGACAGTGAAGATCTTCCCCACACCGCCACCGAGCGGCACGAACCAGCGGTTATCGCTATCCGCCTTCCAGTTCGCTGCGATGCTGGGGCTGCTGGTCAGATACCAGCCATTGGGCAGGTTGTAATTAATGATCGGTCGCAGCGTCATGGCGTTGACATCCTGCCGACCATCATCTCCGGCAAATGACCACACATTCTGAATGACAGCGCCAACTACCCATGGTCCACTCATGTATATGCCAGCGACGGCCGGACCCGCTGACCATTTTTCGGTGCCAATCATCTCGTCAGTGGCCGTGGGCAAGACCAGCGCAGGCCCCACACCCCAGATGAACTTGCCTGCCCTGGCTGGTGTCAGGAACATTGTCAGGGCAACGTCACTCAGCCCGTCCGTGGATTCCGGCCAGGGTTGGTGAACAATCGGTATCACGGCCCGTGTGATGAGACTCCAGTTTTCGTTCAGTTTGAAAGGGATGAGCGGCTGGATTCTGAAGAAGTTCAGGACCTCGTTGTTCGGACCGAAACCGAATTGGGCATTATCCTCAAACCGTAACGTGTAAAAGCGGGTTAGTGGACTTTGTTCCTGTTTGGCCAGATCTAAAGCAGAGCTATCGTTTACTGTCTCTGCCATGACAAACGTCGAGTTCAGGATGAGCGCGGCTGCGAAACCAGCCAGTGTGGTATAAAGTCGGTGTATGGACTGTCTCCTGTGCTCAACGCCTGTATGCAATACATTTGACAATGTTAGGTATCTGTACGGCTGCATAATGTCACAATTGCCTTTTATCCCAAATGAGCGATTTTTATTATTGAATGTTCACTTATTTAGAGTTTCATCAATACGGTTCTTGATGTAATCGAAAAACGGATTGTAACGCAGACGCATCAAGAGGTCCGTAGGTACATTGAGAATATCTTTTTCTCCCCTGGGAGAAAATGTCCCGATATTAATGTAATTATTGGAGGCATTGGGGCCCATAGGTCCATACAAAGGATCGTCTTCCGGAAATGGAATGGCCACGTGAGATAACGAATAGACTTTTCTGGGCCACTCCATTGCTAACGGCTCTTCAGGCCCGATGCCGGACTGTGGTTTTTTCGATTTAACGACGACTTCCCGTGTAGTGCTGTTTGCATTGGTGAGTAATGACAGGGTGTAAGGTAACTTATCCATGTCCATCAATCTGCGTAACAACAGATCATTTTTTTCCTGAAAAAATGAATCGACTTCCGACAATCGGTTGACATCGAAGAGCACAAGTTCATGATTATTTGGAGACAGTTTATTGTAAAGATTGTCCACGATTGCATGCGTCAGGATGGTTGCATCAACCAGGGATTGAAATGTGAGTATCGGCGGCAGCCCGGAAATTTTTCCTGATCGAACCAGTTGCTTCAGTTGTTTATTGATTGCCCGGGTTAACAGGTATGATTGTTCACCGGCAGACTTGGGAAAGGAGTTGTACTTGAAGGGATCATATTCAGGATAAATATCGAGCCAGCGGAATTTTTCGAAATAAGGCATCCAAACACGCGTCCCGGCATCGGCAGATTTTCATCCTCGAGCGCTTCCATAATATATTTCACAGTGAGGGCGCCACCGTTCGAATAGCCGACAATATAAAATGGAAATTTTTCCCCGACTTTATTGCGTACCTGTCTGGCGCCCAAACGGGTCACCGCCATCCAGTCCGGCCAAGTTGCCCTGAGCAATGCGCTTGGTATGGTACCGTGGCCCGGCATCCTGAGACAGAGCACATAGAAACCCTGTGCCTCAAAAATATCTGCCAGATGTCTCATGCTGTAAGGTGAATCAGTCAATCCGTGTAACATCAACACTCCTCCGCGCATGTTCTCCGGGATTAATTCAAAACTGCGGTTCCAGTTTTGGGAATATTTTTCCGGGTCGACCGGACTACCCGTTGTGTAGCGGCTTAAGGGAAGTTTTTCTTCAGGTGAGAGTTTCTCGTAGATATTATTATTCAACTCTGTAAAGAGGCGATCTTCCAGCTTGAGATATTCTTCCAGGCTGGAAATCTGATCGCCATCTGTTGCACTGAATTCACTTTCGAGGACTGGACGATGCCAGATTTTCAAATCCGGTAATCGGCGGGAATCAAAAGCACGAACGAGGATTATGGTGGATGCAACGATAACAATGATTATCACACATCGAACTGACCAGTTTATAAGGTGATTAATCATTGCGATAAATGATCAGTTATTTATGATGATTTCTTTTGGTTCTCCAGGTCTTTATCGATAATCCCTTTCCAGAGATTGAAGGCATTTTCATATAATTCGCGATATTCCGGATTCCGGTCGACAAGTTGTTCTATTTTTCTTGCATCAGAAAAAACTTCTTTTATTAATGCGTGATCATGTTTATTCAGTAACTCACCACTATCAACCCGCTTCTTCATCTCACGTGCGCGTGGAAGTCTTTGTTTGTTAAACCTCTCAAGAAGCACGAAGATGACACCTTTATCTTTGGAAACTTTTTTCATTTTTATCCCTCCTGGTTTTATGCCAGAAACCTTACTTTAAGGAGACTCTGAATAAGTCCCGAATGTTTCTAATTCGTCATTCCGGCGAAAGCCGGAATCTAGTAAAAACGATTGCTTACTGGATGCCGGTCGCTACGGACTCCATGTCCTTTCGCGACATTTCCCACATCCTGTGGGTCGTTTTCACCGGTATGACAGCATGAATAATTATTCAGAGATTCCTAACCATTAACCAGTTGTTTGAACAAACTGGATTCACGCTTGAAAAACCCTTCCGTATGCAAGGAATCTTCCAGATTAAATAATTCATAATCAAGGTGATGACAGATTTCATGCAACAGCGTCCTCAAAAATGTCCGAAACGCGACTATTTTTTTGTGATGTGCTGTGCGCATCCATACACTGATACAGGCCTGCTGTTTCTTTTCTGCTGGCTCATACAGTCCATGTAATTCTCCCCAATCATGACTGGGCCGGACAGCCAGAACTATTACTCGAACTGGCGGTATCTTTAAATCTTTAATGATGGTCTGGGTAAGCTGTCTTGTTATGGTTTCAATATTGGATCGATTTTCATTCCTGAGCGCCTCCTCCAGTCTGGCTACCAATGGGGTAATCAAGGATGCGTTGCGCAGACTAATCCTTTTAATTTTGTCACTTGCGCGATAAATTGATTTCTGTTTGCGGGAGAGATTTGAATAATATGAAAAGACCATGGAATCTACCTTGCTAGCTCCTGCACAGGC
>JAENIZ010000102.1 GCA_016844485.1 Gammaproteobacteria bacterium | reverse complement strand
AGTAGAAGCATTGTCCTGCCGCCAGTCATAATAAAAGACATAATAATTTTTTTGTGTCTTATCTATCTTTTCTCCGAGGTGAACGAGTTTGTATTCCCCGACGTCAGCTAATGTTCTGACAATCTTGCCGTAAAAATCCTTACCTATTGCGTTATCAGCGATTGCGAAGGCCTCAATTGAACTGGGTTTGGGTTCCAGGGTTTCAGGATCAATCTCAAGAGCCAAATCGGAATAATTACTGAACAATAGACGGTCAAGTGATCCCACCCAGAGCTCTTCCCCTGAAATTTTATCGCGTAATTTACTGCCCATGACACCATGAATAAAGACAACTGGGGGTTGATCAGTAACAGCTGCACTCTGCATATACAGGCGGTGCAGATCCGGAGTATTTTTTATTTTGTTGTATTGCCCCCCGGCGACAAAAACAACTGCCAAGGCACAGGCGATAACAACATAGCGGTTGCAAATAAGCTGCTTAAATCGTGTAAAAACCACGCGTTTGCCTTTCAGTATTTTATGTTTAGACAGGGTAAATTTATATTTTTGGCGCCCCAGCATTATCAACATAAATAATTTCTGAAGCCAGAAGGTTTGAATCCTTATAAAAATCTATTATTAACTTTAATTTATTAATATAACATATTGATTACAAATGATATATATAACCAAATATAGGAATGCAGAAGATTGGCTGTTAGTCTGATAAAAGGGAGGGAGGGACTGACTCGTGTTTTGGGAGGGATTATTACGTACATCCATGTACTCCACTACCCCTTCGGGGCCAGCGTCGCTATGCTCCGCTGTTCAAAAACGCTCCCGGCGTTTCTGTCGAAACCTCTGGGCCATATAAGCCATCATTTTCATGTTTGTAGTGAGTGCCTATGACACTCAACATTACTCTCATCTGGACATTTATTCCTACGTTTTGCTTAATTATGTAAATTATAGAGTGACTAGTGTGACGGAAAAATTATTTAAGGGTGCGTAGAAATGAATGAGAATATGAATATAGGCATACAACACTATGCAAATGAATATTTTGGATTGGGAATGGGTGGAGGTTGGTTAATTGGTATGGTAGCCGGCATATTAATGTCACATTTGGGCCTTTTTGGGCAGCCTTGTCACGGTCCTGATCATGGAAGTGATAAATCTAAGGTGACCTAGATAGGAAATTTCCAATACCTAAGCCAAACTGGGATGAGCTAGAAAACAATGATAATAACGAAGAGGATGATCGGTAAATAATCGTGGTTTTCCTCCTAGTAGTAATATTTGCATAATGTATGCAAATTTCTAATATTCAGTACCGCTTCAGTAACTTACCCATCCACATAACTTATTGATTTTGGCGGAGAGGGGGGGGACTGGCTGCGGTACATCCATGTACCTTGCCCCGCTTTCGCGGGGTCGCTCCGCGCTCCAAATCGTCTGTCCTGACGATTTGTCGAACCAAGGGGTTCTCATCAAATCTCCCTACTCCTGATAACACAAAAGATTCCGATGGAACCTTTTGTGTTATTTGGCGGAGAGGGAGGGATTCGAACCCCCGGACCGTGTAAACGGTCAACGGTTTTCAAGACCGCCGCATTCGACCACTCTGCCACCTCTCCAAAAATGAACAGTAACTAATAAGCACCTTATAAATCATCATGTTGATCAGCGGCGGTGACTGCCGCAATACTTCGTACCTCCCTGTACTTCGCCCCTTCAGGGCCAGTGTCCGCTAACGTACATGGAATTACTAATACTGCGTGCGGCATGGACGCGCAAGAGCAGTAACGTTCCCTTGTTCCAGTTTGTTCCAGACAAACTGATCGCGGCCACTCTCGACTTTGTGTTCCCGACAAAGTCTACCTCCTCCATCCCTGGAGTCGTGCCACCTCTCCAAAGGCTCGTGAGGATACCGCATTGTTACAATTGAGCAAAGAAATGGCGGTATTTTGGGATTTTATTGCTTATACGCGAAAGTTTAAGAGACCAGCCTTGAAATCTTGCGTCAAAACCCTTAAATAATTATGGTATATTCAGTTAAAGTTGTAATGGAGGTAACCATACTATGAGCCAGCATCCCTATGCTGTCGTTCACACGGCAGAATCAGTTTTTGCAACAAATAAACTGATTCGAAACACCTATATGCTGTTATCAATGACACTGCTGTTCAGTGCATTAACGGCAGGTATTTCTATCGCGACAAACATGCCCTATATGGGCCCCCTCGTTACCCTTGGAGGCTATTTTGGGTTGTTGTTTCTGACAACAGCTCTCAGAAATAGTGCGTGGGGTCTGCTTTCCGTATTTGCACTGACAGGATTTATGGGTCTGACCCTCGGGCCGATGATCAATGCCTACCTCAATTTCTATTCCAATGGTGCTGAGCTGGTGATGATGGCCATGGGAGGTACGGGTGTAATATTCCTGGGTCTTTCAAGCTATGCGCTGACTACCCGTAAGGATTTCAGCTTCCTGGGTGGGTATCTGTTCGTGGGTATACTGGTAGCATTCCTGGCAGGCATAGGTGCCCTGGTTTTTAACATCCCCGCCCTGTCACTTGCAGTCTCTACCGTATTTATCATGCTGATGGCCGGCTTTATCCTATATCAGACCAGTGAAATGATTCATGGCGGTGAGACCAATTACATAATGGCTACAATTTCTCTTTATGTATCTATTTATAACCTGTTCACGAGTTTACTGCATATACTTGGTGCCTTTGCCGGCGAAGATTGAAGTCAGTCACTAGCAATATGCACTTATCAGAAAAGCCTGGCGTAAACCGGGCTTTTCTTTGTGCCAGCTTGTGGCTTGTGGTTACCGATGCTAGCATCTGCACTTTTTTTGGGCCGTATCATGAATAAGCATCTTGGATAATTGGGGGAATAAATAATGAAAATCGGTGTGCCCAGGGAGATATACCCCGGGGAGAAACGTGTTGCGACGACTCCTGAAGCCGCACAACAATTACAAAAACTGGGATTTTCTGTTGCTATCGAATCCGGTGCCGGTGCTGCAGCAAATTTTTCTGACGATGCCTATCGTGCAGTTGGTGTAGAGATTGTTAACGATACGAAATCCATCTGGTCCTCATCTGACATAATTCTTAAAGTCAGGGCCCCCGCAAAGCATCCTGCTCTCGGTGTTGATGAGGTCGATTTACTCAACGAAGGCAAAATCCTGATCAGTTTTATCTGGCCTGCCCAGAATAAAGAACTGATGAATCGGCTGGCCGCCAAAAAAATCACTGTACTTGCCATGGACAGTGTTCCAAGAATTTCTCGCGCACAAAAACTCGATGCATTGAGCTCCATGGCCAATATTGCAGGATACCGTGCCGTTATCGAGGCCGCACAACATTTTGGACGTTTCTTTACCGGGCAGATTACCGCGGCAGGCAAAATACCACCCGCCAAAGTTGTGGTGATCGGTGCAGGTGTTGCCGGACTTGCGGCGGTTGGTACTGCAAAAAGTCTGGGAGCGATCGTACGCGCCTTTGATACACGCCCGGAAGTAAAGGAACAGGTTGAAAGTATGGATGCGGAATTTCTTGAACTGGATTTCAAAGAAGAAGGTTCAGGTGTGGGCGGCTACGCAAAGGTCATGAGTCCGGAATTTATCAAGGCGGAAATGGAACTCTTTGCGAAACAGGCAAAAGAAGTGGATATCATCATTACTACTGCATTGATCCCCGGTAAACCAGCCCCGGAATTAATTACCGAAGAGATGGTAAAGACCATGAAAAACGGCAGCGTGATTGTCGATCTGGCTGCCGAACAAGGGGGCAATTGCAAGCTGACCGAGGCTAATAAGGTTGTTGTCAAGCACGGTGTTAACATTATTGGATATACCGATCTGCCAAGCCGTCTCCCGACACAATCAAGCCAGTTATATGCCACCAATATACGCCACCTGCTCACGGATATGTGTCCGGAGAAAAATGGCAAGGTTGTCGTCAATATGGATGATGAAGTTGTTCGTGGCGCGACCGTCATTAAAGAAGGCAAGATCACCTGGCCGCCACCTCCTCCAACGATCTCAGCTGCACCTAAACAGGCTCCTGCAAAACAAGCCGCACCGGTTAAACAGGAAGAAAAAGCACCCAGTACGTGGCAGCTTATTATGCCCTTCCTGATTGGGGGTCTGGCGTTATTTGGACTTGGCCTTGTGGCACCTCCGGCCTTCATGCAACACTTCACCGTATTCGTGCTGGCCTGTTTTGTGGGTTACATGGTGATCTGGAACGTTACTCCTTCCCTGCATACACCGTTAATGAGTGTTACCAACGCGATCAGCAGCATCATTATTATCGGCGCATTGATACAGATATCTTCACCTGAAAAATGGATCATGGTCATCGCCGGTATTTCTGCCCTGATTACCAGCATCAACATCGCGGGTGGTTTCGCCGTCACCCGGCGCATGCTGCAGATGTTCAGGAAATAAAGGAGATGACCATGCCAACAGGAGTTATCACAGTAGCGTATATTGGCGCCACCATCCTTTTTATCCTGGCACTGGGTGGTCTGAGTCACCCGGAAACATCCCGCCGTGGGAATCTGTATGGAATGATCGGCATGACGATTGCCCTGCTTGCCACCATTCTTGGAATCGTGTCGGCCAACTACAGCATATTATTCGGTGGTATGGCCATCGGTGGTGCTATCGGCTTACAACTTGCGCGCAAGGTCGAGATGACCCAGATGCCGGAACTCGTGGCCATACTGCACAGTCTGGTCGGTCTCGCCGCAGTGCTGGTGGGATTTGCCAATTTTATGGGACATGATGTAAACATAACCGGCGTGGACAAGACCATACATGACATCGAGACCTATCTCGGTGTATTAAT
>JAENIZ010000101.1 GCA_016844485.1 Gammaproteobacteria bacterium | reverse complement strand
AACACTATGACACCCCGGGATATATTAATTGCTGTTGTTATCGGTGCAGTAGTCGCCCTTTTTCACAGTCTGGCCCTGCGGGTCGCCACCCGCTTAATGATAAACGTACCCGTTCCCTTCCGCCGGGCATTGTCCATCATTGTGCTTGAATATGTGGCAGTTTTTGTTATTGGAATGATACTGTTCCTTGCCCTTAAGAGCCAGACGTTTACCCTGGTCATCGGCAGCCTGACTTATCTTTTTACGGGCGCGGTCTTGATCGATTTCTGGATTAACACAAAGGAAGGTGATCGGTTGGGTATCGGTAATGGTGTCCTGATTCAGGCCATCCAAATTCCGATCCTGGTGCCGCTCATCATCATCGCCTGGTTGCTATATGACACTCTTGTATAACCGTGCCACTGCTCCTTCTAACCTGACCTGGCGCAGCAAGGGGACATATAATGTTTATCATCCGCGATCTCCCGAACGATTGTAGCGTGGTAGAATTATTACCAAGTCAAGTAGTTATGAATCCCGTCTGCGGTATTTAGTGATACAATGTACTTGAATTTTCGAGACAATCTATCGTGCATGAGGCTAACTACTAATGAATCCTACTTCCGAGACCAAGTCTGACTTCTTGGCCGCGCCCGGTAAGATGCCACACCTACAGGGTTCACTGATTGATCGTTTTGGCCGACACGTTACCTATCTACGGATTTCGGTCACGGACCGATGTGATTTTCGCTGTGTCTACTGCATGGCAGAAGACATGACGTTTGTCCCACGTGCCCAACTCTTGACGCTGGAGGAGCTTGCGGTCGTCGCTCAGGCATTTACTGAATTGGGTGTAACTAAAATCAGGATCACCGGCGGTGAACCACTCATCCGCCGCAATGTGATAAAGCTCTTCCGTGATATCGGTCAATTACCCGATATAAAAGAACTGGTTGTCACGACAAACGGTTCGCAACTTGTCCGGTTGGCCCGTGATCTGAAAGATGCCGGTGTAAAGCGCATCAATATCAGTCTTGATTCACTCGACCCGGACAAATTCCGCCGTATTACCCGTGTGGGTGATCTGGGTAAGGTACTGGCGGGCATACACTCCGTACTTGATGCTGGCTTTGACCGTATCAAGATCAATGCTGTTATCCTGAAAAACCGCAATCATGATGAGGTCACTGATCTCGTCCGGTTTGCATCTGATAAAGGGATGGATATCAGCTTTATTGAAGAAATGCCGCTGGGTGTCATCGGCGATCACGATCGTGCCGAGGCATATTATTCCAGCGATCAAATCCGTGCAGACCTGGAGCAGACCTATACACTTATACCTACGGCCGAATCTACCGGCGGTCCCGCAAGATATTATCGAATCATGGAAACAGACACTCGCGTGGGGTTTATTTCACCACACAGTCATAATTTCTGTGAGTCCTGTAACCGTGTCCGCGTGACGTGTGAAGGAAGATTACTGCTCTGTCTGGGCCAGGAACACTCTGTTGATCTGCGTCATGTCGTCCGCGGCTGGCCCGGAGATATGGAAAGACTCAAACAGACTATCAGGGATTCCATGTCGATAAAACCAAAAGGTCATGAATTTGATCTCGGCGCCAAACCCGTTATCCTGCGTCATATGAGTGTCACCGGGGGCTGATCATGTCCTCCCTTTACCGTCCGGAAATGACTCAGGCCGGACTCCCGCCGACCCGGGCCGTTACCGCCGTTGATGAATACCAGAATATCCGGGAACAGGACATTGCCGATGAACGTCCGCTCACGATCTATCTGGATCGTTATGAGGTTGTCACCTTGATGACACTCGGTACCCAGCCGGAACTATTGACTCTGGGTTATTTGAAAAATCAGGGCCTGATAAAAAACATCGAAGATATAAAATCCATCCAGGTGGACTGGGATGTGAGTGCCGCTGTCGTTACCACCATCAGTGAAAATAATGAATGGCTGGAAAAGATGAAAAATCGCACCGTCACCACTGGCTGCGGACAGGGCACGATTTATGGCGATATCATGGAACAACTTGAAGACATCAAGCTTGTCCCCCTCAAGCTCAAACAATCTGACATCTACACATTACTCAAAAACCTGAACGCCTATAACGACGTGTATAAAACCGCGGGCGCCGTTCATGGTTGCGCTTTGTGTCATGGCACCCAGATTATCACTTTCATGGAAGATGTTGGACGCCATAACGCAGTCGATGCCATCGCTGGAAAAATGTGGCTGGAAGGAATTAACGGCAATGACAAATTATTCTATACCACCGGCCGCCTGACTTCAGAAATGGTGATCAAAGTGGCGCAAATGGGGATCCCCGCCCTCCTGTCCCGCTCCGGGATCACACAGATGGGACTTAAACTGGCGCAGGATGTCGGTGTGACGATGTTTTCCCGTGCCCAGGGTAAACATTTCCTGATTTATAATGGCTCGGAACACATTGAATTTGATACAGAGCTGCCGCCTAAACTCTCGGTGGCCAATGTAAAATCCTGATTCAGGATCACATTACTCCAGAGCGATTTTTTCTTTAATGACAGTGTTCAAACCAATATCACTGATTTCCAAAGTCATTTTTGCCTGCAATTTTTCATTCCCTTTCAAAGTGCCGGAAGCAACAGCTTCATTGACCGCCTTTTCAATCTCACGCTGGGAGGTGATGCCCACTTTTTTCAGAAATTTGCGTAATTCCATATTAAAAGTATCGTCATTCATTTAATCTCTCCTGAAATTCATTCTCTCGATTGCCAAAAACACGGTTCCTGTGCCGTATCGACTTGATTACAATTGTTCCATAATCCAATATTGAACTCACTATGGAAAATATAGCTGTTACCAGGCACATTTTCACCGGAGTTATCCTCGCCGGCGGTCAGGCCCAACGCATGGGCGGCCAGGACAAGGGGTTGATTGAACTGGCCGGCAGTCCAATGGTGCAATATGTCCTGGATGCAATTACCCCCCAGGTCGGCCATGTCATTATCAATGCCAATCGCAATCAGGAAATTTATGCCCATTATGGCTGTCCCATCATTGCGGATGAATTTGAAGGTTTCTGTGGTCCATTAGCGGGAATGGCGAGCAGCTTGCGTGCCATTACTACCCCATTTATGGTGACAGCGCCCTGTGATTCTCCATTTGTCCCGAAAGATCTGGTACAACGGCTCTATCTGCAATTATTACAGGATAAAGCGGATATCAGCGTCGCACATAATGGTGAGCACATACAACCGGTATTTACGCTTATGAAGACCATGCTGCTTGATTCCATTCTGGGGTTTCTCGGGGAAGGTGAGCGTAAGATAGATAAATGGTTTGAACAACACAAACTGGCAATTACGGATTTTTCTGATTGTCCGGATACTTTCATTAACATTAATACACAGGATGATCTGTCAATTATAGAATCAAGATTGAAAGCAGGAGTCCAGTGACGTATTCATCACAGGTACCGATTATCGGGTTTGCCGCCTGGAGCGGGACAGGCAAGACAACCCTGCTGGTCGAACTATTGCAATTATTTTCTGCGCGCAATATTCGCGTTGGTATGATCAAACATGCCCATCATACTTTCGAAATCGATCATGAAGGGAAAGACAGCTACAGGCTGCGCAAGGCCGGGGCCAGACAGATGTTGATCGGTTCTGAAAAGCGCTGGGCCCTGATGGTAGAGTCAGACAGCAAAGAAAAGATTTCTCTTGACGATTTTATACAGCAACTCGACCAGAAAAATCTGGATCTCATACTGGTTGAAGGATTCAAACTTGAGACGCTTCCAAAAATAGAACTGATCAGGCCTGCGCTGGGTAAACCACCATTTTATCCTGATGACAACAGCGTTATCGCGATAGCGACTGATGGTGAACTGCCTGTCAGCACGACGTTGCCCGTCCTTGATCTGAACAAACCGGAGCAAATTGCAGAATTCATCATAAAACATTTTATTGACAACAATCAGAATACTTTTAGTAAAAATGCCGGTGCATGACATATGACCCCCGATGCCTTTATCAAACAGAACAGTTGCATGGATGATTATGATCCGACGTCGCTTCCGGCGGATATCGCGTTAAAAAAGATACTGGAAGCAATCATACCGATTGAATCTTTAGAGAAGCTGACTGTTCGCAACGCATTGAATCGCGTGCTTGCCGAAGATATCACATCAAATATTAATGTGCCTTCCGGAACCAATTCTGCCATGGATGGTTACGCTATATTCAGTTCTGATCTCCCTGCACAGGGAACCTGTGAATTACGGATTGCCGGTACAGCATTCGCAGGTAAACCCTATAAAGAAAAACTTTTTCCCGGTGAATGTGTACGCATCATGACAGGCGCCATCATGCCGGAAGGAACAGATACTGTGGTAATACAGGAACATGCTGAACGATCCGGCAATACCATCAGGATCGGAGCAGATACAAAAACCGGGGCAAATGTCAGAGCAGCCGGTGAAGATATTGCTGTTGGTGATACGGCTCTTGAGAAAGGCAGACGATTGACGCCGGCAGATATCGGTTTGATTGCCTCACTGGGCATAGCCGAAGTGGAAGTTACCCGTAAACTCCGCGTGGCCTTCTTTTCCACCGGGGATGAATTGCGCTCTGTGGGAGATAAACTCGAAGACGGACAAATCTATGACAGTAACCGCTATACCCTGCATGGCATGCTCACGAGACTCGGTGTAGACATTATTGATATGGGTGTGATTCGTGATGACCGCGCTGATCTGCAACTGGGATTTGAAGAAGCAGCGAGGTCCGCCGATGTCCTTATCACAACGGGTGGTGTATCCGTCGGGGAGGCTGATTATGTCAAGGAAAAACTTCTGGAAGGTCGCTATGAAACCCGGCCGGCCGCTTGCTTATGGCAAGATCAAGGACACCATTTTTTTTGGCCTGCCCGGTAATCCGGTCTCCGCCATGGTGACATTTTATCAATTTGTCCAGCCTGCCCTGCGTTACCTCATGGGCGAACAACAGATTGAACCGGTGACGGTTAAAATACTATGTAAATCAAGGCTTAAAAAGCGTCCTGGCCGCATTGAATATCAGCGCGGCATCCTGGAACGGGATCAATCAGGACAACTGGTCGTACGCAAAACCGGCGCCCAGGGTTCCGGCATTCTGCGATCAATGTCACAGGCCAACTGCTTCATTGTATTGTCCATGGAGAGCGGAAATGTAGAACCCGATACGCTGGTTGATGTACAACCTTTCTTTGGTCTGGTGTAGTTGGTATTAATTCAGTTTACGTTCAATCTCATCCACCAATAGCCGGCTGAAAGGCAAGGCGCAGGTAAAGGCCGGTGATACGGCATTTAGTACGTGAAATGAGCGATCATCACCCTCATAACAAAAATCCATGACCAGTTGTTTGGTCAT
>JAENIZ010000100.1 GCA_016844485.1 Gammaproteobacteria bacterium | reverse complement strand
TTTACCGGTGAGACTGTTATAAATTGTCAACATTTAAAATATTCAATTAATCTCTGGGGGCTCACGCATGTTAACGAAAAGCCCATGGTCTCACAAAGAAAAAGTAAATATCGCTGAAACCTCCTTTCAAATGCGTGGATAAAATCTGCCTTTGTCTTGTGTGTAATCAGAAAGCCTTTACCATATAAATAATGAGGGGTATAAACCTCATCCTCTCACACCAGATTAGATACACATACCCAGCTACGGGGGGAGGACCAGCATGAAGGTGCAACTCACAACAAGTTATGGCGGTATTATCCTAGAACTCGATGCCAAGAAGGCCCCAAAGACCGTGGAGAACTTTATTTCCTATGTCATAAATGGTCATTATGACGGGACAATATTTCACCGGGTGATTGATGATTTCGTCATCCATGGAGTGGGGCTGGATGTCCATATGAAAGAGAAAACCACCAGGCCCCCCATCAGAAATGAGGCCAACAATGGACTGAAAAATCTCTTCGGTACGATTGCGATGGCCCGCACCCCGGAGCCGCATTCCGCCAGTGCCCAATTCTTTATTAATACGACTGATAATGCCTTTCTGGATTTCCGTTCTGAAACGGATGATGGATGGGGCTACTGTGTATTCGGCATGGTCGTTAATGGATTGGATATCGTGGAAAAGATCGAAGAGGTCAGTACGACAAAACGATCAGATTTTCAGGATGTACCGGAAGAACCTATTCTTATTGAAAAGGCAGAAGTAATAGAGAAATAGAATAATACTATTCTGTCTGTTGCGACTATATGCAAACAACCCTGTTCATCTCTGATCTGCATCTCTGCAATGAACGTCCGGAAAAATTAACCTTGTTCAAAAAACTGTTGCGCGGCCCCGCGCGCAGGGCGGACGCATTATACATACTGGGCGATCTGTTTGAGGCCTGGGCCGGAGACGATGATAATACTCCGCCGCATCCGGAGATTATTTCCGAACTCGCAGAATATACGGCTAGCGGGGCGTGTCTGTATATCATGCGGGGTAATCGTGATTACCTGCTGGGCCGGGATTTTGCCGTTAAATCCGGCGGGCTACTCATTAATGATCCGGCCACCATTGAGCTGGGTGGTAAAAAAACGTTATTGATGCACGGGGATACCCTATGCACCAAAGACATTAAATATCAGATCTATCGCCGTATCGTGAACAACCTCATCGCAATCAGGTTGTTTCTGGTAATACCGTTTTTCCTGCGGGTAAAAATCTGGCATGGAATACGAAACATCACCCGCAAAACAACGCTGAACAAATCACCCTATATTATCGATGTCCACCAACCTGCAGTCGAACAAGCTATGTTACAACATGGTGTATCTGAATTAATCCATGGGCATACTCACAAACAGGCGATCCATGAATTCATATTGAATGGTCAAATGGCAAGACGCTTTGTACTCGGCGACTGGTATGCAGGGGACTGTGTGCTGGTATCAGATGTAAGAGGGTTACGTATGATGCGTATCCAGGATTATTTGAACAGCGGGTAATTCGTGTTAGGACAGCCAGCCAGACAATGTCATCAACCCCAGTACGCTCAGCCAGACCAGTAACGTCCTGTTCAGCAGTCCCTGTAATGAGCGAATCCAGTAATGATGATCTTCGAGGGATAATTCAACATCAGTAGCATCCGGATGCTGATAACTCAGGGAGCCAAGACCACAGGCCTTGATGACATCTTCATTGGCTGACAAGAATTGCCTTTCGACTTTGCGCCAGGCCTCGATGGCATCCACCAAATCACCACTGAGTGCAAAACCCAAAGCCAATAACCTTGCGGATGGCCAATTTAATATGTCACAAAGATCACGCGCGGCATCCGCATAATTGCCATGTATATCGGATTGCTGGATTCGCAAAAGAATGGCAAGACGATAGAACAACGCGCCGAACGGTCCAAGCACGATAAACCAGAAAAGAACGCCAAATAACCGCTCGTTGGCCTGAACGAGAATATTTTCAAATATGATCTGTTCCTGCTCGATAGACGTTTCACTTGAAACAAATTCGCGCGCAAACAACTCTGCCGCATCCCTGTTTCCCTTTTCGAGGGCATCGATATAATCATCCAATTCCGCATTCAGATATTTCGGACCAAGCGTATAAAGTAAAACAGCCAGCGCGAACAGTAACCCTAATGGTAAAAACAATTCTCTCAAGCCGCAGTCAATTATAATAACGAGAAGCAACGGTATTAATAATGTACAGATGACACCACCGGCACCGTTCCATATCTTGTATTGTGCAAGACGGTTTTCAAGCCAATGTTGATAGTGTTCAAACCAGCCGAGTCGTCGCATTTCATCAGATACACTGATGAAATGTTCTACGGCCATGGCGATTAAAATGATAATTAAGGTCATCTCAACTCAAATCACATCATATTTATTCAGTAAGTAAAAATAATGGGTCCAGTCAAAGGAAGGTCCGGGGTCAGTTTTTCTCTCAGGAGCAATATGGCAATGACCAACAATATGATCGTTTTTAATCGCAGGCCAGTGTCTTTTTAATATCAACGTCAGTATTGACAGCGATTCATACTGTTGTTCCGTGTAAGGTTGGTCGTCGCAGCCTTCAAGTTCAATGCCTATCGAGAAATCATTACACAGTTTACGTCCCTTGAATTCTGACATACCCGCATGCCAGGCGCGACGGTTAAAAGGTACATACTGGGTTATCTCACCTTCCCGGTTTATCAGGACATGCGAAGCCACCCGTAAATCGGCGATCTCCGAAAAATACGGATGTGCCTCAGGTGATAGTGTATTGGTAAACAGCTGATCGATATAACCGCCTCCAAATTTGCCCGGAGGCAGACTGATACCATGAATCACCAGGAGTTCAATATCAGTATTGGCTGGCCTCGCATCATGATTAGGCGATAACATCCGCCGGACACCTTCCAGCCATTCCGCATTACGATCAAGTCTCAGATGATTATTCAGGTTCAAGGTTTAATATATTGAAAGAATTGATAACATGTTAGGCTAATAACCTGTCTCAGACGATATCTTACCTTCGTTATTATTGCCAGACAGATTAACGTATTCTCTAATGGCGGACATAGCCGGAGTCCAAATTGCACTTACTCAAATCCGTCGATGAAGTTGCTTGTCAGGCCCTGCAGGAAGACCTTGGGACAGGTGATCTGTCCGCCAGTCTTATACCCGAAAATAAATTTTCAAAAGCAAAACTCATCACCCGCGAAGATGCCATCCTGTGTGGCACACCCTGGTTCAATAGCGTGTTTCGGCAACTGGATCAAAACATCTCGATTAAATGGAATGTAAACGATGGGGATGAAATTAAAAAAGATCAGGAACTTTGCCTGCTTGAAGGCCCTACCCGGGCGTTACTTAGCGGAGAACGGACAGCCATGAACTTCATTCAAACCTTATCCGGCACGGCAAGTATCGCGCGCGAGTATGCAAAGGCATTAAATGGAACAAACACTAAACTTCTGGACACGCGCAAGACGATTCCCGGCCTGCGGGAGGCACAAAAATATGCTGTCCGCTGTGGCGGTGGATTGAATCATCGGCTTGGTTTATTCGATGGCATCCTGCTTAAGGAAAACCATATCAACGCCGCCGGCTCAATAACACAAGCTGTACGGGCAGCGCGGCAACGTTATCCTGATCACCAAGTGGAAGTGGAAGTGGAAGTGGAATCACTTGAACAATTAAAGGAAGCCATTGATGCCGGGGCCGATATAATTTTGTTAGACAATTTTAAACTGGATGATCTGCGCCAGGCCGTTACCTTCACTGCCGGCCGGGCACGCCTTGAGGCCTCTGGTGGTTTCAGTCTACAAGACATTCATGCCGCAGCTACAACAGGAGTGGATTATATTTCGGTAGGTGCGCTTACCAAGCATGTGCGTGCGATCGATTTGTCCATGCGTTTTTTATGAGGGGTCGGGGGCCAGGGATCGGGTGCTGGAATAATCGTTGTTTCCTGATCTCTGATCCCTGATCACATCTCTTAAAGCTTGCTCTTCACCAATTGATAAATCTCTTCTGTCAGTATATCCGTTCCTTCAAGTATTTTATTCAGTTCAGCCAGTCGATTCTCTGAGAAGTTCTTGTCCTTGATACCGCCCACATTGATATAAACATTAAGTGCGGCGCTGCGTAAGGCAGCGTAAGCCGCCAGCACGGCCACACCGGCATCACTGATAACATTCTTATTACCCTTCTCTGCCACCACTTTACTGAGATCAATGACCTCGGCACAGGCACGGGCACAATTGAGCGGCACATCCGTTGCCGCACACAACGCTACCTGTATGGCCTTGCTGCGGATGGCCTTTTCCGCCTCGGTCTCCTTGGGCATACCATAGGCTGCCATCACCTGATTAAAGACCTCGACATCAGCACGCACCATGTCTGTCAGGCGTATGCGCAATTCTTCAGCCTGTTTTAGTATCCCCTTCAGTTCATCTTCGACGTTTTCATAATTTTTCTTACCGATGGTCAGATTACACACCATACTGACCAGGGCGGCCCCCATTGCTCCAGTAATGGCTGCTGCGCTGCCGCCACCGGGCGTTGATGCCTTGCTGGCAAGCTCGTCCAGAAAAACCTGGATGGATTTATCTTTTATCATTATCTCCCCCTGCTGGAATGCCAAGTGATGCGTATCGTTGAATTATAGGGCAGATTGCAGTTTGACTAAAACGTGATGGCTCATTTATATATAGAGTTGTCGCGTGCTACGGCATGGGTTAAGTTAGTATGGAGATACTTGGCTATAGCGTTGATTAATAGATAACAACAAGAGCAGGATGATTTTAATGAAAAAATTGACTTGGAATAAAAATTAAAAATATGGGGAAGTCACATGAAAAAATTATTGTTTCAACTGGATACTGATCCGCATGCTGCGGTATTTGATACCGTTGTGGCCTACGATGGCGGGGCTGATCATGTCATCGGTCATGGCGGATGTACTCCGGAGAATGTCAGACCACTCGTTGAAGGTGCGATTTTCACACGTGCCCCGAAGGAAAAAAAATATACCGCTCTTTTTATTGGTGGCAGCGATATGGTTGCCGGTGAGAAACTCTTCAAGGCAGTACAAAAGGTATTTTTTGCCGGTTTCCGGGTTTCCGTCATGTTAGACAGCAATGGCAGTAACACAACAGCAGCAGCCGGTGTTGCAAAGCTATTAAGCAGTGGGACATTATCAGGTAAAAAGGCCGTTGTCCTGGCCGGGACAGGGCCCGTGGGCCGGCGTGCGGCCGTGATGCTCGCCAAAGAAGGGGCGGAAGTATCATTGACATCCCGCGACCTGGCACGCGCGCAACAGGCCTGTGGGGAGGTCAAAGAACGATTCAAAGTGGATATAAAACCGGTTAGGGCAGCTGATAATGATGCCCGCGGCAGGGCTATCGAAGATGCACAGATAGTCTTTGCGGCCGGGGCCACAGGCGTTCAATTGCTGAATGCCCACCACTGGCAGGGCAATTCCAAGATTGAGATGATGGCTGATGCCAACGCGACACCTCCTCTCGGTATTGAAGGAACAGAAATGATGGATAAAGGCAAGGAAAGAAATGGCAAGATTATCTGGGGCGCTATTGGTTTTGGTACCCTAAAATTGGCCCTGCACCGTTCCTGTATTGCGAAATTATTTGAAAGTAATGATCAACTACTTGATGCCGAAGAGATCTTTGCCCTGGCAAAAACAATGGCGTAGAACATAGCATGATCATCGCCTTCCCGATGCGCACTATTACCATCCTTTATGTCTTCCTTGTGCTCTGGCAGATACCCTACGCCCTCGCACAGAGTTTTGAAGAAGGTAAGGAGGCGTACCAGGCCAAAGACTACAAAAAGGCACTGGAAATACTCAGACCGCTGGCTGAACAAGGAAATTCTCAGGCACAGGTCACCCTGGGCATTATGTATGACTACGGGCATGGGGTAACAGCAGACCCGGAAGAGGCCATCAAGTGGTATATAAAAGCCGCTGAACAAGGTATTCCTGTCGTGCAACATGATGTTGGTGTTAAATATTTTCAGGGTCAGGGTGTCAAGCAGGATTATCTTGAGGCCGCGCGGTGGTGGGAACAATCTGCCAATGCGGGACTCGCGGATTCCCAGTTTAACCTCGGTCTGATGTATTACCGGGGCATTGGTCTGGAGCAAAACTACACGAAGGCCGCAGAACTTTTTCTGAAGGCGGCAAATCAGGATCACAGCCACGCTCAATATAGCCTGGCCGTGATGCATGCGTTTGGACAAGGCATGGATAAAAATTATGCAGAAGCACTGAATTGGTTCAGAAAATCGGCTGCCCAAGGGGTCGCCCAGGCGCAATTTAATCTCGGTGTCTTCTATGAGAATGGCTACGGTCTCGAAAAGGACATGAACGCCGCCAGAGAATGGTATAAGCGTGCTGCGGATCA
>JAENIZ010000099.1 GCA_016844485.1 Gammaproteobacteria bacterium | reverse complement strand
AAATATACTTTTCTGCAAGATACTGGATATTCAAACTGACCAAAAACCACAGCACAGTAAATACTGCGATGAGACTAAGTGTCAGACCGAAACCAAGTTTTGATTGTAAAGACCACATCAGCTGTTCTTGAACACATAGCCTTGGCCGCGCCGCGTCTCGATGCAGTCGCTGCCCACCAACTTGCGCAAACGCCTGATATAGACTTCGATAACATTACTGTCTTTATCAGAGTCCAGATCGTATATGTGGTCAGTGAGTTCTGATTTGGATAGTACCCTTCCACGGTTTGCCGTTCTTCATCTAGCCCCAGATCGCAAACCCTCAGCGTGCCGCCTGGTTGCTGGTTCGTCCGATGTAACAATGCTGTCAATCTAGCCAGAAGTTCTTCTACATGAAACGGCTTTCCCAGATAGTCGTCGGCACCCACCTTGAAGCCCTCCACTCGCTCATGCCATGCGTTTCGGGCGGTGAGTACGATCACAGGCAGCTTGTTACCTTTGGCACGCCAGTTGTTAAGTACTTCAATGCCGTTACGGCCAGGTAGTCCCAAGTCGAGCACGGCAACATCATAAATCGCTTCGTTGCCTAGATATTCCGCATCGATGCCATTGTCAGCAACATCAACTGCATAGCCTGCTGCCTCCAGATCCTTTTTGAGTATTGCCACCAGATCCAGATCATCTTCAGCTAATAGCAAGCGCATGTTTAGTCATCCACTTTGCTGTGCAAGACATCACCCGTTTTGGCATCAATATAAAGTTCATGGACGATACCATCATCACCCACTATTTCCACTACGTATACAATGTGATTGGATCTTCTTTCGAGTTCCACTTCGAGAATTTTTCCGGGGTAGCGAGGCCGCAGTTTCTCCAATATGACCTCCAGCGACAAGATATCATCCGACTTAAGCAACCGCTCGGTTTCATCATGGTCCCCTTCTGCCTGAGCAATGAACATCTGGCCCAGCAGAACCATGATGATCAGTGCGCGAAGCAGAAAGGCTGATAATAGTCTCATAGACCAAGTTTATTGTGTGCCTAGTCGTCCCATCGTCCATAGCCGGGTATAAATATATCACGTTCTCTGAACGACGCTTGTTCCGCCTTGCGGTGACAGGCATTGCAGTTGCTGAAGCTGTTTACATCCTTGTTCCCAGTGACCATACGCGCCGGAATTTCATCATGCTCATGTTTGAAGTAGGGCGTTTCGGAAATACGAATGGGGATATCACCAAGTTCGTTTGAAGACGTGAATCGACGTGAACGGCGATAGTTTGATTTATCAGCACTGTTGGATACAAGAAAGTCAGTGATAGCCTTATGCGTCATGGTATCCAGCTCTGCATTGTCACCAAAATGATCTTCAAGGCCGGACATAATTTTTTCCCATGACTTGGCAGGTAACAATCCGGGTTGATAGGCCATGTGACAATCGCCGCCACACTCGTCTTTATAGACAGGATTGGATATCAGCGCAACACCGGTAGAGCGATGACCATATTGCGCCCAGTATTCTTCATTATCGCCCCAGACAATGGGGACGACCACCAGACCTAGAACGAGAATCATGCTTGATACTATAAGTGCGCTTTTCATGGTTGACCTCCTCATTACTTCATTGTTGCTTGATGTATGCCAACAGGTTGGCCTTTTCGGATGCCGTGCATTCGCGGCCAAGAGTCCATTTACAGTTACGCTTGAACCACTTTTCGATCTTTTGAGTGCTACTTAAGCGTTCGGGATTAATCGAAGGTGCCATAGGGTCAATAACTTTTTTTGTCTTAACGTGTTTACCGGCCTGCTTCAGCTTATCTGTATGGCATGAGGTACAACTGCGTTCGGGAAAACTTTCATCTCCTTTGAATGTTTTGAACCATAGCCATCGGCCCTCTTGGACATCAGGGTTGTTTGCACCTTGTGCTGCGTACTCGCCTAACAGTTTGGTGACGGCCTGGGAATCTGCCAGTGCAATACTCGTGGATAGACAACCAAATGCCATTATTAATACATAATGTATTTTCATATCTGTCTCCTGTTATTCCGAATGGATTTTTTCGGGTTTGAAACCGTTAATCATGGCGGAAACAAGGTTCTCTTTATGAATAAGGCTTTCAACAATCACACCAAGCACATGGACCAGTACAAGCAGCAATGTGAAGTTGGCAAAGAATTCGTGTGCCTCTTCGGCAGCCTCGCCCCAAGCACTATGGGTACTGGCAAACCAGTGGGCAAGCGGTCCCGCATGTTCTTCAGCGCCATAAACAACTAGGCCGGTAAAAATCGTAATCAGCAGGCTGATCATTAATAAAATGACCATAGCGCCACCGGCAGGATTATGGCCAAGGTAACGCTTTGCTTTGAATATCGCCGTGTCTTTCAAAAATTGTATGACTGTTTTTAGCCGGTAAACGAAGTTACTAAAACGCGCATATTTGGTACCAATAAAGCCCCAAATAATACGTATGACCAGCAGGCCGAAAATAATGTAACCTGCCCATATGTGGATTGTGAGAAAGTTTTCTTCGGTGAGGTAGGCAATCGTAAAGCTGGCAACCAGTACCCAGTGGAATATGCGCACTACCGGATCCCAGACCTTAATCTTGGCTGTGTCTCTCATGGTATTCCAATCCAATGTTTTGACTGCTTGAAAATGTATCAGCGCAAACTGAAACCAAGCTGAAAAGCTGAGCCCAAATGGGTGGCTGTAGGAGTGTCATAACCAAGGTTGTAACAGATGAGATGGCGGAAAAATGGAGTCTTGCTCATCCATGGCAAAACAGTATCGAGTTAATTTGCAGTGGCTGGATTGGTCAGGAAAGAACGCCTACTTCTCAGGGAGCGAATAGAAACGGCTATCCCAGAGAACGTCCGTTCCTGACACAAAGTACCAGTCCAAAGTCTATAGTCGAATGACCGCTTACGCTGGATAGTTGCCGTTCATTACATTCAACTCGAATGTCTGTTATGGGTCGTTATCAGACATTGATCAGAATTATCAGCCAGTTCAAAATCCTTGTCTGTTACACTCCTGGCTGATTGATTCTGGTTTTATGCCACATCGTGAAAAATCACACCCAAAGTATGACGATGTTCAGTGCGAATCCGGCTGACGCCGTGACGAAGATTGACCCGGTATATCCCGCGCTTACCCTGCACAGGACGATGATGGACTGCGAAGATGACGGCATCACCTTTGGTCAGTCTGATGATGCAGCAATTGCTTTAGCTACATCCTTTTTTGAGGCGCCCAGCGCAAGCAAGGATTTAACCAGTAAGTCCATTGATACAGAGGGATCGCCTGCTTCCATTTTTGCAATTCTTGACTGGCTGGACTGGATTAATCTGGCCAGCTCAGATTGGCTCATGTTTTTATCCTGTCTGCGATTTTTCAGACTTTCACTAAGAGAAAGCTTTAGATCGATATAAGCTTCTTCCTCTGCTGTCAGTTTCAGTAAGTCTGTTGTCGAGCCGATTTTCCAGCCTCTGGATTCCAGTTTTTTACGTTTAGCTTGTTTCATTGTAATCTCTTAATCGTTTTTTACAGATATCAATTATTTGTTTCGGCGTTTGATTGGTCTTTTTATTGAAAATTTCAAGAATTACCACTGCATCAGAATCAGTACGATAAATAATTCGCCAGATAATATTTTCGTCTGTAATACGTAATTCATGACAACGCTTACCTATCGTGGGCATGGGCCTGGATTGGGGCATGCTCAATTTATCACCACGTTGCAGAAGTCTTAACAGATACCCTGCTTCTATCCGCGCGTCCACAGAAAAAGGTGGCGTCTTGATTTCACCACTTAACCACACGAGAGGCTTTTCGTCCCTGAATTTCATAAACTAATAATATGTCAAAACTGACATATAAGCAAATGCTGGGCTGATTAATTCAAGTTCATTCCGCATCGTGGAAAATTACCCCCAGCGTGTGCCGATGCCCGGTGCGAATCCGGCTCACGCCATGACGAAGATTATTCGATTTATTTCTTGTTTTGAAAAATTCTTAGGTGAGTACGAGACACCACTCTTGCGCATCCTTGCGCCCGCGGCATAAGTCCATCCATGGTCAAAAAGGCAAAAAGTGACGAAAAACGGACGCCTGCATGGAAGCACTAATACTGCGGGCGCAGGAGTGGTGAGCAGGCGTTAGAGCGACGCACGATTACAAGGAAGTAGGAGGTAGAATCGCGTCGGGAACAGCGATCGAGGAAGCCAAAGCCGAAGCGGGCATCCAGTAAACTAATGTGCCCCCATCCTACCTTCCCCCTGATAGGGGGAAGGGGATACCGGCTGACCGCTATGGATGGCGGAAATGCAGAAAATGCAGGAGCAATTTTTCTGCTTCGCTATCGCTGCGGCCGGAATGACGAATGTTTTGGATATAAATGAAGCTTAGTCGTATTTGATGTATTTAAATCTCGGATCGTCCGGCGTGCCTTCCAGTGCACTGCCCTCTTCCTTACCCGGCTGCCACATGATGACCTCTTCCATTTTTTTCGCCAGTTCAAAATCTTTATCCGTCACTCCCTTGGCGGCGTGGTTCATCAGTTTAACGATAACAAAGGCATAGGATGCGGTAATGTCCGGATGATGAAACGCGACTTCAGCCAGATGACCTATGGTATTAATCACCATTAACGTCCCTTTCCAGCCACTGGTTTTATATTTACGGCGGATCCATCCATCTTCGTAATACCATTTGGGCAGTTCATCTTTCAGACGGGCCTCGATCTCTTCCGGAGTGTAAGTCGCGTCTTTTTCTTTCTTGCGCCACTGTGCCATAACTCTTTCCTCCTTAATTTGCCGATACCATGATCTTTCTATCGCCGTAAAATGGCGCTGCTGTTGCAGGGATCATTGCACGAATACGGTGTACCGCCATCACATCAATTGCCTGCTGTCTTTGCTGTTTCCTGCATAATGCGCCACGAAATCCAAGATAATCAGGATTCAATTGCAGCAAGGGTTCAAT
>JAENIZ010000098.1 GCA_016844485.1 Gammaproteobacteria bacterium | reverse complement strand
ACATATAATCAGGATGTATTTGTGAATGTAGTATGTGGCGTAAAGATTATCGAGACGGCGGCGGACCTTGCGGTCATTTTGGCAGTCATATCCAGTCTGAAAAATGTTCCCTTGCCGAAAGATCTGGTGGTGTTCGGAGAAGTTGGCCTGGCAGGTGAGATAAGACCGGTACAGAACGGTCCGGAACGGCTGCATGAGGCGGTCAAGCATGGTTTCAAACAGGCCATCATCCCCCAGGCCAATAGTCCACGGCAGGGGATAAAGGGGTTAACTATAACGGTCGTCAATCGCCTGTCGGATGCATTAGAACAGTTTTGAATGATTACGCTGATCTGGCGGAGTCATGCTGACCCGTATCATCTTTGATTAAAGTGATCTTGGCCGTCTTTACGGCATTTTCTGCCGCCTGGGTGATCTCAACTGCGTAATGCCCGATGCGCAGGCTGGTTCCGGCCTCGGGAATATTCTCAAGATGTTCGAGAATCAGGCCATTCAGGGTCTTGGGCCCGTCTGCAGGTAACTTCCAGTGCAGTTGTTTGTTGATATCGCGGATTGTGGCAGTGCCGTCAATAATAACTGATCCATCCTGCTGTGAATGGATGTCCTGATTGAAGGTTTGCATGTCAGTTGTGAATTCACCGACGATTTCTTCCAGGATATCTTCCAGAGTGACCATGCCCTGGATGACACCGTATTCATCCACCACAAGTCCGGTGCGCCGTTTTTGGCGCTGAAAATTGACGAGTTGTGTATGTAATGGTGTGCCTTCAGGTACGTAATATGGTTCTGACGTGATCTTTTCAAGATCAGCGGGAGTAAATTCATTTTTATCTGTCAATACACGCAGGACGCGCCGCACATGCAGCATTCCGATGAGATTATCGATATTGTCGCGATATACAATCAGGCGGGTATGCTGACAATTGGTCAATTGCTCGAGAATCTCATTGGGAGGATCATTCAGATCAATCCCAATCAGTTCACTACGCGGCACCATGATGTCATCAACGGTTTCATTTTCAAGATCAAGGATGCTAAGCAGCATGCGTTGATGTTTTGTGGGAATCATTGCCCCTGCTTCGCGTACAATGGTTCTGAGTTCTTCACGGCTCAACGGCGCATTTTCCCGGTCTTCAGGATTGATTCCAAAGAGTGCAATAATGCCATTGCTGAACGTGCTGATCGCATAGACAAAGGGATAACAAATCTTCATTAGTGGATTGAGAACATAAGATGCAGTCAGGGCAACTTTCTCCGGGCGGATAGCGGCATAGGTCTTGGGCGCCATTTCGGCAAATATTAATACGATGGGTGTCAGCAATATGGGGGCTATCGCATAACCTGCTTCACCGATTAGCCGTACAGCAATGAGAGTCGCAATAGATACTGCCAGAAAATTAGCCAGATTATTGCCGAGCAGGATCAGACCGATAAGCCGGTCAGGACGTTCCAGCAGGGCATTTGCCAGGATGGCTCCCCGATGTTTGTCTTTGACTAGGTGGCGCAGACGGTATCGATTCAGGGCCATCATCCCGGTCTCTGAAACGGAGAAGAATGCGGAGAGCAGGATCAGTAGAAACAGTATGCCGAAGAGTAGAGATAGGGAAATATCGTCCAAACAATCACTAACCTTAATCTATATCAGGAGCTGTATTTTCGATGATGGGGATAGGGAGGCGCAAGCAACAATTATAACTTTTTGATTGCTATACTCTTTTCAGGATCAATTCCAGGACCAGCTTGGATCCGAAATAGGCCAGCATCAGCGAGATGAAGCCGCCGATGGTCCAGCGTATCGCTTTTTTGCCGCGCCAGCCGCGCGTCCAGCGGCCCCAGAGCAGAATGCCAAAGATGATCCATGCGAGTATGGAAAACACCGCCTTGTGTGCCAGATGCTGGGAGAAAATATCATGCAAAAACATCAATCCCGTCGCGAGACTGAGACTCAACATAAAGAAACCGATGGCGATGATCTGTATCAGCAATTCCTCCATGATCTGCATGGGGGGGAATTGCATGATATTGGCAGGATGTTTAATGCTGATCTGTCGATCCTGCAGGGCAAGCAATGCCGCTTGAAGTGCGGCGATCGTAAGCAGACTGTAGGCACAGATGGATAACAGTACATGTAAATGCAGTCCCATGGGCGCTGTATCAGGCAGGATACGGCTGCTCTGAAAGATGATCTCGAGTAACAGTGCTACCGCAGTCAGTGGAAAAAAGATGATGGCCAGATTTTCCAGTGGTTTACTCAAGGTGGTTATTAGTACGATAAATGAAACACCACAGCTCATTAGTGACAAGGCATTGTAGAATCCCAGATTCAGGCCGCCAATGATGTTGATATTTTGATAGAGCACTATACTGTGTAACAGCAATGCAATGAGTCCAAAGATGAAAAACTGGGATTTAAAGAAGCGCTTTCTTTCATCGCCGGGGTGGAACAAACCACTGCCTAATCTAATCGTGGCGAGTAAATAAAATATAATAGCAACGACACTTATGAAGATAATCATTGTATGATCTTGATTGAATTTATTTGTATGATTGCATACTTAGCGGTTTCGTTGAAGGTCATTTCCATAAATAATCTGTTAGCTTGAAGCATTGTACGATGTCATCAAATTTTTCTCATAATTATGTTTGAAAATATCTCTGAACGTCTTGGACGCACAATAAAGGATCTTCGCGGCCATGGCCGCCTGACCGAAGACAATATCTCGAATACCCTGCGCGAGGTGCGCACAGCCCTGCTCGAGGCTGATGTTGCATTACCCGTGGTACGGGAATTCATAGAGCATGTCAGACAACGCGCCCTTGGAAAAGAGGTGATGACCAGCCTGACACCCGGACAGGTGGTTATAAAAATCGTCAATGAAGAACTTGTTTCTTTAATGGGTGATATCAATACCGGGTTAAATTTCAACACCCAACCTCCGGCAATTATCCTTTTAGCGGGTCTGCAAGGTACCGGCAAGACCACAACGGTAGTCAAGCTCGCTCGTTATCTAAAGGAAAAACTGAACAAAAAATCCATGGTCGTTAGTTGTGATATTTACCGTCCTGCCGCTATTGATCAGTTACAAACATTAGCTGCCGAAATAAACGTTAAATTTTTTCCCAGTGCAGTTGATCATGGCCCTGTCCAGATTGCCAGGTCTGCACTGGACGATGCACGCAAGCAATATGTCGATGCCCTGATCGTTGATAGTGCAGGACGACTACACATCGATGACGTGATGATGCATGAAATTCAGCAATTGCATGCAGTATTAAATCCGAGTGATACCTTGTTTGTTGTCGACAGCATGATGGGTCAGGATGCCGTGAATGCCGCACAGGTCTTTAACCGTGCCTTACCTTTAACGGGTGTTATCCTGACCAAGACGGATGGTGATGCGCGCGGTGGCGCCGCACTCTCGGTCCGGTATGTCACGGGGAAACCCATCAAGTTTATGGGCACAGGAGAAAAAACATCAGCGCTTGTGCCTTTCCACCCGGATCGTATTGCCTCACGTATCCTGGGTATGGGTGATGTACTCAGCCTGATAGAAGAAGTAGAACAAAAAACAGATAAGGAGAAGGCCCAAAAACTGGCCACGAAATTGAAGAAGGGCAAGAGATTTACCCTGGAAGATTTTCGTGAACAGTTGCAACAAATGCGCAACATGGGGGGTATTGGAAATCTGCTCGAAAAATTGCCGGGTATTCCGGCATCAGCAAAAAATATAGATGCGCACAAAGGCGATAAGGAATTTATAAAACTTGAGGCGATTATCAGTTCCATGACATTAATGGAGCGGCGCACACCCGATATCATCAAAGGATCGCGCAAAAAACGGATAGCGGCAGGCTCCGGTACGCAGATACAGGATGTGAATCGGCTGCTGAAACAGTTCGACCAGATGCAGAAGATGATGAAGCGGTTTACGGGAAAGGGCGGGATAAACAATATGCTGCGCGGGTTGGGCGGCAAGCTTCCTCCCGGCGGAATGCCGTTCTGAATGGATTTGCGCATAAATCTCGTGTAATAAATCCATTTTTGATAAATTTAATCCTTTTTATTGAATACTTTACAGGTTCTTTTGTCTAATCTATATTAAGATTATCCCGTAACCTGAATTTATCATGCTGATCCCGGTAATTTGGGTTGTTACCCAGTGCCGGGACAACAACACATCGGAACAACATGTCGGATGATATAGAAAAAAACGCGCTTGATTATCATCGCTATCCCAGACCAGGCAAGATAGAGGTTGTCGCGACCAAACCACTTGCCAATCAACGTGATCTGGCCCTCGCCTATAGTCCGGGTGTGGCTGAAGCTTGTAACGCCATCGTTTCAGATCCTGCCGCTGTGGCCGAGATGACTGCACGCTCTAATCTGGTGGCGGTCATTACCAATGGCACTGCTGTCCTTGGTCTGGGTGATATTGGGCCACTGGCGGCAAAGCCGGTCATGGAAGGCAAGGCGGTTTTATTCAAGAAATTTGCCGGAATTGATGTCTTTGATATTGAGATTAATGAAAAGGACCCGGATAAACTGATTGAGATCATTGCCAGTCTTGAACCCACCTTCGGTGGTATCAATCTGGAAGACATCAAGGCACCGGAATGTTTTCAGGTTGAGGGCAAGTTACGTAACCGTCTCAAGATCCCAATCTTCCATGACGATCAGCATGGCACCGCGATTATTGTTTCTGCAGCGATCCTGAATGCCTTGCGTGTTGTAGATAAAAAGCTGGAGGAAGTAAAAATCGTAACCACAGGGGCAGGCGCGTCTGGGATCTCCTGTCTGAAATTGCTCGTCAGGCTTGGATTGTCTAAGGAAAATATCATTGTGATTGATCGATCCGGCGTAATTTATCGGAATCGTGCCGGTGGGTTAAGTCCACATAAACGCATGTTCGCCAGTGATACCAAAGCCCGGACTCTAGCAGATGCGATTAAGGGTGCCGATATCTTTCTTGGCCTGTCCGGTCCT
>JAENIZ010000023.1:22441-34195 GCA_016844485.1 Gammaproteobacteria bacterium | reverse complement strand
GGTTACCGATCAGCGGACGGAACTCCTCCGGGATCGAGCTGCGCAATTCGATGGTGAGATAAGAGATGCAACGTCGAGCATCTACCTGGTAGGGACCGGTAATGGCTTGTGTTGGACAAATATCGATACATGCCTGACAGGTGCAACAGTGATTAGAGGTGAATGGTTCATCAACAGGCAAAGGCAGATCCGTATATAACTCCCCAATAAAAAACCATGAACCTGCTTTGGGATTGATCAGGTTGCTGTGTTTGCCAATCCATCCGAGGCCTGCATTACGCCCTAAGGCTTTTTCCAGCACGGGTGCACTGTCGACAAATGCGCGATAACCGAATGTCCCGGTATGCGATTCAATCTTATGTGCGAGTTTTTGCAGGCGTGCACGGATGACCTTGTGATAATCACGGCCCACGGCATAACGTGAGATATAAGCGAGACTGGAATCATTTAATACCTTCTTTGGGTGTTCTGCCTCAGGCGGCAGGTAATCCATACGCACCGAGATGACACGTATGGTACCGGGCAGGAGATCAGCAGGTCGGCTGCGTTTCGTTCCATGCCGTTGCATATAGGCCATCTCTCCATGCATGCCTGAATGCAGCCAGTTCAACAAATGCAGTTCATCTTCTGAAATGTCAGTTCCGGAGATGCCCGTTTGTTGAAAGCCCAACGCCTCACCCCATGTCTTGATTTGCCGGGCCAATGTTTGAAAATCGATCTCTGCCAAGGCGTGATCCATGTCAGCTGTACATTTATCTATGTTGGGATATCGAGGAATTTTGCACCTTTTGAGTGCTTGTTTATTCAATGTAGGTGCACCGGGCATGTGAGTCAATCCTGATGGGTTTGACTATGTTTTTGAATTTTAACGCAATAAGAAGTTGGCATGATTGATGCGATATCTATATCAGAACCTCCTCCAATCAAGTTTATTCTGCTCAGCATCTGAGCTTACCTTCGGGGCGCATCTCCTGCGCCCCATTTTTTTATTCTGTCACTATTCAGGAATTAAAAATGCAGGGGGAGTTCAACAGTTCTTTATCGCGTCCAGTACTTCCGCAACGTGCCCATCCACATTAACTTTACGCCACTCTTTTATAAGTATGCCCTTTTCATCGATCAGGAACGTACTGCGTTCGATACCCGTGACTTTTTTCCCGTATATATTTTTTTTCTTGATGACATCGAATTGTTTGCATAATGTTTCATCTGCGTCTGACAAAAGCTCGAACGGGAAGCACTCCTTGCGTTTGAAATTTTCATGAGAACTCAGATTGTCACGTGATACGCCCAAAATGACGGTGTTTCCCGATTTGAATTTTTTTATGCTGTCACGAAAATCCTGTCCTTCGCGTGTGCAACCCGGGGTGCTGTCTTTGGGATAGAAATACAGGACAACCTTCCTGCCTTTCAGATCGGATAATCTAATCGTCTGATCGCCGGTCGACTGCAAACTGAAATCGGTTACTTTCTTGCCTATGCTGACTTTGCTCATCGTTTATAAATTGCAGTTTATCATTTAAAAATAAATTATATTTTA
The DNA here is from genome assembly GCA_016844485.1 of Gammaproteobacteria bacterium. Lineage (GTDB taxonomy): Bacteria > Pseudomonadota > Gammaproteobacteria > Eutrophobiales > Eutrophobiaceae > JAENIZ01. The sequence continues at coordinate 32,655 of JAENIZ010000023.1, read as the reverse complement.
ATCACCAATCACCCGCCGCTCGAAAACGTGTTCCTGACGTTTTCTACCGCTTACTTCCATGTAAGCGTCCTGCACCCGCAGCTACGACCGCCAGGGACGGCGGAAGTGTCGAAAATGCATGGAACAATTTTCGACCCGTACATCCTGTACATATTATTTAACAGGTTCCATAATTGCGTCCAGATTTAATTTATCGCAAAAATCCATGAATTCACCGCGAATGGATGAAATTGAAACGTCTACGGGTATGTTAATAGCCATATGCAGGGAAAACATCTGTGTGCCGGTGTTACTCGCCTTATAGGTATTGGTATACATGTCCTGGATTCCGATATTATTTTCTGCAATGAATTTTATAATATCATGCACAATGCCGATATGATCAAATGATACGACATCGATCGCGTAAGGCATCAGGTTACTAACGTCTTTCGCAATCACCGTGCGTTTTGTCATGATCGACATCTCAATCTTGTTTCCCAGCTTTGGCAACATGTCTTCGATCTTTGCGATCGCGTCCCATGTCCCGGAAAGCATCATCAGAACGCAGAATTCACTGCCGAGGACCGTCATGCGGCTTTCAACAATGCTGCATCCGTATTCTTTGATTGCGCGGGTGAATTGTTCAACAAGGGCCGGGTTGTGTTTCCCCAGTGCCGTGATAACAAGATAATTTTCCATTAATCCTGATTTTTATAGTTTTACATGATGCAACGATTTTATCGTTATTCGACAGCTGTAGTATACTGGTTCATATATCAGGCCCTTGATACCGGACAGAAGATTTTTGTCCAGCACAGTGTCTTTTTGTCAGGGGCAACCACCAGGTACGTTTAAAATAAGGTTTAGATAATGTTCCAGGGAAGCATGGTAGCGATTGCTACGCCAATGCATACCGGCGTTGCGCCGGACACCGCACTCGACCTTGAAGGTCTGGAGCGGTTGATTGAATACCAGATTGAACATGGTACTGACGCCATTGTTGCGGTGGGGACGACCGGGGAATCTGCCACATTAAATGAAAAAGAGCATTGCGAAGTCATCCGTCTGATGATTGAAATAGTGAAGGGCCGGATCCCGGTGATTGCAGGGACAGGCGCCAATTCCACTACAGAGGCCATTCACCTGACCCAATGCGCGAAAGAAGCGGGGGCCGATGCCTGTCTTCTGGTGACGCCATATTACAACAAGCCAACCCAGGAAGGTCTCTATCTGCATCACAAGGCGGTTGCAGACGCTGTTGCCATCCCGCAAATTCTTTATAATGTGCCCGGCCGCACTGCCTGTGATATGTTACCCGAAACAGTGGGCCGTTTGTCCAAAGTAGATAACATCATCGGTATTAAAGAGGCCACGGCAGATCTGGGCAGGGTTGATAAGATACGTGAGCTATGCGGCGCTGCTTTCATGCTGGTCAGTGGTGATGATGCAACTACTAGGGAATTTATCCTGCGCGGCGGCGATGGTGTAATTTCGGTAACGGCCAATGTTGCACCCCGGGCCATGCATGAAATGTGTATGCTGGCAATAAAGGGGGATGCACAGGCAGCGGCAGCGATTGATAATACGCTGTCCGGATTACACAAGAACTTATTTATTGAATCGAATCCAATCCCTGTAAAGTGGGCATTAAACAGAATGGGCCTGATTGAAAAAGGCATACGTTTGCCTTTGACCTGGTTATCCAGGGCATCAGAAGGACCTGTATTGGATGCCATGAAGCAGGCCAACCTTATCTAAAGAGTAATCATGATGGTGAAACGGTTTATTTTTATTATTGCATCCTTGTTGTTCATTAATGCCTGTGAATACGTTCCCAAGCTTGATGAAGTTATTCCTGACAGGCGTACGGAGTACAAGAAAAGTGAATCCCTGCCGGATCTGGAAGTCCCGTCTGAATTCGAGCGCCAGAAAACCCTGCGACGAAGTGGTGGCGTGCCGGGCGCAAGTGTTGATGCCCTGGCTGATGAGCAATGGTTGTCGGTACCGGGTAGTTCTGTCGAGATCTGGCCCAAGCTGCGGGAATTCTGGACTGCCAAAGGTTATGCCCTGGAGCTGGATGATGCGGATCTTGGCGTCCTGGAGACAGGCTGGCTGGAATCGGACAGTGAAGGTATAACTGCGTTTCGCGACAGGTTCAAGATCATTTCCGAGCCCGGTGAAGCTTCGGGAAGCAGCGTATTGTTTATAACGAATGAGAGACAGGAAAAAATTGCCGGTGCAGATGAAAACACCGAATGGGTAGATGTGGGGAAAAACAGTGATCTGGAAAAGCAAATCTACATCCAGAGTTTCACCTGCCACAAGTTCCACAAGCACCGCTTCCACGCCTGTGAAGAAGGCAGAGATGCTGAGCCTTGGTGATAACAAGGTATACCTGTCTTTACCGGAGGAATTTACCCAGGCCTGGAGTTTGACGGAAGATGCGCTGCTTAAGGCAGGTTTCTTCATAGAAAACCAGGACCGCAGCAAGGGGCTTTACCATGTTCTTTTTTATGAGAACACTGAAGAGAAAAAGGGATTGCTCTCTAAACTCAAATTTTGGAAAGATGATGAATCCGAAGGCAGGGAATTTCAGATCAACCTGACCGGTGTGGGAGATAAAACGGAACTGGTTGTTCTCGACGAAAAAGGGGAATGGGCTGCAAGTCAGGACGCGACAAAAATCCTGACTTTGTTACAGGCCCAATACAATAGCATTGCTGCAAGATGAGCGAACTCATCGTTGGCTATTTGACGCTGTCTCTAACGTGTCGTACTGATCGTCTGCGTTTTTGCGTTTCACCCCTTGCTGGATTATTTCGCTTGCCTTGATAGGGGCCGTCTTTATATGGATTTGCACCCTGTTTGAATCCAATAAGTACGGGTGTGCCTGTCAGTCTTAACAGTTTACGAAAGTTATTGGAAAGATAGCGGCGATAAGTATCCGGCACATGTCCAGTCTGGTTGCCATGGATAATGATCCGTAACGGGTTATGTCCCCCGAGGTGCGCATAGCGGAGTTTTATACGGCGCCCGCGTATCATTGGTGGCTGGTGGCTTTCCACAGACTGATGTAAAAAATCGGTAAGCACAGAAGTAGAAGGTGTAATGGCTATCGATTTGCCGATCTTGTCGATGGATTCAAACATCTTGCCCACTCCACTCCCATGCAGGGCCGAGATGTAATGCACGCAGGCATAATCAATAAACCCCAGTTTGCGATCAAACTGCGCACGGATCAAAGTACGCTGTGATGATTCAAGGCCATCCCATTTGTTGATGGCAATAATCAGGGACTTGCCGCTTTCCACAACCAGACCCAACAGAGTCGCATCCTGTTCGGTAACACTGTCCTGTGCATCAGTTATCAGAACAACAATATCAGTATTATCTATGGCCTGAAGTGTTTTGATTACACTGATTTTTTCAATCGTGCCAGTAACCCGCGCGTGGCGGCGCACACCTGCAGTGTCTATTAAAACATATGATTTGCCATTACGTTCAAAAGGGATTGCAATACTGTCGCGCGTAGTGCCAGGTTGATCAAATGTCAGCATCCGTTCTTCTCCAAGAATCCGGTTGACCAATGTCGATTTGCCGACATTCGGACGGCCGAGCACGGTAATCCTGAGCCCTTGATCAGTTTCATTACTCATGTCAGTTGGCTGAGGCAGTGCAGAGATAATGTCCGCAATCAAAATCGCAATGCCGCTACCTCTTTGTGCCGATATGGCATATGGTTTGCCGACTCCCAGTGCATGGAATTCAGCAGTTACAATATCGGCATCAAGGCCTTCAGTTTTATTAACAGCCAGATAGAGATGTGTGCACAACGGCCGCAGTTGCATGGCCAGGGTTTCATCTGCTGCTGTCAGGCCATCGCGGCCATCGACCAGCCAGATCACGGCATCCGCTTCACGTACAGCCTGTAATGATTGTTCTATAATCAGATTTTCAATGCTGTTTGTAGCAGTCCCGGCTTCGATCAATCCGCCAGTATCGACAAGGATGAAGGTGTGTTCTCCGTATTGAGCGATGCCGTATTGACGATCGCGGGTGACACCCGGCTGATCAGCGACCAGTGCATTACGGCTCCGGGTAAGCCGGTTGAATAATGTTGATTTACCTACGTTGGGGCGTCCAACGATGGCAATGACGGATTTCATAATTCAGACAGGGTGGTGAGAATAATGTAGGTAGTTTACAGGTAACTATTATTTTAATTGCTCTTTTTCTTTTTTGTTCTCATCCTCGTCCGAGGTGAAGAAGTCCAACAAACGTTCAAGCGGACCACTTTCATCTTTTACATTATCATTTTTTTCATCTAAATCTTGTTGTGCTGCATCTTCAGTTTTCTGTTCATCTTCAATTGAAGGTGTGTCAATTTCAATATCGGCAGCGTCGTTGATATAAGTGTAAGCACCCAGCGTACCGTCACTGGCATAGGTATACACTACGTCATTGACTGAAATCGGAGGCGCAATAATCCTGGTGTCTGAGACTTGTGTGCGTGAAACAAATTCGCCGGTGGTTTTATCCATCCAGTGCAGATAACCTTCCACATCACCTACAACAACCAAATCACCCAGGCTTGCTGGTGCGGTAACTGCCCGGGCCTGCAATTTTTCCTGTTTCCAGATGGAATTGCCTGTATACCGGTCCAGCGCCCAGATATGACTGTTATCGTCAGTAATATAGATGTTGTTTTTATCAGCGCATATTCCTGCAAATGAAGATATATCGCGTGTCCAGAGTATGCGTCCGCCATCCAGCGTCACTGCCGCAATGCGTCCCTGAAAGGTCGCGACATAAATAATATCATTCATGACCAGAGGTTCGGAATCGATATCCACCATACGCTCCAGTTCAGAACGTCCGGAGCCGAGGGCAATCCTTGTTTCCCAGACCAATTTACCTGTGCGCAATTCGATCGCAGTCAGACGTCCCTCATCGAAACCGGAGATCACAAATTCACCTGCGATAACAGGTGCACTTGTCCCACGCAATGTTAATGCAGGTACGGTTTGATCATATGTCCAGAGACGTTTGCCTTCAGCGGCGTCAAGACCATAGATCTTGCCGTCAATTGTCCGTCCGACCACAATATTATCCGCTACCTGGGGTGCCGCCAGAACTTCACTCGATACTCTACTACGCCACAATGATTTCCCCGTGTCACCCGAGAAGGCCAGGATTTCACCTTCGCTTGTGCCTATCATCACCAGTGAATCACCAGCGCCGGGCCCTCCCGTGATCCTGGTCTCTGTATCCTGGTCCCAGATAACGCTGCCATTCCGGGAATTGACCGCCTTGAGTTCCCCTTCATTATCGGCAACATAAATTTTATCTTCTGCAAAGACAGGGACCAGTTTGAGATATTGTTCGTCAGAACCCCCTCCCATATCTTTCTCCCAGAGTTTGGTAATCTCTACCCTGGTATCGATATTAACGAGTGGTGAAGGTGGTTCAGCATTATCTTCGCCGCCCACATAGCTGGTAACTTTATCACCGATGCCGCTACACCCGGGGAGAAGGACAAAAACAACAAGAACACACAGATAACGCAATATCATTGCGGATGCTGACGTCCTATGTCATCAAGCTTCATTTGCAGGAATGAATCATCATTTGCAGGATTATGACTATTAGCCAGGGCTTGCTGATAAGCAATCTGGGCATCTTCAATCTTGCCTTGCTGAATAAATATATCTCCCTTCAATTCTTCGTAACTGGCCTTAAATTGGCCCGGATCGATCACGTTCAATAACGACAGGGCCTGTTCCGGCTTATTATCATCCAACAGTATTCGTGCCATGCGCAGGCGGGCCAGATGTTTGAGTTCATCCTGATCAGTATTATCCAGTATCCACTGCAGATGGCCGACAGCAGAGTCTAACTGATTGGCCTCTACATCCTGTTTTGCAAGAACGAAGGCGGCAAATGTTGCATATGTTGTCGATGAATAATCATTCAGCAGTTTATCGGCAAATTCCCGGGACTTATCGTTTTTGCCTTGCCGGACCTCGACTATCATGTCCGTATAAATACCGGAAGCGGCCTCTGCCTGTGCGATGACGAATACCGCGCCCAATCCAATGATGACACCGCCAATCAGCGATTTTCCGTTCTCTACCCACCATTGTTTCAGGGCTTGAATCTGTTCTTCTTCTGTTCTATTAAAGTCCAATTTTCTCTCCCGCCCTGTACAGGGGTGTTGTGATAAGGCGTGCGATCATAATGGTGGATCAAGGCAAGTTCAAATAGCCCGCCAATTTTTGCCTGAGGACATCGGCCAATCCGGCCCAGGAAACCGTCTCCTGTTCTGACTCATCCCGCAGGGATTTTATCCCAACGGCCTGGTTTTTCAGCTCATCATCTCCCAGGACTATGGCCAGCAATGCCCCGGATTTGTCGGCCCTTTTAAACTGGGTTTTAAAATTGCCGCCACCACAGTTCATCAACAGACGCAAATAAGGCAATGCCTTGCGTAAAGATTCCGCCAGTTTCAATCCTGCCCGTGTAGCGGTGTCATCAGCCAGAATGAAATAGACATGGGGGGGGTCATTATCAAGTGTATATCCTGATACTTGCAGCAACTCAATCAACCTTTCGAGACCCATTGCACACCCAATTGCCGGTGTTGGTTTTCCCCCGAAATATTCCACCAGCATGTCATAACGGCCGCCTGCGCAGATCGTCCCCTGGGCGCCGAGACGATCAGTTATCCATTCAAATACTGTTTTACCGTAGTAATCGAGCCCGCGTACCAGGTGTGGATTTATGTTATAGGCAATATTTACATCATCCAACATGGCCTTGAGCTCAACAAAGTGGTCTTCTGATTCAGCATCCAGATAGTCATGGATGAGCGGTGCAGCAGCAATCAATTCCCGCATAGCAGGGTTTTTACTGTCCAGTATGCGCAAGGGGTTGTTTTGCAGGCGTTGCTTGCTGTCTTCATCAAGCCGATCCCGATGACTGGAAAAATACTCGATTAATACCTTCTGATATCGGTTACGCGTCTGTAATGTACCCAAGGTATTCAGTTGCAGACTGATATTCGTCAATTCCAGTTCCTGCCACATGCGCGTACACATCATTATCATCTCGGCATCGATGTCGGGCCCGCCCAAACCAAAGGCCTCAAACCAGATTTGATGAAATTGCCGCTGCCGTCCCTTTTGCGGCCGTTCATGTCTGAACATAGGACCGATGTACCAAAGTTTCTGAATCTGATTGTGAAGGAGGCCATTTTCCAGCCCCGCACGCACACAACCTGCAGTACCTTCCGGCCGTAATGTCAGTTGCTCATTATTACGATCAACAAAGGTATACATTTCTTTGGAGACGATGTCGGTAAGCTCGCCGATCGAACGCGCGAACAATTCCGTTTTTTCGACAATAGGGAAACGAATCTCCTGATAGCCGTAACGGTTGAGTACGTCAATTATTATTTTTTCAACATGCCGCCAGCATGGTGTTTGATCCGGAAGGATATCGTGCATTCCGCGAATGGCTTGTATCTTGCCGGACAAGGTAATCTCCTGAAAGAATTGGACAGTTTTAGTTTAACAGACTTGATAGCAGGCTTGATCCAACCCGCGCAAAATAATTTTCCGGTTCATTCGCCCAGTGTAAACCGGGCGACACCTGCATTTGAATAAGGCTCAGGATTGAATTGATTGCCATTAAATGTCACCTGGACACCGGGAGAATAACCCAAGGTCACGGAAAACGGCGCATCACCACTAAGATGGAGTTGTTCGCCTGGTTTTGCCGTCCCCATATACAGTACTTTATTGGAGGAATCATTGACCTTGATCCAGGATGATTTGGTAATATTAAAAGATAACTGGTCGGCATCTGGAAGGTTATCAATATCATCCTGGAGCGGATTATCATCAGCCGATTCGCTGATCGTTGTGTCCAGGGATAATGAGTCAGGCAGTTCGATGGTATTTATCAGATCAGATGTTTCCGGTTCATCCACATACAAGGGTAATTCAGAAGGAGATTCGGTTTCATCATAATATGTTTTATCAAGAAACGGCGTATCCGGATGGATGACGATCTTGTACGTATAATTCAGGTTCCCGCCATAGGGTTTTTCTCCCGGTGCAGAGGCGTCTCCAGACGGGCTGGTCTGATTAACAACATAATGACTTTGCAACCAGGCGAGAAGCAAAAGAGCGAGCCCAAAAGTTATCAGATAGGTAACCGCTTTAACCGGTTTGTCGCGACTGCTCGCCTGGGTATGTTGTTTTACGTCAGGGATTATTTCCGGCGGGGGTGATGCATCATTTTCGTATAGTTTAATCAGCGTATCAGCATCCAGGTTAACAATGCGGGCATAACTGCGGATATATCCCCTTACATAAGTAGGTACAGGTAATTTTTCATTGTCATCATTTTCCAGTGCAGTGATGGTGTTTGTTTGCAGATTGAGCTGTGTTGCAATATCTTTTTGTGTCAAATCGAGTTTCTCCCGCGCAGCTTTCAGCAATCGGCCGGGGGTTTGATTCGATATACTTTTATCGGTTTGAGATATCTTGTCAGTCATAATTATTTGGCCCCTGATTCCTGAAGTAACCGTGCCTCTTCAGATTCAGGGAAATTGTTTCTTAATGATAGCGCATAACTTGATATGGCGTTTTTATCACCCAGTTCCTTCTCAATTCGTATGCCAAGCCACAGGCTGTTTGCAGTATGTTCAGCAACTTCGAGATAACGTTGCAAATAGGCGCGTGCAGAAAGGTAATTGCCCTGACGATATGACAATTCCGCCATTTGTATGAGCGCGACAGAAACTTTCGGATTTTTATCGAGCGCGTTTCTGAAATAATTTTCCGCTACGTCCGGTTGATTATTTTTTAATGCGCACGTGCCCGCATTGGTGATGGCAATTTCCGGGGCATCATATAAGGGGTTATTTGCAGCCTTAAGAAAAGTTTCCTGTGCTTCATCATAGCGATTGTTCTGACAGAGAAATTGTCCGTAATTATTCAGGGTTAATGAATCATCGGGTTTTATGCTGAGGGCGCGTTTGTAGTATTGCTCCGCCTGTTCAGGCTTTCCTATTTTCTGATACAGCAGTCCAAGGGCATTGTGGGTCGGCGCATATCCCGGATCGGCAGACAACGCCTTATTCAGTTTTGCCAGTGCCTTTTCATATTCGCCCCTTTTCAGATAAGCGACACCCAGATTCAGGTTTGCTTCAGCCACCTCGTTTGATCGAGGGGATACGTTGACCGCACTCCCCGTAGTCAGATCACATCCGCAAAAGCCGAGCATTATGAATATCATCCAGATTGATTGAAGTATTTTCATATCCTGTTTCCCATAAAATTTGCTTTATATTTTTTTGCACGGGACAGAACCTTACCCACCAATTGACCACAGGCGGCATCGATATCATCGCCCCTGGTTTTACGTGTCATAGTCATTATGCCAGCATTCACCAGAATATCCCTAAAACGATCTATTCTGTCCGGTTTTGGACGTTGATATTCAGTACCAGGGAACGGGTTGAACGGAATCAGATTTACCTTTGCCGGGAAACCCTGCAATAATTTTGCGAGCTCATGGGCATCAGAATCACTGTCATTGATGCCATCCAGCATGACATATTCAAAGGTAATCGGATCACCGGATTGCGTTATTGAATATTGCTTGCTTGCCGCAATTAACTGATCGATGGGATATTTTTTATTTAACGGCACAAGCTCATCGCGCAATTTATTATTTGTTGCATGCAGGGACACGGCGAGACTCACATTGCTGAACCTCCCGAGTTTTTCGATACCGGGAACAACGCCGACCGTGCTGAGGGTAACACGTTTACGCGAAAGCCCGTAAGCCAGGTCATCCATCATCAGATTCATGGCCTTGATGACGTTATCAAAGTTCAGCAGGGGTTCACCCATGCCCATCATTACAACGTTAGAGATTATACGTTCTTTTTTCTGATAACGGCCCAGCGCATTATTCGCAACCCAGACCTGACCGATGATTTCCGCAACTGTGAGGTTGCGATTGAATCCTTGTTTAGCCGTCGCGCAGAAACTGCAATCCAGTGGACAACCGACCTGTGAGGATACACATAATGTGCCCCTTTCCTTTTCCGGGATAAATACCGTTTCAATACAATTATCATTGTCGACGCGCAGCAGCCATTTATGTGTACCGTCATTTGAAATCTGTTCAGATACGATTTCAGGGGGAGTGATGCAGGC
>JAENIZ010000023.1:0-22424 GCA_016844485.1 Gammaproteobacteria bacterium | reverse complement strand
GATCAAATTCAATGATGCCTTGCTGATGGATCCATTTCAGGACTTGTGAAGCGCGAAAGGACTTCTCCCCCCTATTGGTGAAAAAGGCCTCCATAGATTGGTGATCCAGATCAAGCAGGTTGACGTGCTTGTTCATATTTCATTACGTGGTTCTCGGACAAATTTCCTCTCGTTTGAAGAAAAAGTCAATTTCCACACGAGCGGTTTCCCGGCTGTCAGATCCATGCACTGCATTTTCATGCACTTCAATGTTCACATTATCAGATGCAAAATCATGACGGATAGTGCCCGGGGCGGCGATCTTCGGATTGGTCGCGCCCATCAATTCACGGTTTTTGTTAATGGCATTCTCTCCTTCCAGAACCTGCACAATAATCGGACCTGAGATCATAAAATCGACCAGTTTTTTATAGAAAGGTTCGTCCCGGTGTATGGCATAAAATGCCTCGGCCTGTTCTCTGTTCATATGCAACATCTTGGCAGCAATGATACGCAAACCGTTTTTCTCAAATCGGGAATAGATCTCGCCAATGACGTTTTTTGCGACGGCATCTGGTTTGATGATAGACAGCGTATGCTCAATGGTCATTAACTAATCTCCAACATGGATAATATAAAAATTAACAGGCTGTTGAAAAACAGGGTTTTCAGCAAACTATTAATTAAACGCGCGATTATACGTGCTTATGCTATTGCGTAAAATATCAGGTGGGGTATGCGATGAGGATGCAAGGTAGCAAAAACACGGCCGGATAAATGTAAGGAACAGAAAGTTCTCTTAATCCCATCGATTATCACGGGTCTGTACCATGCTGTTTTGAATCCGTACGGGAAAACAGGCAATCGGCTCATAAGCAGGTGGTGTCAAGGCAGTCCCGGTTCTGATACAAAAACGCGAGCCATGCCGGGGACAGATAATCTGGTCATTATCAATAAGCTCCTCTGGCCCCTGTCCGCAACCCAGCAAGGGAGAGCCATCATGGCTGCAGACGTCTTCAATGGCATAATACTCGCCATTCAGGTTGAATACGGCGATCATGACATCATCGGTGTCAATAAGCCTGGATTGCCCGGGACCGAATTCCGCTTTTGGGGCTACATCGATCCAGTCTGACATGAGTGTTCACCTAATAAAGCCCGGTCTCAAGTCTGGCCGCCTCCGACATCATGGTCTGATCCCAGGGCGGATCGAAGGTCAATTCAACGTTGACCTCAGTGACGTTGGGGACTGCGGCCACCTTGCTGCGCACGTCTTCAGCCAGGAATTGACCCATGCCGCAACCCGGCGCGGTCAGCGTCATGAGGATATCAACCTTATTCCCTCCTTTTTCAATCGGGATGATCTGGCAATTGTATATCAGACCCAGGTCAACGATATTAATGGGGATCTCGGGGTCATAACAGGTCTTCATTTGATCCCAGACCATGGCTTCATCCACGCTACCGTCGCCCGTAAATTTTTTGCCGCTGGGCTCATTACTTGTTTCTGCATCTAAACCCAGTGCGTCCGCATCCTTGTCTGCGATACGTGCCAGATTGCCGTTGATATTGACAGTATATGAGCCGCCCAGCGCCTGGGTGATAGACACCACACTGTCTTTTTGCAGAAGGACCGGGGTTCCGGAAGGGATCAATACGGCTTCACAGTCGCGCTCTAACGTGATTTCTTCGTTTGTAAACATGGTTATTCAGTAGAGACGGGTGTTTTATTGTCTTCCAGCGCGGAATGCAGGGTATGCCAGCAGAGGGTGGCACACTTTACCCGAGTTGGATAATGTTTGACGCCCAGGAGCGCCGCCAGCTTGCCAAGATGTTCCACCCGTTGTATGTCGTGAGGTTTATCGTCCGTCAACAGCTGATGAAAATTATTAAACATTGTTTCTGCCTCGACAATGGATTTTCCTTTTAATTCGTCTGTCATCAGTGAGGCAGAGGCAGTCGAGATGGCACATCCGCTACCATCAAAACTGACATCGGCTATACGGCCATCATCAAGTTTTAAATAGAGATTCAGCCGGTCACCGCATATCGGGTTAAAACCCTCTGCAACCCTGTCGGCATTGTCCATCTTGCCAAAATTACGCGGGCTGCGATTATGATCAACGATGACTTCCTGATAGAGATCTTTCAGATCAAACATTATTTGAATACCTCTTTACATTTTTCCAGAGCTGTCATCAGTTGATCTACTTCTTCGCGTTTGTTGTAAAAGGCGAACGAGGCACGCGCAGTTGCAGGCACATGAAAGTGTTCCATGACCGGCATGGCGCAGTGATGTCCGGTACGAATTGCAATGCCTTCCTGGTCCAGGATCGTGCCAATATCGTGAGGATGAATACCATCCATAATGAATGACAGAATACTGGCCTTATCTCTGGCTGTACCTATCAATTTTAATCCTGTTACCCCGGATGCCGCTGATATTGCATAATCAGTCAATCCATGTTCATAGGCAGCAATATTCTCAAGTCCGATATCACTGACATAATCAATCGCCGCACCCAGACCAATGACTCCGGCGATATGAGGTGTACCTGCCTCAAATTTATAGGGCAAATCGTTAAAGAGGGTTTTCTCCAGGGTCACCATTTTGATCATATCGCCACCGCCCTGATACGGGGGCATGTCTTCAAGTAATGATTGTTTGCCGTATACCACCCCAATTCCTGTAGGGCCAAACAGCTTGTGCCCAGAGAAGGCATAGAAATCACAGTCCAGCGCCTGGACATCAATTGCCATATGCGGGGCTGCCTGGGCGCCATCAATGAGCGCGACTGCATTGTATGCGTGCGACATTTTAATTATTTTTTCAATGGGGTTTATCGTGCCAAGGGCATTGGAGATATGACCCACTGACACCAGGCGCGTCTTTTTCCCGAGCAGTTTTTCAAATTCCTCCATGATCAGTTCACCGGCATCATTCATCGGGATCACCTTGAGCACTGCGCCGGTCTGTTCGCACAGCAATTGCCATGGCACGATATTGGAATGATGCTCCATTTCCGAAATGATGATTTCATCTCCTCTCTTTAATCGAGTCCGCCCGTAACTTTGCGCAACCAGATTAATTCCCTCTGTTGTGCCGCGTACAAATATGATTTCTTTTATCGAAGACGCATTGATGAAGTGTTGTACTTTGACCCGCGCCCCTTCATATGCTTCTGTTGCCTTCTGGCTCAGCGTATGGATGCCACGGTGAATATTGGCATTATATTCACGATAATAATTATCCAGAGTTTTAATTACCTGCTCCGGTTTTTGCGCGGTCGCGGCATTATCAAGATACACGAGCGGTTTGCCATGTATTTTCTGCCGCAGGATCGGAAAATCAGCACGTATGGCGTCAACATCCAGTATGGAGGACGATATTATGTCCGGTGCGATATTTTTGCTGTTCATGCGGCAAATTCCCGTATAAGCGCGGCATCCGGCAAACGCCCGATGACGAGATCTTCAAGTCGTTTGCGTATCGGTACAAATTTGATCCGGTTGATCACATCTTCCGCAAAAGCATAGGTCAGCAGACTGCGCGCCTTGTCTTCTTCTATCGCGCGTGAACGCAGATAAAACAACATCTGTTTATCCAACTGGCCGACGGTCGCGCCATGACTGCACTTGACATCATCAGCATAGATCTCAAGTTCGGGTTTGGTATCAGCCTCGGCATTATCAGACAGGAGCAGATTGGCATTGGACTGCTGGGCATCAGTTTTTTGTGCGTTCTCGTGCACGATGACCTTACCGTTAAACACGCCTCGCGCATGATCGTCCAGCACGCCACGGTAATATTCCTCGCTCTTGGTATGCGGCTCCAAATGATTAATAAGGGTATGGTTGTCCACGTGCTGCCGGTGACGTGCCATATATAAACCATTCAATGTGACAGAAGCACCCGGCTGTGCAAGGTTGGAAGTGATATCGTTGCGCACCAGTTTGCCACCCAATGATACGGAATGAGATTCAAGCCGGCTGTCTTTCTCCTGTTGTGCCATGAAATTGCCGATATGGTAACTCTGCTCACTTTCCTGTTGTATTTTGTAATGTTCGAGCTTTGCGCCGGCGCGGATTACGGCTTCCGTGACAGAGTTCGTGAAGTAATCGGCATTCTCAATGCCGATGTAACTTTCAATCACGGTCGCCTGTGCATTCCTGCCGAGGATAAGCAGATTGCGTGGATGAGTAATAAATGAATGTTTGGTTTCTGTACTGAGATAAAAGATGCAGATCGGTTTTTCCAGTACCGTATCATCCGGGATATAAACCATGGCACCATCATGCAGAAACGCGGTATTCAAGGCTGTGAATGCCCCGATCGTATAATTTGCATTATTGCCCAGGTGTTTCTGCAACATATCAGGGTGAATATCGCAGGCAATGACAAGAGACTCAAGGATAACCCCGTCCGGCAGGTTGCCTATGCGTGAATTTTTAGATGAAAAGTGGCCGTTGATGAAGATCAGTTCATGGCAATCAAGTTCATTAAAACGGATGCTATTGATTTGATTTTTTGGGACACTGCCGTTCCCTTTTTCTGTCAGGATAAAATTACGTTTGGTAATCGACCGTACATCCGTATATTTCCAGTTTTCCTGCCGTAAAGCCGGGAAACCGTTTTGCTGAAAACTGTCTAATGCCGCCCTGCGTTGGTCTGAAAACCAGGGTGCGATAAATTTTCCCTTCTGCTGCGTGAAGGCAGACAGATAATATTCCACTGCGGTGCTGGTCATGCTGCATCCGCCTCCTGTTTTACCCATTCGTATCCTTTTTCTTCAAGTTTCAGAGCCAGTTCCCGATGACCGGACTTTACGATTCTGCCTTCGGAGAGCACATGAACCTGGTCGGGGACGATGTAATTCAACAGGCGTTGATAATGCGTCACCAGAATGATTGCACGATCGCGGCTGCGCAGGCTGTTTACTCCTTCAGCGACGATCTTCAATGCGTCGATATCGAGTCCGGAGTCTGTTTCATCAAGGATTGCGAGCCTGGGTTCGAGCACGGCCATTTGAAAAATTTCATTACGTTTTTTTTCACCGCCCGAGAAACCTTCATTCACCGATCGATTGAGCAAATCTTCTTTCATCCTGACAAGTTTCAATTTTTCCCTGACCAGATTGAGAAACTCTATAGCATCAAGCTTGGACTTCCCCTGGTATGTGCGTATGGCATTCAAGGCGGCCTTGAGCATATAAATATTATTTACTCCAGGTATCTCGACCGGATATTGAAAGGCGAGAAAAATTCCCTCACAGGCGCGTATTTCGGGTGACATCTCCGTAAGATCTTTCTCCTGGTAAGTTATGCTGCCGTTCGTAATTTCATAATCACTCCGCCCGGCAAGTACATTGGCCAGGGTGCTCTTACCGGAACCATTTGGACCCATAATCGCATGGACTTCACCGGCATTGACCTTCAAGTCAAGGCCGCGCAGGATTTCCTTCCCTTCAACACGGACATATAAATTTTTTATCTCAAGCATTCTCTTCGTTCCTGATAGCTCGTAACTCGTTTTTGGGTTTATCCAACCGCGCCTTCCAGGGTGACACCAAGCAGTTTCTGCGCCTCTACGGCAAACTCCATGGGTAATTCCTTGAAGACTTCCTTGCAGAAACCATTAACAATCATATTGACAGCATCTTCCGGGGATATGCCGCGTTGCATACAGTAAAATAATTGATCATCACTGATCTTGGACGTAGACGCTTCATGTTCAATCTGTGCAGAGGAATTTTTGACCTCAATATATGGAAAGGTATGGGCACCGCATTTATCGCCCATTAATAATGAGTCGCACTGAGTATAATTACGTGCGTTTTCGGCAGTCTTGGTAACTCTGACCAGCCCACGATAGGCGTTTTGACCATGACCCGCAGATATACCCTTTGAAATAATTGTGCTGCTGGTATTTTTGCCGATGTGGATCATCTTGGTGCCGGTATCGGCCTGCTGGTAATTGTTAGTGACCGCCACTGAATAGAATTCGCCGCGTGAATTGTCGCCTCTCAATATGCAGCTGGGATATTTCCAGGTAATCGCAGAGCCGGTCTCAACCTGTGTCCAGGAGATCTTTGAGTTTTCCCCGCGGCAATCACCACGCTTGGTGACAAAGTTGTAGATGCCACCCTTGCCATTTTTATCACCGGGATACCAGTTCTGCACGGTCGAATATTTAATCTGGGCATTATCCAGTGCGATTAATTCAACCACTGCCGCATGCAACTGGTTTTCATCGCGCATGGGCGCCGTGCAACCTTCCAGATAACTGACATAACTGCCTGTATCAGCAATGATGAGTGTGCGTTCGAACTGTCCGGTGTTAGCGGCATTGATACGGAAATACGTGGATAATTCCATCGGGCAGCGGGTATGTTTGGGGATATAACAGAACGAGCCGTCGGTAAATACGGCTGAATTCAACGCGGCAAAGAAATTATCACCTGTCGGTACCACAGTCCCCAGGTATTGTCTTACCAATTCGGGGTGATTTTGTACGGCCTCTGAAAAGGGGCAGAAGATCACGCCTGCCTCAGCCAGTTTTTCCTTGAAGGTTGTGGCGACAGAGACACTGTCAAACACGGCATCCACTGCAACACCCGCCAGCATCTTTTGTTCGTGTAACGGAATGCCGAGCTTTTCATAGGTCTCTAATAATTTAGGATCGACCTCAGCAAGACTCTTGGGGCCATCCTGTTGGGATTTCGGGGCGGAATAGTAAGAGATGGCCTGATAATCAATCGGTTTATGCCGCACATGCGCCCATTTGGGTTCCTGCATGGTCAACCAGTGGCGATAGGCCTCAAGCCGCCATTCGAGTAACCATTCCGGTTCATTTTTTTTGGCTGAGATTAACCGAATGACATCTTCGTTGAGTCCCGGTGGCACCGTATCAGAGTCAACATCGGTGACAAAGCCGTGTTTGTATTCCTTTTTAACCAGGTATTCGACATCCTGTGATCGGGTCGCCATTACATTTCCTCTATTTCTCTTCTGTTGTTTCGTTAATACTGAAACTTTCACCGCAGCCACAGGTTTCCTGCACGTTCGGGTTATAAAATTTAAATCCGGCTTTAAGTCCCTCGAGTACATAATCGAGTTCTGTGCCGGATAGATAACGCAGACTCTGTGCGTCGGTTACAAGTTTTACGCCATTGGATTCAAAGACGTGATCATGATCGCCAATGCTTGCTACCGCCTCGATGACATATTGGTAACCGGAACAGCCTGTTGGTTTGACACCGACACGCAGCCCAATCCCGCTATCATGTTTAGCGAGATAATCCCGTACATGATTGGCGGCCCTGTCTGTCAATGTAATACCTGTCTGTGTCATTTTTTTGTTTTCTATGTTTACTGAACCTGCATGTGTATCATGATGACATCCTGCCGTTGCGATACCTGCTTGACCGTCCGTCTCTGTATCAGATCAGCCAGACTGATCCCGTCCAGAAATTTTGAGATATGGCTACTCAGGTCTTCCCACAGGTCATGCGTCAAACAGCGCAGTTCACCCTGGCAATTTTTTTGTCCGCCGCAGCGGGTGGCATCGACATGTTCATCAACGGCCTGGATCACATCGGCGATGGAAATATCCGCGATCGGTTTTCCCGGTAAATAACCTCCGCCGGGACCGCGTGCGCTTTGTACCAGACCTGTTTTTCTCAGGCCGGCAAACAACTGTTCCAGATAGGACAACGAGATGCTCTGCCTGGATGATATATCTGCAAGGCTGATGGGTCCCTGTTC
This sequence comes from Gammaproteobacteria bacterium, assembly GCA_016844485.1. GTDB lineage: Bacteria > Pseudomonadota > Gammaproteobacteria > Eutrophobiales > Eutrophobiaceae > JAENIZ01. Next base: position 14,681 of record JAENIZ010000023.1, on the reverse strand, counting down.
ATGGTGCAGTGCAAGATCCAGCATGGCTGTGACGGCGTAACGCCCTCTGGTAGTCAGTTTCATCGTCTTGTTACTCCAATATATAGCGCCGCAAAAGGGCGGCAAGAATTACATATCCTAGTATTTTAGTCAAGTATTTTCCTGACTAGTTCAATAGGGCTTTGGGGATGAAAAACAGTTTTTGTTAACCTGGCCGGGAAGGGGGAAAAGCTGGATAGTTGTAAGTAATGCTGTCTAAAAAACCCTTGCTGTTACTTTTTATGAGTTATTGATTTTTTTGCTGATTGTTTCCAGTTTCTTTTTCAACTCATCCATTTCCTGATCTGTTTTATGCATGTGGTCCAGCACGGAGTCCAATGCATTCTGGATCGGGTCCGGCATGTCTTTACGTTCCGCATAGGCATCGAAACCAATCTTTTTGGCCATGGCCTCGCGCTGGGCTGTTTTATCATTGTTATCTTTTTTAACAACGACATGGCCGGGGACACCCACGACTGTGGCACCCATAGGAATGTCTTTCACGACTACAGCATTGCAACCTATGCGTGCACCTGCGCCGATAGTAATCGGTCCTAGTATTTTGGCGCCTGCACCGACGACGACATTATCTTCTAATGTAGGATGGCGTTTGCCTTTTTGCCAGGTAGTGCCGCCCAGGGTCACGCCGTGATAAATGGAAACATCATCACCAATTTCTGATGTTTCTCCAATGACGATCCCCATGCCATGATCGATGAAGAAGCGACGACCAATCTTTGCACCTGGGTGTATTTCAACACCAGTAATAAATCGGGTGAAATGGGCACTGAGGCGTGCAAGCAAGTATAATTTTTTATTCCAAAGCCAGTGATTAAAGCGATGAAACAAAATGGCCTGGAAACCGGGGCAGGTTAATATCGTCTCCAGTGTGGAACGTGCCGCCGGATCGCGTTCAAATACGACCTGGATTTCTTCTTTAATGGTGTCGAACATTTTTTATATTACTTGATTAAAGTTTTAATTCGCTTGTATTGTTCCATTAACTTGACCTCTGCGGCCGCTGTTTCATCAAGACGTTCGCGCTCTTTTTTCACCACGGTTTCCGGGGCGCGATCAACAAAGTCTTTATTATCCAGTTTTTTCAGGATGCGTTCTTTGTCATTTTTCAGTTTATTGAGTTCCTTCCCCAGTCTTTCCAATTCAACTTTTGGTTCGATGAGGTCGGCCAGTGGCACCAATAAGGTCATTTCACCTGCCAGTGCCATGACGGCATCACCGGGTTCAGTTTTGATCGTGGTGATTGATTCGATCTTACCGAGTGTTTGTAAATAATGGCTGTTTTTCTTGAGCCAGTCTTTCTCTTTTTTACTGCCACTCTTGACCTTTACTGCCAACGGTTTGCCCGGCGCAATGTCCCGTTCGGCACGAATACGGCGCACGCCGAGGATAAAGGCCTTGACCCAGTTAATTTCTTCGATGGTTTCAGTATCTATATTGATGTCTTTACTTGATGGATAAGACTGAAGCATGATCGTTTTATCCGGTTTGTTCAGCAATGGCGCAACTCGTTGCCAAAGTTCTTCCGTGATAAAGGGCATGAATGGGTGCAGCAGACGCAAAAGTATTTCGAGCACATTAATTAATGTATGCAGAGTGCCGCGTTTGCTGGCGTCAGATGCGGCAGGATCGGTCAGTGTGGTCTTGGACAGTTCCAGATACCAGTCGCAATATTCATTCCAGGTGAATTCATAGACTGCCTGGCTCGCCAGATCAAACCGGTAAGTGTGTATGCTCCCGGTGACCTGTTCGATGGTTTGCGATAATCGGGTTTTGATCCAGCGTTCGGCAAGACCCAGTTCAATTTCATTATTTGAAATATCTATTTCATGGCCTTCGATACTCATCAGCACATAGCGGGTGGCATTCCAGAGTTTGTTGCAGAAATTACGATAACCTTCAACACGGCTGACATCGAATCGAATATCACGGCCTTGGGTGGCAAGTGAGGCAAAGGTAAAGCGCAATGAATCGGTGCCGTAAGCCGCGATTCCATCCGGGAAATGTTTGCGTGTAGCCTTTTCGATCTTAGGCGCATCCTGCGGGCGCATCAGGCCGGTGGTGCGTTTTGCAATCAATGCTTCCAGATCGATACCGTCGATCAAATCCAGCGGGTCCAGGATATTGCCCTTGGATTTTGACATCTTCTGTCCTTCGGCATCTCGTACCAGTCCGTGGATATAAACTTCCCGAAAAGGTACATCACCGGTAAATTTCAGCCCCATCATGATCATGCGTGCGACCCAGAAAAAAATAATGTCAAAACCGGTGACGAGAACACTGGTGGGATAAAAAGTCTTGAGTTCTTTTGTTTGTTCAGGCCAGTCGAGCGTAGAGAAAGGCCAGAGTGCGGAGGAGAACCAGGTATCCAGCACATCTTCATCCTGATTTAACTGAACATCCTTGCCAAGTTTTTCACGTTTCCGGATCTCTGCTTCGGATTCGCCGACATAAAAATTTCCATTGTAAAAATCATACCAAGCCGGGATCTGGTGGCCCCACCAGAGCTGGCGGCTGATGCACCAGTCCTGAATATTGCGCATCCATTCAAAATAGGTTTTCGACCAGTTCTCTGGAATAAACTTAATCCGGCCATCTTCCACGGCCTTGATTGCCGGTTTGGCCAGCGGCGCGATCTTCACGTACCATTGATCGGTGAGATAGGGTTCGATCACCGCGCCGGAGCGATCACCGCGCGGCACCATCAGTTTATGCGACTCTGTTTTTTCCAGAAGTCCTGCCAATTCGAGATCAGCCACAATCTTTTTACGCGCGGCAAAGCGATCCAAACCATGATAATCATTAGGAATTAGATTCAATACTTGTAAAACATCGTTGGTTAACTCTAGTGTGTTTTGGATAGTCTGACTTCCTGGTGTTGCTGGGTTTTTACTCGGTTGTGAAATAATTTTTGCATCTATGTCAAAAATATTGATAAGACCGCCTTTATATAAATGTTTCAGATCATTTTTGTGTCTTTCCCATACTGTATAGTCGTTAAAATCATGTGCCGGTGTAATCTTGACACAACCTGTTCCAAATTCCGGATCGACATATTCATCGGCAATGACCGGGATCGTCCGTCCTGTCAACGGTAAATCAATCTGCTTGCCGATGAGTTTTTGATAGCGTTCATCCTCCGGATGCACGGCGACAGCTGCATCACCCAGCATAGTCTCGGGCCGTGTTGTCGCCACGACAAGATAACCAGATTCTCCATGGATGGGATAGCGGATATGCCACAACTGTCCGTTTTCTTCTTCGGAGATGACTTCGAGATCAGATATCGCAGTATGCAACACCGGATCCCAGTTGACCAACCGTTTGCCGCGATAGATCAAACCTTCATTGTAGAGATCAATAAAAACTTTCTGCACCGCTTTGGATAACCCTTCATCCATCGTAAACCGTTCACGCGACCAATCCATGGAAGTACCGAGGCGCCGTAGTTGTTGTGTGATGATATTGCCTGATTCATGTTTCCATTCCCAAACGCGTTTAACGAATTTTTCGCGGCCAAGTTGGTGACGCGTCTTGCATTCCAGTTCCAGTTGCCGTTCGACCACCATCTGGGTGGCAATGCCGGCATGATCCGTCCCGCATTGCCAGAGTGTTTTATCACCTTTCATGCGGTGATAGCGAATCAGGATATCCATCAGGGTGTGCTGGAAGGCATGTCCCATGTGCAGGCTGCCGGTGACATTGGGGGGTGGCAGCATGATGCAATAACTTGGACCATCGCCTGCCGGCGCAAAATAATTATTCTTCTCCCAGGTCTGATACCAGTGGATTTCTATAGCCTGTGGGTTATAGGTTTTATCCATAAGTTGCATATTAAAATTGATTGCCCGCGAAAATGGAACATTATGCCAGTTATGCGGGTAGTTAACAGCTTCAGGCAAGGGATGAGAAGAGAAGGGAAATAATTTGTATTTAGTTATCCCTGTCAGATTTAGATGATTTTATCTGGTGAACTTCGGTTTCCAACTGGGTTTTCAGTTCAGTTATTATGCTGTCCTTGATCGTGTCTTTAAGTATATTGACCAGGGCATCCAGTTCACCGGCAATTTTCTCTTCCACATTGTTGATCAGATTTGCAAATTGATCAGGGCTGATACTGTCAGTTCCTGCAGTAGCTATCCCGGCATAATCGTATTCCGGATCTCCCGTGTGCCCCATGTTGTCAGGATCGATAACATCATCAAGCACCGGGATCATGGTGTCAGTGTGCAGATCTGAAAGGATAGGGCTTGTATCATGTGGTTTGGGTTGGAGAGGTAACTTAGGCGTTGTCATAATCAGAATTCATAGTGTGATTATGCAACTCGTAGCCGCGATCGCGGTAATCCCGGTATCGATTGCGTGCCTGTTGCCTGTCAGTGTTATTTCCAGCCACTATCTCGATAATTCTAGCAAACATTTCCGTGCATGTGGGAACATCCTGGGTCAGATTGATCATGACCTGATACTGCTCAGGAGGCTTATCTTGCCAGCCGATGATGACTGGTTCGTTACAAACGGGTTTCTTCCCCATAATTTCGTGCGGTATAAAACTGATGTCTTTAAATGTCCACAGCAGATCATCAAGAGTTTCAGCGAATTCCCGTGAGACGGTATGAATATAAATAGTATTACCCTGTTGCCAGGCCTTATGGGTCATGAAACAGGCAAACCGTTCTTGTGGGCTGTTCTCTGGCAGGACATAAAAATCAACCCTGGGCATATCAGGCAGCGGGTTTGTTTTTATTGCATTTATCTAACAGAAATTGTACCAGCAGGGATACAGGACGTCCGGTTGCCCCTTTGTTTTTACCTGTTGTCCACGCGGTACCGGCAATATCCAGATGTGCCCAATGGTATTTCTCGGTAAAGCGCGACAGGAAACATGCAGCGGTAATTGTTCCCGCTTCACGGCCGCCGATGTTGGCCATATCTGCAAACGGACTGGACAGTTGCTGGTTATATTCTTCCCACAAGGGTAATTGCCATGCTCGGTCGCCGCTGGTTTCACCAGCATTCAGCAAATCCTTGGCGAGCGGATTATGGTTGCTTATCAGGCCGGTGGCGTGATTACCCAATGCAATGACACAGGCGCCGGTCAGCGTAGCGATGTCAATGACCACGTCCGGGTTAAAGCGTTCGCTGTAAGTAAGCGCATCACACAGAATCAGACGGCCCTCGGCATCAGTATTTAGTATTTCTACAGTCTGACCGGACATACTGGTGATGATATCACCGGGTTTGGTTGCACTGCCTCCCGGCATGTTTTCCGTTGCGGGTATGACACCTGTAATGTTGAGAGGTATACCAATCTCTGCCGCTGCACATATCGTGCCCAGAACGCTTGCCGCGCCACACATATCGAATTTCATTTCATCCATGGCAGCAGCCGGTTTGATGGAAATCCCGCCGCTATCAAAGGTCACTCCCTTTCCCACCAGCACGACTGGCTTTAGATTTTTTTTTGCCCCTTTATATTCAAGGGTGATTAACTTTGCCGGCTCATCACTGCCCCGGGCTACGGATAAAAATGTGTTCATGCCGAGTTTGGTCATTGCATCTTCATCCAGCACATTAACCTGGACGGATTTGTAAGTTTTACCGAGTTGTTTTGCCTGCTCAGCCAAGTAAGACGGAGTGCAAACGTTGGAAGGCTGATTGGCCAAATCCATGGTGAGTTTGATCCCTTTTGATATAGCCATCCCGTTTTCAATCGCTTGTTCGCCAATGGATAGTTCCTTGCGAGTCGGTACTGACAGGACAAGTTTCCTGATCTTTCTGCGGCTGGTCTTGTTTTTAGTTTTATATTCAGTAAATTGATAAAGTGTATTTTGAATTGTTTCCACGGCCTGTCTGATCTTCCAGTAGTAATCCCGATTCTTGATGTTCAGTTCAGAAAGGTAATTGACCGCTTCCATGGCGCCTGTTTGCTTAAGTTGCCTTATACTGTTTGTAATAATCTTGCGGTATTGATTGTCGGTTAAATCACGTTCCCTGCCGCAACCGATGAGCAGGACGCGATCAGCCAGTAAACCGGGAACGTTATGGAGCAATAATGATTGTCCCAATTTGCCTTCTATATCACCACGGCGGAGCAGATTGGAGAGGAATTTCTTGCTGATATTGTCGATCGCCTTGGCCGCGGGAGACAGGCGTCTTGGTTCAAAGACCCCGACAATCAGACAGGCAGTCCGCTGTTTCTCAGGGTTGCCGCTTTTTATTGTGAATTCCATGCCTATCTCAAGGTGCTTGTCAGAAGTCTGGAAATTATCATTATTATCAGTGTATATATTGGCTGAATGCCGCTGCTTTTGCTATGTTGCCAGTGTATTCATTTATAGTAGATGACGCAAAGCATAAGAGTCTGTTGAAAAACAGACTCCTATGCGTCACAGGGATGTGCCGCATCAAAACTCGAATACTTGTGTATTTGAGTTTTGGAGCAAGACGCGGACCTGCACCGCGCTGCAGCGAGTTGAAAAAGTCCAGGGATAGGCTTTTTCAACAAACTCACAAAGGCAAAATTGCACAGGAATTGTCCATTTGATAATTGAACGCTACATACATCGTGAGATTTTACAGAGATTAATCTGGATTGCCGGTCTGTTATTTCTCATCTTTGCCACCAATAAATTTGTCGATTATCTGGGTGATGCTGCCGCAGGCAAGATACCCACTGATTTTATTTCGAAGTTCTTATGGTTGAAAATGCTGGCAATACAGACAGAAGTATTACCATTAGTATTATTTCTTGCGGTAATACTGACGTACTCAAGGTTGCATAGGGACAATGAATTGACGATTCTTGCTGTTGCCGGTATTGGAACAGCACGCCAATTACAGATCGTCGCCCGTTTTTCTGTTGTTTTTTGCCTATTGATTGCCCTCATCTCTTTTTATGCCGCACCGTGGGCAAAATCAAATATCATAAAATTGAAGGAACAGGCATGGCAGGAATCAATTATAACAGGTATTGCAGCAGGTCAATTTAAAGAATTAAACAAGGGCGACAGTATTGTTTATGTTGAAGAGCTTTCAGATGACAAAAATACCATGGAGAATGTGTTTCTCCAGATCAGGCAAAAGGACAAGAATAATGTGATGAGATCCGACATGGCGCGATTCAATATAGATAAAAGTTCCGGGAACCGATTTATAATATTTGAAAATGGTAAACGCTATTCTGGCACGCCAGGAATGCTTGATTACCAGATTACACAATATGAGAAGTATGGTGTGTTAGTAGAAACCGGGGAGGCTGCAGCTTCCACATCGATCCCCGAGACCTTGCCCACATCGGATTTGTTGGGATCAGATTCGGCATTGCATCGTGCAGAATTGCAATGGCGCATTTCATCCATTTTGGCATGTTTACTACTGGCATTACTGGCTGTATTACTCAATCAATTATCACTCGGTCAGAAACCATACACGCTTTTGTTTGTTTCAATCCTGATTTATCTGATTTACAGCAATCTTTTAAGTATTTCCAAGACATTATTGGAACGGGATAAAATTTCCCCCTTGCTTGGTTTATGGTGGGTTCATATGGTACTCATCGTAATGGGCATGATTATTTATTATTTCCCCGTCTTTATGCGCTGGAGAAAACGCGACAGACAATTGCAAGTTCTCCCTGCAGGCCAATGAGAATTATTGATCGTTATATCGCTGTTACATTATTAAAAACAACATTACTGGCATTGTTTGTTTTAATCACGCTGTTTGCATTTTTATCATTAATTGATCAACTCGAAGAAGCCGGGCGTGGACATTATCATGTCATTCAGGCAATTCAATATGTATTACTGACAACACCACGCCTGGCCTATGAGCTGATTCCAATTGCAGCTGTAATTGGCAGTATGGCAACATTGGGCATCTTGTCGCATAACAGTGAATTAACTGTATTACGCACCTCCGGTGTCTCCAAACTCAGGCTGGGTTTTTCAATGTGCAAGGGAGGTGTACTGCTAATCTTGCTTGCTGCTGTTATAGGTGAATTAATAGCACCCTATAGTGAACAAACTGCACAACACCTTCGCTCAATTGCGCTTACTGAACAAATCACCCTGAAGACCAAATATGGTTTCTGGTCTCGCGATGGATTGAGCTTTATCAATATCCGTAAAATCCTGCCTGGTGATCAGATTGAAGATATATACATATATGAATTTGATGACGATGATCAATTACGCACTAGTACCTATGCCAAGCGGGCCAAGTATGTTGATAGTCAATGGTTGCTCGAAGACATAGAACAAATAACAATCCATGAGGAAAATGTCAGTAAACAGCAATCAAAACTGGCCGCCTGGGAATCACTTCTGAACCCGGATGTAATAAATTTAGTCACTATCCAACCCCAATATCTGACCTTATGGGGTTTGTTTAATTACATAAGTTATTTAAAGCAGAACGAGCAGAATAGTCAGCGTTATGAACAGGCACTATGGTCAAAAATAATCAATCCATTTACCATCATTGTCATGATTATCCTTGCCGTCCCCTTGGTAAAAAGCCATACAACCACGACGGCAGTAGGACAGCGTGTTTTTACAGGGTGCCTGATCGGTATTGTTTTCCATATTTGCAATCAGGTTGCCGGACAATTAGGAGTAGTTTATTCTATCAATCCTGCCATAAGTGCCGCTGTCCCGACCATCTTGATGTCCGTAATAGTAATATGGCTGTTTCACAAGGCTGCCTGAGTGGTTTTCAAGTGTATTGTTCAGTCGTTGTCAATAATCAGGAATGTATTTGAAAAACGATCATGGAAGGCGAGTTTCCCCAGATCGAACCATGACCAGATAAATCCCAACCCTAATCCGAGAAAAGAAAGAATTGCCAGAAAAAAACGCGTGGTTGCTTTCCACCAGGTAACATTACGAGTGTTGTGCTGTTGCAGGCGAATATGCCATGCGCGCATGCCGAGGGTTTGACCTCCATGCGTCCACTGCCAGGTGAAATAAAGATAACTGATGATTATAAGGTAAATATTATAAGCGATATTACCACTGCTAATTGCCTGCCCGCCGGTAAACGGGAGTATTACGATCGTGCCAAAAAAAAAGAGAGATATTAATAACAGACTGTCATATAACATTGCTGCCAGTCGACGAGATAAACCACAATACGGTGTGACAAGAACCTGGTTTTCATTGCGCATATTAGTATTAGGCTTGAAGTGTAATATTATTTTGGCTGCATTGCATAATATCTTGATTGGCGCTCCCTAGGGGATTCGAACCCCTGTTTTCGCCGTGAGAGGGCAACGTCCTGGGCCACTAGACGAAGGGAGCTGATCTGGAATGATAAAACTCAGGAATTGATGTTATTATACGTACGTACAGCAACTGCACAATACTATCCCCACCGCTTGATCTACTTGTCATTGAACCCCGAATTATCCCGCGGTCAGAACACAATATTTCCCGCTCCAATATCAATGAAAACGCGCTCAAGGTTTTGTACCGGCTAAAGAACGCTGGTTATAAAGCCTATCTGGTTGGGGGCAGTGTCAGGGATTTATTATTGGGTTTGAAACCGAAGGATTTTGATGTCGTTACGGATGCGAGGCCCGAACAAATCCGTGAATTATTTCGAAATTGCCGATTGATAGGCCGGCGTTTCCGGCTTGCCCATATACGGTTTGGCCGGGAGATCATTGAGGTATCGACCTTTCGGGCACCACATCAGACGGTCGCGGGAGAGGGGCATACAGAGGATGGCAGGATAGTACGAGATAATGTTTATGGTGATATTGATGATGATGTCTGGCGGCGTGATTTCACTGTTAATGCCCTGTTCTACAATATTGAAGATTTCTCGTTAGTGGATTATGTGGGGGGGCTGAGTGATATCAAGGCAAAACAATTACGCCTGATTGGTGATCCGGTAGAACGTTATCGGGAGGATCCCGTGAGGATGTTACGGGCAGTCCGGTTTGCTGTAAAACTGGGGTTTACGTTACATCCCGCCACTGAACAGCCCATTACTGAACTGGATCATCTGTTGCAGGATATTCCTCCCGCCCGCCTGTTTGAGGAATTTATGAAGCTGTTTATGAACGGATGCGCGCTTGCTGCCTATAATCAATTGCGCCGGTATGGTTTATTTGTGCATTTATTCCCCGAGACCGACCAGGCACTTGATAAAGATAACAGCGGTTTTATGCATGGATTACTTTCAAACGCATTCAAAAATACGGATATACGGCTCACAGAAGACAAACCCGTTACACCCGGATTTCTGGTTGCGGTCTTGCTCTGGATACCGATGGTGCGTCTTGCAGAAGGTTATAAAAGTAATGGACTTTCAGAGATGGATGCCATCTCCCTTGCCAGTGATACTGCAATTTCACGGCAAGTGAAGAGTATTTCGATGCCGCGTCGCTTTACTCAGATGGCACGTGAGATCTGGAATCTGCAAACTCGTCTCAAACATCATCATGGCAATCGTCCTTATCGTTTAGTATCACATCCGCGCTTTCGTGCCGCATATGATTTTTTGTTGTTACGCAAAGAGGTCGGGGATAATGTCCTGGATTTGGCAGATTGGTGGACTGAGTTTCTGGTTAAGAACAAAATCCAGGATACAGATTCAATTGCAACTGACAGGAAAGCGCCACGGCGCCGTCACCAGCGCAAGCGTAATATCACATAAACACTACAGATGACCTGTGTATACATAGGGCTTGGCAGTAATCTTGACAGCCCAAGATCCCAGATATCAAGAGCGATCACTGCGCTTGAAAAACTGCCTGAGACTAAATTAATGCGTTGTTCTTCCTTGTATCGCAGTAAACCAGTGGGTCCCGAAAACCAGCCTGATTATATTAATGCCGTGGTGATGTTGGATACTGCCCTGTCAGCGCTTACGCTTCTGAATCATATGCGGGCAATAGAAGATCAACAAGGCAGGATACGTGATTCTGAACGTTGGGGCCCAAGAACGCTGGATCTTGATTTACTGCTTTATGGAAATGAGAAAATTCATGATAAACATTTAATCGTTCCACATCAGGAGATGCATAAGCGCAATTTCATTTTATATCCGCTGCATGAACTTTCCCCGGAGATAGATATTCCAGGCCATGGCCCGCTGGCAATACTGATACAAAATACGGGTCAGGAGGATCTGGAAAAGATTGAGCCGGCATGAAAAACGATTTTCCGGATTATATAGTCATAGAAGGCCCGATTGGCGTCGGCAAAACAGCTCTGGCAAAACGCCTGGCTGATACATTTAATACTGAATTAATGCTGGAGTCACCAACAGATAATCCTTTTTTACCCGGTTTCTATGAAGACCCGCAGGCAGCTGCTTTGCAGACCCAATTATTTTTTCTGTTCCAACGTGCAAAACAGATTGCAATGTTAAGACAAACAGATATGTTCAAGCCTGTCCAGATTGCGGATTTTTTCATTGAGAAGGACAGACTGTTTGCGGGTGTTACACTGAATAATGCCGAATTTGAATTATATCAACAGGTCTATGACCGTATTACATTGGAGGCCCCAATCCCTGATCTGGTGATATATTTGCAGGCCCCAACGGATGTTTTGTTGAAACGTATTCTTGGGCGAGGGATCGATTATGAGAAATACATTGATGAAAAATATTTGCAACGTATTGCTAACGCGTATATTGATTTTTTCTATCATTATAATTCAGCCCCGTTATTAATAGTTAATACTGCCGACTTCGATCTGGTGAATGGCTCACGTAATTACAATTTATTGCTCGAATATATAAAGAAATTGCCTCCAGGACGAAACTACTTCAATCCAAAAGAACTATGATGGAAAAAGTTACAATCAATACCTTGAAGGAAATGAAAAAGGCAGGAGAGAAAATCGCTTCCCTGACTGCCTATGATGCGAATTTTGCGCGAATTCTGGATGAGGCCCGTGTCGATATAATCCTTGTCGGGGATTCTCTCGGCATGGTGTTGCAGGGCGAAGCGACAACACTCAAGGTCAGCATGAACGATATGATTTATCATACCCGGTTGGTCAAACGGGGTTGTCAACGCGCGATGATTGTAGCTGACATGCCTTTCATGAGTTATGCAACACCGGCCCAGGCGCTGGGTAATGCCGCCAGACTCGTCAGTGAAGGTGGTGCAGAGGTGATAAAGCTGGAGGGAGGTTCCGTAGTAGCTGATACGGTAAGACATCTTAATGAGTATGGTATTCCTGTGTGTGCTCATCTGGGATTGACCCCTCAATCGATCCATAAATTTGGTGGCTATCATGTCCAGGGGAGGGAGCAGAAAACCGCAACTCAAATAATGAATGACGCAGAATTACTTGAAGAAGCCGGGGCGGTGATGTTGGTGCTGGAGTGTATACCGCAACAACTTGCGGCGGATATCACAAAAAAAATGACAATACCCGTCATTGGTATCGGCGCGGGTAGTAAATGCGATGGGCAGGTACTGGTGCTTTACGATATTCTGGGTATCACGGAACGGCAACCACGATTCTCGAAAAATTTCCTTGAATCCGCGACGTCGGTCAAGGCAGCAATTGAAAACTATATCACCGCTGTGAAATCAGTTCATTTCCCAACTGCTGATCACCAATTCGACTGATGCAGTGTATCAGTAAAATCACTGCATTACGTGAGCTGGTAACAGAGTGGCGTAACGCAGGGCAAAGCATTGCATTGGTCCCGACCATGGGCAATTTACATTCCGGACATTTGGCACTGGTGGAAAGGGCTCAGGAGGCAGCAGATAGGACAATTGTCTCAATTTTTGTGAACCCTACCCAATTTGTCGCAGGCGAGGATTACAAGGAATATCCACGTACCTTTGATGAAGATATAGAAAAACTTTCAACATGGCGTACCGATCTGGTTTTTCATCCTGAGGTAGAAGAAGTCTATCCCAAGGGTTTGCATGGAAAGACGTGTGTAACCGTGCCGGAACTGGATAATTTTCTTTGTGGCGCATTCCGCCCCGGACATTTTGCCGGGGTTGCAACTGTGGTGACGAAATTATTCAACATAGTGCAGCCGGACATTGCTATATTCGGCGAGAAAGATTACCAGCAGTTACTGGTCATCAGGCAACTTGTGACAGATTTATGTTTCCCGGTTGATGTCATAGGAGTCCCGACGATACGCGAAGAAGACGGTCTCGCGCTTAGCTCACGTAACGAGTATCTGAGTGCGAATGAACGGAAGGCGGCCCTGTTGCTGTATAGAACACTGATGGGTATTGCAGATGCTATCGATAAAGATGAGCGGGACTTCATTACATTGGAACAACAGGCCACAGAGAGTTTAATAAAAGCGGGATTCAGGCCGGACTATGTCAAGATTTGTAATGCGGATAACCTTGGAAAACCTGGAACTGGCGATATGGTTGTTCTGGCTGCAGCCTGGCTGGGCAAGGCGCGGCTGATAGATAATGTCATTATCAGGCGTTGAAGATAGGGAAAATTTCCGCCATACTTTGTTTTTCTTATTCATAATAATTGTAATAAAGATGCAAATCACTGTTCTAAAAGCAAAACTTCATTTAGCCTGCGTGACCCATTCAGAACTTGAATATGACGGATCCTGCGCGATCGACGGGCATTTACTGGATAAAGCCGGTATCCACGAATACGAACAGATCCATATCTATAATGTTAACAATGGTGAACGCTTTATTACCTACGCCATCCGGGCAACGGATCATTCCCGGATTATCTCCATCAATGGTGCTGCCGCGCATAAAGCCAATCCAGGTGATCGCGTTATTATCTGCAGCTATGGCACGATTGAAGAAAAGGAAATTGTAAAATTCAAACCTACCCTGGTCTATCTGGATAACGATAACAATATAACCCAGATCCTGGATTACATTCCGGTCCAGGCCGCCTGATACCGACACCCAGAAATGATAGTTTGAACAGCAGTCATAATAGCTGACTGCTGTTCAATAAATATCACCGGCTTAAGTTGTATGACAGAGAGGTCTTGAAATTTCGGCCGGGTTCGATAAGGGCTGTATCCTCTCTTGAATAATTTTTGTCAAACATATTATCCACCCCGAAGTTGATGCTGACCCCTTTTAGTCCATATTGTTCCGGCCGCCAGTTGAAATAGAGATTATGCACATCATAGGCATCATGCTTATCGGTATTAGTAATTCCCCGGTCAAATTTTTCAGCCACTATTGCACGTCAGCCAACAACAGCGTTGATATTGTGTAATTTAAATTCCGTATGAAACGTGAATTGATCCGGCGCAAGAACGCCCAGGTGATTTCCTGTATCTTCATCTTTCCCGTCAATATGTGAATAACCAGCACCTGCCATCAAGAATGTATTCTCATAGGTGGTCTCAACCTCAGATTCCCAAAGCCTGGCATTCGGGACATTAACGGAAGTAGTTGTACCATCACAGTCACCGGGTATGAATGGAAAACAAGTGACAAAAAATCCTTCAGTCTGATTGACAACTTGGTCAATAAAATTTTTACCCTCTATTCGAAATAGAGTCCCTTTCGTCTCCAAGCTATCTTCAGAGGTAAACAGGTTGTTGAAACTGAAGCCAATACCAGCTTCGATGGTTTCTGTTTCCTGTGGTTTCAAGTTGGGATTGGGTACAAATCGATTAAAAACTGTAGCGCCCGGGCCGAAGGGAAT
>JAENIZ010000022.1 GCA_016844485.1 Gammaproteobacteria bacterium | reverse complement strand
TGTTTGTTTTCCATAAGTACGTCAGAAAATTTTAATCAAACGGATGCCGCAGGATAATTGTTTGTTCGCGATCCGGTCCTGTAGATACCATGTCAATAGGCGTATCAGCAATCTCCTCCATACGTTTCAGATAACGGCGGGCATTTTCAGGCAAGGCATTATACTCCCTGATGCCCACAGTCGACGCTTCCCAACCCGGCATCTCCTCATAGACCGGTTTGCAATCAGCAAGATTATCCGCACCCGAAGGGGGCGTTAATCTGATTTCACCATTACATTCATATCCCGTACAAAGTTGTAACGTCTCCAGGCCATCCAAGACATCAAGTTTGGTGACGCATAATCCGGACAAACTATTAATCTGTTTTGAACGCCTGAGTGCCACGGCATCAAACCAGCCACAGCGACGTTTACGACCGGTCGTGGCGCCGAACTCATGACCGACCCGTGACAGATGCTCACCCAGTTCGTCAAACAATTCTGTCGGGAACGGGCCTGATCCGACCCGGGTTGTATAAGCCTTGGTGATGCCCAGTACATAATTAAAATTCATCGGTCCGACCCCGGTCCCGGTGGCTGCACCGCCGGCAGTCGTATTGGATGAAGTCACAAAGGGATATGTCCCGTGATCGATATCCAGTAAGGTTCCCTGTGCCCCTTCAAATAAAATGTTCTCGCCCTTTTTATGTATTTGGTAGAGCAATTCTGCAACATCAGCCACCATGGGGATGATGTCTTCAGCCAATTTAAGTGTGTCATCCAGCACAGACTGAAAATCAATCGGTCTGGTCTTGTAATAATTTTTCAACATAAAATTATGATAATCCAGGACCTCGCCCAATTTTGCAGCAAATCTCTCACGATGCAGGAGATCGCTGACTCGCAATGCACGGCGTGCAACCTTGTCTTCATAAGCAGGCCCTATCCCCCGGCCCGTGGTGCCAATTGCGGCACTGCCTTTTGCTTTTTCGCGCGCCTGATCGAGCGCGCTGTGATACGGCAGGATCAATGTACAGGCATCACTGATATGCAACCGTTTGCGCACCGGCACATTGTTTTTTTCCAGCATTTTTATTTCTTCAAGCAATGCGGCAGGACTCAAAACCACACCATTACCGATGAAACACCGTACGTTGTTGCGCAGGATCCCGGAGGGAATGAGGTGTAGAACGGTTTTTTGGCCGTCGATGACAACGGTATGCCCGGCATTATGTCCACCCTGGAAACGGGCAACGGCTGTCGCCCTCTCCGTCAGCAGATCAACAACCTTGCCTTTGCCTTCGTCACCCCATTGGGCGCCAATGACAACAACATTTTTCCCCATTCTTTCCTCGTATTTCGTTGTTCGTTTCACTCTTATTCTATAATTTAACAACCTTCCAGGTGCTGCCTTTGCGTACCAGTTGACGATCACATCCCATCTCGCGTGCGTTGCCCGTCTGTCCGGGCAATTCACAGATTACGATCTCCCCCTGTTGCCGTAATTCATTGATTACCTCTTTTTGATCGGAATCCTCCGCGCAAGGCGCAAAGATTCCCGGCTGTTCCTGAATATTATTTGAACTTAACGCCAGCAATGTTTTAACATCCGTGCTGAAACCGGTGGCCGGCCGTGCGCGGCCAAAGGCGCTGCCAATATCATCATAGCGCCCGCCATAGGCGATGCCTTGACCTTTTCCAGGTACATACGCGGCAAATACGATACCGGTGTGGTAGTGATAACCACGCAATTCGGCCAGGTCAAAATTGAGTGGCGCATGCGGTAATCGCTTTCTCACCAGTTCAGCAATAGCCTGTAATTCATCCAGACTATGTTTTATCCTGGGGCCGGCAAGTATTTTTCGCGCCTCCTGTATTATCGAGACGCTGCCATTGGCTTCGATCAGATAACTGAACATAGCGCCTGTCTTGGCGGGCAATGACCATGCCCTGATGAGATCATTGAGTTCCGCCGCTGCTTTGCGTTGCAGAACAGCGAACAATTGCATTTCCTGTTCTCCTGTCAATCCTGCTTCGCGCGCCAATTCCCGATAAATTCCGACATGACCAAGATCCACATACACCTGCGATACACCTGCTATCTTCAATGATTCAAGCATCAGGCAAAGAATTTCGGCATCACTCTCAATTCCCTGGTGACCATAAAGTTCTGCACCCACCTGCAACGGGCTGCGACTGCCGCCGGCGTTTTCTGATCGTGTGTGTAATACCGTTCCCAGATAGCAGAGCCGTGTTGGTACATCGCGTTTGAGATTATGGGCATCGATACGCGCCACCTGTGGCGTGATGTCGGCGCGAATACCCAGCAAACGGCCACTGAGTTGATCCGTCAGCTTGAAGGTTTGCAGATCGAGATCACTCCCGGTTCCAGTCAATAATGAGTCCAGATACTCTATCAATGGGGGCGTGACCAATTGATAACCCCAGCTGATATGGAGATCAATGATATTCCGGCATAAGCCCTCAAGCCGTTCTGCATGCGGCGGTAATATCTCTTCGATACCTTCAGGCAAGAGCCAGCGATTTTGCGTCACCATGATAATTTAATGTACCAGATAAAGTAACAAGACCCCCGACAACATGCTGGTTAACCCGACAATACGCAAGGTAGCATCATCCATCTGCGCCACCATGACAATCATTTTGCGCAAACCGGCCGGATTCATGAAAGGCATGATACCTTCCAGTACCAGTACCAGCGCCAACGCCGTCAGTAATTCACTCCACATCTCGAATACATGTTATATGAGCATATATTAACTTAATAAGTTTATTGCATGCGCCTGACATAAAAAACCGGGGTTGTCCCCGGGGATATACTTTCAAACGAGACAAAAAGCATTATCAAATATGCCTGAACATTGGACAAAGTAAAAACCGTATTTCTCACTTTTTGAGCTGAATAAATTAACGGGAGATTTATTCAGTGTTTGATCTTTGCCCCTTTGGATGGTTAAAGTATTTGAAAAAATCCGAATCGGGTTGCAGCAGCAGGATATCATTACCACTATCGAAGCTGTTCTGGTAGGCATTCAGGCTGCGGTAAAACGTATAAAATTCCTCATTCCTGCCAAACGCCGCAGCATAAATTCCGGTAGCCTGGGCATCGCCTTCACTCCGGATGATTTCCGCATCCTTGTATGCGTTTGCAAGAATAACCTCGCGTTCGCGATCTGCGTTGGCCTTGATCCGTTCCGAGGCCTCTGAACCACGGGCACGGAAATCCTTTGCCACCCGGTTACGCTCAGCGCGCATGCGGTCATAGACCGAATCACTGACCTCAGCAGGCAGGTCAATACGTTTGGTCCTCACATCAACCACGGTGATTCCAAGTTCATCCTGCAGGTTTGAGGTAGTGGCCGTGACGATATCAAGAACCTGAGTGCGTTCGCCGGCAACGACTTCCTGGACCGTACGCGCGCCAAACTCATCGCGTAATGCCCGGGTGATCCTTTGTTCAAGTAATCCATTGGCGTACAGGACATCACCCCGTGTGGCGGTATAGAATCCATTCACATCCGAGATGCGCCATTTGATATAGTAATCGACTAAAACGTCCTTCTTCTCATTAGTAAGAAAACGCTGTGCCTCCTTGTCAAGATTCAGTAACCGTTTTTCAAATTTCTGCACCGTGTTCACTATGGGAAACTTTACATGCAACCCTGGCTGGACATTCACAGCGTCAATCTCACGGAATTTGAACACGATGGCAGTTTCCCATTGATCCACTTTATACAGGGAAAAATAGCCGGCAACGGCAATCAGCGAAATCACTATAATTATTCTCGGCAGCATGATTAACGTACCCCCCGGGGCCGGGTTGAAAGCTGATCGCGCAGGTCTTCACTGACAGCCGGTTGCGAATCAGGTTTGTACTCCTTGGGAATTACCTGTGTCTGGTCGCTGCCCCGCCTTTCCAGCAATTTATCAATTGGTAAATACATCAAACTGTTACTCCCTTCCGTATCCAGCAATATCTTATTTGTATTGGATAATACGGATTCAATCGAATCGAGATAAAGTCGCTGACGGGTCACCTCCGGCGCACGTTCATATTCGGCCAGTAATTGTTCAAACCGGCTGGCCTCGCCTTCCGCCTTTGCAATGACCCTGGCCTTATAGGCATTTGACTCTTCACGCAGCCGTGCGGCCGAACCGCGTGCCTTGGGGATAATATCATTACGATAGGCCTCCGCTTCATTCACCAGACGTTGTTCGTCCTCCCTGGACTTGATGGCATCATCAAAGGCCGCCTTGACCTCATCCGGTGGTTTCGCAGGTTGCATTTCAACACCAAGGATCAGGATACCCGTCTTGTAATCATCCATAATCTGTTGCATCAGTTTCTGCTGGCCCTGTGCTATCTCGCTGCGGCCCTCGGTCAGGACAAAGTCCAGCTCACTCTTGCCAATCACTTCGCGCACCGCACTCTCGGTTGCCTGCCGCAAGGTAGCATCGGGGGCATAGACGTTAAATTGATAATCCGTCGGTTCCTTTATACGCCACTGGACAGCCACCTCGACATCAACAATATTTTCATCCTGAGTCAGCATAATTGCCTTATGGGTAATGGAACGTACCTGGCCAACATTGATTACAATGACATTTTCAATCGGCCGTGGAAAACGAACATTAAGGCCCGGCTGCAACGTGGAGATAAATTTACCAAAGCGCAATACGATTCCGCGTTCCTGCTGATCAATGGTATAGACCATGTCATAGGATAACCATGCAATCAGTGCCAGGAAGACAAATATCCACGTCAATGAAGATTCATTATCACCGACACTACCTGGACGGCGGCCAAATAAACCCCCGAATCCCTGCTGTATCTTGCGGACAATCTCATCCAGATCCGGTGGCCCTTCGCTACCGCGACGTCTACCCCAAGGGTCCTTGCCGTTATTACCGCCTGGCGGTTGGTTCCATCCCATTAATTTATTCTCCTAAGAGTGAAATATTGATTTGCCGTGTAAGCATCAATGACTGACTTTACGTTTATATTGCGATCTTAAAGTGCAGGGAGGCATGACTGCAACTGGACATCATTCAACCCGGATTCATGACAGAGCTGATAAAGCCGCGGGGCTTCCATATTCACCTCCATTATCCATCCCCCATGCTCATCAGCGTGTTCATTATACACAGCCCCGATATTGAATAGCTGTGCGCGTAGTTTCCCGGCAGATGCCGGCAAGCACAATCGATGCCGCCGAGCCTTGCCCGAAATAAAATGGGAAACAGCATCAATTAAATATTCCATGCCTGCACCTGTTTGCGCAGATAACCAGACCCGATGCGGCTGACCATCATCGTTCAACTCCATTCTTGGAGACAACCCCTGCTGCTTGTCAATCTTGTTATACACCTCAATCTGGGGGACCTCAGCGGCGCCGATCTCATGGATAACCTGATTGACCTGTTCAATATGTGCATGTCTGTATTCATCATTCGCATCGATGACATGTAACAGCAGATCAGCCTCCTGTGTCTCTTCCAGAGTCGCATGAAATGCCTCAATCAAATCATGCGGTATATGCCGGATAAATCCGACTGTATCCGTCATTATCACAGGGACCCCCGGCGCCACGTCAATCCGCCGCAATGTAGGATCAAGCGTCGCGAAGAGTTTATCCGCCACATAAACAGAAGCACCTGTCAGCTTGTTAAATAATGTCGACTTACCCGCATTGGTATATCCCACCAGCGAAACCACAGGTATTTCTGATTTTCTGCGTTGTTTACTGCCCTGCTGCCGCTGGCGCCTGACTTTTTCCAGGCGCGTATTGATTGTCTTGATGCGTTTACCAATCAGACGCCGGTCGGTTTCAAGCTGGGTTTCACCCGGGCCTCGCAAGCCAATACCACCCTTCTGCCGTTCCAGGTGTGTCCAGCCACGGATTAACCGGGTTGAAAGATTTTGTAACTGGGCCAACTCCACCTGCAGCTTACCTTCGTAACTGCGCGCCCGCTGCGCGAAGATATCAAGGATTAATTCTACCCGATCAATAACCCGGCAATTTAATTCATGTTCAAGATTTCTTTCTTGCGCCGGACTGATTATATGATTGAAGATGACAACATCAGCTTTGTGCGTTTCTACCGCTTGTTTTACAACATCAAGCTTGCCTCGCCCGATAAAATAGCGTGGGCTCGGGACATCCCTGGAACAGGTAATAGTCGTTATTATACTGATACCTGATGATGTGACGAGTTCGACAAACTCATCGAGATCCTCATTAAATTCCTTGTTACGAAAATTGATATGTACCAGAACAGCTCGCTCGCTGCCGGCGGATAATTCAATCAAATGATGACACCAATAACGATAGGATCACTGGGACGATGCATCTCCTCCGCTGTCATCCTCCACCCTCGGTAATTTGATATTCCGGGCAGGGACGATGGTAGAGATCGCATGTTTATAGACCAGCTGGCTGACAGAATTTTTAAGTAGTACCACAAATTGATCAAAGGATTCGACCTGTCCCTGTAATTTTATTCCATTTACGAGATAAATCGACACAGGCACCCTCTCCTTGCGTAACGCATTCAGGAACGGGTCCTGCAATGTATGCCCCTTACTCATCGGGATTCTCCTTAATTATTATTTATTTTAATAGTTATTAGTCCGTGAACCTGCCAAGGGGTTCTAATTTTTATTATCTTTTAAGTATATTACATTCCGGGCAATAAATTTCGATCTCCCCCCAGAAATTTCAGTATGTTGTCAAGTAACCGGTTATCCTGACCATCAAACCAGTGCGTACCCTGTTCCTTGCGCAGCCAGGTCAACTGCCGTTTGGCCAGTTGGCGCGTTGCAACAATTGCATCTTCCACCATCCGATCATGGTCAAGCAGACCTCCAAGGTAGCGCCAGACCTGCCGATAACCGACCAGCCGCATGGAAGGCATCTCAGGGGTAAGATCACCACGCTCATATAAACCCTTGACCTCATCGATCAGACCGGCCTCCAGCATCTCCAGGAATCTCAACCTGACCTGTGCATGAATAAAACTGCGATCCTGCGGACTGGTGAGAATTTTAATCACCTTATATGACAATGGCATTGCTGTTTCCCGGGCATAATGCTCGCTCATGGATCGGCCGGTCAGCGCATAGACCTCGAGTGCCCGTTGGATACGTTGCGTGTCATTGGGATGGATCCTGGTGGCGGCAATCGGATCGATCTCCGCCAGTTGCTTGTGTAGCGCCTTCCAGCTTTTTGTCCTTGCTTCGGCCAGAAGTCGATCCCTGACCTCCACACTGGCAGACGGTAAGTCTGTTATGCCCTTTTCAAGTGATCGGAAATAGAGACCCGTACCCCCTACCAATAAGGGAATCCTGTCACTGGAATGGATGTCTTCAATCTCGGTAAGCGCATCGCTGCGAAACCGGGCTGCAGAATAGGACTCGGCGGGATCACAAATATCGATCAACCGGTGCGGGGCAATTCTCCGCATCTCTGCCGAAGGTTTGGCAGTGCCAATATCCATACCCCGATAGATCATTGCCGAATCCACGCTGACAATATCCAGGGGCAAATGTTGACAGAGTTCAACCGCGAGTTTTGTCTTGCCTGAGGCAGTTGGCCCCATCAGGAAAATAACCGGCAATCCTGTTTTAGCTTCCATGCCGAAACAGATCATTCAGTTCCCGCATATCGAATGACCGCCATACACTTTGAAACGTCTTGGCCGGAATCTTCTGTTCTACACCTTTCAATTCCCTGAGCAGGGTATTCATCTCTGCGAGAGTGAGAGAGGGTGGAGCACTGTCACTGGCATGATTCGCCAGCGTGATAAGAATGTCATTAATTGACTCACAGACATCATTTGCCTTCCTGAGGACATTGATAATATCAATCACCAGCGCAACAGCATCCACATAGACCAGCAATAGAGGTAGCTCGCGTATTAATAATGTATCGGGCGTAATGCATTCAATGACAAGACCCAGTGTTTTGAGGACATGTGCATTTTTCAGGATTAATCCGGCGTCAGGTTCGGAAACGGAAAGCGTGATTGGCACCAGAACAGGCCTTGAACGAATCCCGCCATTTTCATAGGCTGTCTGCAATCGAACACCGGCGATCAGTGCCCTGGCACGATAGATATCAACCAGGATCATTCCTGTAACGCTCTCTGCAATCATGAAACGGCCTTTTATCAAGGCAAGTACCTTACCGTGTTCCGGAGAAGTGATCTGTCCTGCGGCAGATTGATCAGGCAACTTCGTGTAGTTTGCCCGTGCTTCATTGATCGCATTTATGTCGGCATGCGCAAGCGGATCTTTGTAATTCTGATCGGCAGACTGAAAATAACCTTTACCGATGGAATGATCCCCGCTTAATAGCGATACCCCGGAATGAAGAACACCGGCAAGACTGCTATAGATAAAATCATGAACATTCCGGGCCTCACGGAAACGCACTTCATGTTTGGTGGGATGCACATTCACATCGGTGGTGTAGGCATCCATCTCAAGATATAAAATGTAGACCGCATGCCGGCCCGGATAAACGAGATCCTGGTAGGCCAGCCGTATGGCATGATTAACCTGTTTGTCGCGGATGATACGGTTATTCAGATAAAAATACTGCTGGTCGGTCTGACTGCGGGCAATCTCCGGTGTTCCCAGCCAGCCCCACAGACGCAAATCACCTGCCCGATGATCCACGGGCAGCGCATGAGCAACAAATACTTCGCCACAGATTGCACGCATTCGCTGTGCCGGATCATTCTCTGTCCCAACATAACGGAATATTTGCCGTTCATTATGGATCAGGCTTATCGAGACATTGAAGCGGCTCAGTGCTATTCGTTTGACCAGCTCCTGGATGTGTATAAATTCAGTTTTTTCCGAACGCAGGAATTTACGCCGTGCCGGGATATTATAGAACAGATCCATGACTTCAACCGTTGTCCCCACGGGGTGAGCAATGGGTTGTAACTGTGGTGTCTTATTTTTAGAAGTAGTTTTAACTGCCCATCCATGTTCAGCATTCACCTGGCGTGATGACAGGTTAAATCGGGAGACTGCCGCTATGCTCGACAATGCCTCACCGCGGAACCCCAGGGAGGTGATCTGTGCCAGATCAGACTGGTTATGTATCTTGCTGGTGGTATGACGATCAATGGCCAGAATAAGATCATCGGTGTGTATGCCGTGGCCATTATCCTGGATGCGAATCAGACGGCTGCCGCCCCCTTTTATCTCAATGGTAATCCTGGTGGCATTTGCATCCAGGCTGTTCTCCAGTAATTCCTTGACGACTGAGGCGGGCCGTTCGATAACCTCACCAGCCGCGATCTGATTAACTAATGTGTCCGGAAGTTTGTGTATGCGCTGTACAGAATCGGCACCTGACATGATATTTATAATACGGCAGCCCCGGTCGGGGTGATAGTCGTGCCGGAACCTCTGATTAAATCAGAGGTTTCAGCGGTACAGGGAAGTGCCGCCATTTTCAGTCCCGCTTAGCGGGACTGAAAATGAAGGAAAGTGAAAACCGTGTTTTTCACTTTCCGTACTCTGAAAAGTCCAGGATGGACTTATTCAGAGCTTTTTAACATAAGGTTAGCCGTCACCTCCGCCAGGGATGGCCAGTACCTGACCTACCCGGATGTGATCACCTTTCAGGCCGTTATGCACACGCAGGCTCTGCATGCTGACACGATAGTATTGCGCAATCGTGGATAACGTATCGCCACGGCTAATGACATGCTTACGTTCTGCCAAAGCAAGGGTAGTCCCTTCCGGCGTGTGCTCAATGAAATAACCGCGTAACCCGCTCTGAATGGCTTCTGCCAGTTTGTATTGATGATCACGATTGCGCAGATTTTTCTCTTCTGCGGGATTGGAAATGTAGGCGGTTTCGATCAGTATGGACGGGATATCAGGGGATTTAAGCACAGCAAAACCGGCAGACTGCACCCTGCGGGTATGGACCTTGCCTATTTTCTTCAAGGCAGTGAAGACACGGTCAGCGACATCAATACTGGCCTCAAGACTTGCCGTCTGTGAAAGATCAAGCAACACCGAAGCAAGGACATCGTCGTTAATATCCAGACTGACACCACCGATCAGGTCCGAAGCGTTCTCACTCTCTGCAAGGATGCGTGCCGCCTCACTGCTGGCGCCCTTATTCGACAAAATATAGACCGATGAACCACTGACCCGCGGATCTTTAAATGCATCGGCGTGGACCGAGATGAAAAGATCCGCCTTGTGTTCACGCGCCTTGTTGATTCTCTGGCGCAGTGAGAGAAAATAATCACCTTCCCTGATCAATACCGCACGCATACCGCGTTCTTTATTTATCATGTCAGCGATTACTTTTGAAATCTGCAATACCACATCTTTTTCATGAACCCCGCTGGGCCCGCGTGCACCCGGGTCATCACCCCCATGTCCTGCGTCAATCGCAATAACTACATCACGTGAAGTACCCGGTGACCTGTTAATGGAAACCGCCTGGACCTGTTCGTTCTTGGCTTCATCAAACAGGTCGATGACAAGTCGATGCCCATACTGCTGGTTGGGTGGCAACAGGAAACTCTTGCTTACAACATGTTGTTTGAGATCAAGTACAACCCGCAGATCATCCTGATTGATCATGCCACTGCGTATCCCCTGCAAGTATTTGTCTACCGCGCCTGGCTGGACTGGATCCTTGTTCAAACGGGCATTGCGTATATCCACAACCACCCGATCGGGATGCGCCAATGCTTCCAGGCTATGTGTGACCGGACCGGAGACATCGAACACGATGCGTGTATTGTCCGGGGCTGCCCAGACGCGGATATTTTCCAGCTGCACAGGGGTAGCCATGACCGGCAAGGCCAGACAGGACAGGACTAGGAACCCCAACAAGATGCGCATGGCAGTTAGGTGATTTTTTAGGATTTATCTTTAGTTTATTAGCTGTTATTTAAATAATTTCAAATTTTTCTTAAAAAATCAACTTATATTACTGTTTTATAACTCAATAATAGTATAAATCCCTGCCGGGAGGGAGCTTGAAAGAAAGGGTTTTCGGGGTTAATCAGGCGAGATTTTTGATAATGGCATGACCCTGCGGGCCCTGCGCATCCAGAGATACCTGGCGGTGTCCTTCCCGATCCTCTATATGGATCAAGAGATCAGGCACACCCAGCCGTGTCCCGGCCTTTTCAGGCCACTCCACCAGGCAGATACTATCGTGATCAAAATAATCGCGCAGGCCGATAAGCTCCAACTCCTCCGGGACATTCAGCCGATAGAGATCAAAATGATAGGTAATATTTCCTTTGATTTCATAGGGTTCAATCAAGGTATAGGTCGGGCTCTTCACTACGCCGCAATACCCCAATTCTCGCAGAAACCCTCTGACCAGGGTGGTTTTGCCAGCACCCAGTGCCCCCTGCAGAAACACTTTAGCCCCGGCGGGACAATGCCTGGCAATGCAACCGCCCAGTTTTTCCATGGCCGCGGCATCAGGCACATCGATCTTCATAATGTGGGTGGATTCACCAACCGGCGTAATAAAGGCATCAGATCAGAGGCCAGGAGACCACGTTCACCTTCTCTGGCGGCCTCATCACCTGCCGCGGCATGGAGACAGACACCGAGTCGTGCTGCATCTCCCAGGCCATAGCCCTGTGCGACAAACCCGGCAATAACACCCGTCAGCACATCCCCCATGCCGCCACTGGCCATGCCGGGATTACCCGCACTGCAAACAGCGACATCACCGTCCTGATCAACAATCACGGTACCGCTGCCCTTAAGCACAATCACACCGCCATAGCGTTGCTGCAATTTCCGGGCTGCAGTAAAGCGATCGGTCTGAATCATCGCTGTATCACAAGCAAGCAATCGCGCTGCCTCTCCCGGATGGGGCGTTAATATCCAGCGTTTGTTTTGCGCCGGTTCCTGGGCCAGCAGGTTCAGGGCATCTGCATCCACGACAATGGGCAACTCACTTTCCAGTATCTTGGCTAATAGTGATAATGCCCAGTGTGATTGTCCCAGCCCCGGTCCGATCGCAACTATATTCGCACGTTCCAGCAGCGGTAGCAGCTGACCTGTCGATTCCACACCATGCGCCATGATTTCGGGTCTGGCCATGCTGATGACAGCGGCATGCTCTGCGCGTGTTGCCAGACTGACGAGACCTGCGCCAACCCGTGCTGCGGCCTCACCCGCCATACGTGC
>JAENIZ010000097.1 GCA_016844485.1 Gammaproteobacteria bacterium | reverse complement strand
AACAAGAAGTTGTTTTTAATGAAATATTTCAATCCTCAAGAATTCTCTAAATACTGTGATATACGGAATCCGAATATCACAGTATTTATAACTTTCCATATAATCAACTGTTAGGTCACAAAGATGAAAAGGATTACCCTGGCATTATTAATTATCTTATCTTTTGCAGATATCTATGCAGGGGAAATAATACTTAAACCAAAATTTACTCCTGAAGACGCACAGAAAAAAATAGAAAGCTTTATCTTAAGCAAAGATATCGAATTCAATAAATACAAACTTAGTAGCTTATCTTTTGATTACATTAAAGGCCGGTGGGTTGCTTTTTATGAATATAAAGAGTGTCCATGTCCTGTAGGCGCTCATTTTGGAGTTATTTTAAATAATGAAGAACCTTATGAATTTGAATTGGAGCCAGGTCTGTGACCTAACAATAAACTCGATCCGACGCCGGGAAGTGATGGGGCGTTTCGCGGTTTTTCACCAAGCGGCGCGGATCAGTTAATACGTTAGAAGTCGTTTGATCATCGAGGAGTAAATAATGCCTTACCAAGAACCGACCAACGAACTCTCCACCGAAACGAGAGACATGCATCTGGCACTCGAGTCATTGAAAGAGGAACTGGAGGCTGTCGATTGGTACAACCAGCGTGTTGACATCTGCAAGGATAAAGAGCTCAAAGCTATATTGGCGCATAACCGCGACGAGGAAAAGGAACATGCCTCGATGCTTTTGGAATGGATACGCCGAAAAGACCTAAAGTTCTCGAAAGAGATGAAGGATTATTTGTTCTCAACCAGGTCACTGGCCCATGACTAATAACAGAGATTGCCTTCCGTGCCATTAAAACAACTTCTAATTTTAGCTTTCCAGCGAACGCGTTAAAGCGGCGCGCCAATGAAGGCAACGTTGGGTCTCTTGACCGGCATGAATGCGCAACTTACGGTACTTGGAATCTTGGTTGAATCCATATCGGCCCGCAGCTTGCAAGCGTGCGAGGAGGCGACGGAACTCGTATGTGCAGAGATCGGATCCGATGGCAAAGAGCATCTACTTACCCCTGCGGCTGCCGAGGCGTGGCGCAGGCTCAGGTCAACAGCAACCGCTGAAGGCATCACGTTATTCATCGTCTCTGCCTTTCGCAGCATTGATCGGCAGGTTGAGATTATAAGACAAAAGCTCGACACCGGAGTTGCGGTTAAGGATATTCTAACCGTATGTGCGCCACCTGGCTTCAGTGAGCACCACACCGGCCGCGCAGTCGACCTTTCAACTCCTGGTAGTCAAGCACTTGAAGTGGAGTTTGAACAAACGACCGCGTATGCCTGGCTCACAAGGCGAGCCGGGGAATTCGGCTGCCGTCTCTCATATCCCGTGGGTAATCCGTATGGTTATCAATATGAACCCTGGCACTGGTGTTTCCATGACACCCAAACTGGCAGTGCAGCGGATACGCGGGGAATCCAACGCCATGTATAGGCCATCGTCAGCGCGTCATGGGTTTCTAAGTCGGGCGTCGAGATAACAATACAGATCCGGCCCTATAGACCTGATGACGAGAACGACGTTGTCGCACTCTGGGAACGCTGCGGCCTTGTTGTTCCTTGGAATGATCCACGAAAGGATATTGCGCGGAAGTTGAAGATCGACACCGAACTGTTTCTGGTAGGCGTTATTGAGGGGAAGATTGTCGCATCAGCCATGGGTGGTT
Source organism: Gammaproteobacteria bacterium (assembly GCA_016844485.1). GTDB lineage: Bacteria > Pseudomonadota > Gammaproteobacteria > Eutrophobiales > Eutrophobiaceae > JAENIZ01. The sequence goes on along the minus strand of JAENIZ010000097.1, from coordinate 3,365 downwards.
ACGATGGTCACCGTGGCTGGGTAAACTATCTGGCTGTCGATCCAGGATTTCGGCGTCAGGGGTTAGGAGCCGCGGTTATGGTTGAGATTGAGAGTTCACTTCGTAAGCGAGGTTGTGCGAAGATCAACCTCCAAATTCGTAGTTCCAACGAAGCTGCGACCGGGTTCTACAAAGCGCTGGGGTACTCTCTGGACGATGTGATCAGTATGGGGAAGCGGTTAGAGCATGATAACTAATTCGATGCACAACCAATGTCTACACTGATACATCGGCTGGTTGAAGACTGTCGAGCCGGGAGGTTCCCAAGGACGATCGCCAGGATCCAGTCCGGCTGGGTGGTGCTGGGGGAGGTGCAATTCCTGCGCGGTTATGCCCTGATACTGCCGGATCCGGTCGTCCCCAATCTTAATGCGTTAAGCCATGCCGATCGCAAAACCCTGTTGTTCGAGATGACCGTGGTCGGGGATGGTTTGCTGGAACTGACCGGGGCGGTGCGGATCAACTACGAGATCCTCGGCAATCTGGAACCGGCTCTGCATGTGCATATCTTCCCCAGGTTCAGTGACGAACCGGAGGCTTTGCGGTCGCGCCCGGTGTGGTTCTACGACTGGGATCAGGCGCCGGTGTTCAATCTTGCCCGGGACCAGCCGCTGATGGAAGGCCTGCGTGCCTATTTGCAGCGGCTCGGAATTGTTAGCAGTTAAGACATTGTTATTAATTCAACATGTCAGGTTTCGCTGCGCTCAACCTGACCTACGGAATCTAGTACACCAAAGAACTGGGTGAGGGCAATCGTAGTGCTCTAATTTTCTACCCCCTCACCCTTACCCTCTCCCCCGCTGATGCGGTGGAGAGGGGATTATTTTGCAAGATACCTGTGTGCTAACTCACAAGTATCTTGATCAAAAACTGATTGCGTCAGGTAAAATATAAAACATGCAAACCATCGCCATCAAACCCGGTCGCGAGAAATCGATACTGAGACGGCATCCCTGGCTGTTCTCCGGCGCTCTGCGCGAACCCGACACCGCTATCAAGTCTGGCGCCACCGTCAGGATCGCCGATGCCGCCGGCAAGGCCCTGGCGCTGGGCGCCTGGTCGCCGCAGTCGCAGATCCGCGTCCGTCTCTGGAGCGTTGATCCGCGCGAGCCTATCGATGGTGGGTTTTTCGGCCGGCGCATCAAGGCAGCCCGGGAACTGCGGCAACTGATCATTACTGAACCTACGGATGTGTACCGCCTGGTAAATGCGGAATCCGATGGTTTGCCCGGGGTGATCGTCGATAAATACGCTGACTTTCTCGTGGTGCAGTTGTTGTCAGCCGGAGCCGAGTTCTGGAAGGATGAGATCGTCCGGCAGTTGCAGGAACAGTTGTCACCGCTGGGGATCTACGAACGCTCGGATGTGGATGTCAGGGAGAAAGAGGGACTGCAAAAGTCATCGGGATTGCTGGCTGGTGTGGAACCGCCGGAACTCATCCAGGTGAATCAGGATGGAATTCAACTGTTGGCCGATGTTCGGCATGGCCACAAAACCGGTCTGTATCTGGACCAAAGCCTGAACACCCGCCTGATCGCCGGTTTCGCGCGCGGACGGGAGGTGTTGAATTGTTTTGCCTACACCGGCGCCTTTACTCTGGCAGCGTTGCAGGGCGACGCTACGAAAGTGACAAATGTGGAAGCCTCGGATACGGTTCTGGCGTTACTGGAGAAAAACCGGGAACTGAACGAGTTGCCGGCGGAGCGTATGGAAAATATCCGCGGTGATGCTTTTGAAGTGTTACGGCAATTCCGCGATAGTCGCCGCTCATTCGATATGGTGATACTCGACCCGCCAAAGTTCGTCACTAACGCGCAACAGGTGGAGCGCGGCAGCCGCGGTTACAAGGACATCAATCTGCTGGCCTGCAAACTGTTGCGCCCCGGCGGGATACTGGCGACCTTCTCCTGCTCGGGTCATGTCTCGGCCGACTTGTTTCAAAAGATTGTCGCTGATGCCGCGCTGGACGCGGGCCGCGATAGCCGGGTCCTGCACTTTCTGGCCCAGGGACCGGACCATCCGGTCGGATTGAATTTCCCGGAGGGGCGTTATCTGAAGGGATTAATTTGCGCAGTCGCATAAGTATTACGGTAGGTCGGCTTGAGCGTAGCGAAAGCCGACATCAGAGACTTCCGTGTCAGGTTTGATGGACAGGAGTCCGAATGTCGCGGGCGCAGGGATGCGCTGGAGCGACCGCTGTGCTCTACCTGACCTACGGAGCTTTCTGGCTCAGGGACCGGACCGTAATGCGCTGCCAGACAACAGGAAAAGGATGATAAAAAATTACACTCCAGATATGCTTACACCATCAAAATAAAAATCAGCACGGGGCGACTATGACTGATAAAAACTTACCGGTGACACTTACCCGCCGTACCCTGTTGACGCGTTCCGCGTTGGGCCGGGTCCGCAGTCTGGTTGACGATGACGTCTATGTATTTCGCGGCACAGATGCACGCTATAATAATTCAAACAAAATTATTCAGTGTTAGGATCAAACAGAGGACATAATAATGTTAAAAACTACCTTTAAATTGATTTTGTCTTTTGGTCTCCTTACCTGTTCAATCGCTACTCAAAATGTCATTGCCGGTGGCGAAGCGGGTCCGATCCGCTTAAAAGATCAGGGGCATTTTTATGTCGGCATCCGCCAATTTGAGATTCCCGCCAATCCTAATGCTGGTCGCTTCGGCGCTGCTGGTGTTGGAGTTTATGGACAAATGTATGTGGGTTATCAACTGCCGGAAAAACGCACACAAAAATATCCTTTAATTTTGGTGCATGGCGGTGGTGGACAGACAACCGACTGGATGGGCACGCCGGATGGTCGCGATGGTTGGCTTGATTATTTTCTTGCAGCCGGTTTTGATGTGTATTTTGTCGATCGTCCTGCTCACGGCCGCTCCCCCAGCAACACCAGGTACGGCGAGTTAGCCGATCCGCCTTCCTCGGGGTTTATTGGCTTTTTGGCGAAAAGCGATAAATACCCCGGCAAGGGCGATCCGAGAGATCCCATGACATTAGCCCAGTTAGCCAGTTCCAATCCAGGTCCCACTGTCGACAATGACATGCTGAAAGAAAACTTTGCGGAATTGCTGGATAAGGTGGGGCCGGCCATTGTGTTGACGCAAAGTGCCGGCGGCCCTTCCGGATGGATGTCGATTGACGCCAAACCTGAATTAGTGAAAGCCGTTGTTGCTATTGAAGCTGGCGGTGGTTTCGAGCGATTGCCTTTGACCTGGGAGCCGGCACTAAAAGAAGGTGAAAGCATTCAGACTGTAGCGGTTGGTCCGAAAAGTGAAGGATTGGCCGTGTGCAACATGCAA
>JAENIZ010000096.1 GCA_016844485.1 Gammaproteobacteria bacterium | reverse complement strand
CTTTCGCTGCAGATTCCCGCTCGGCGCAGAGCGCCCGGGCATGACTGACAAACTCGTCGACAATTATCAGTTCCTCTTTTGTATAGGTGGCCCGCACCGCCTCCTCGCCATTTTCCGCGACCAGGGTCTTGTAGCGGTCATAGAATTTCTCCACCTGGCGCACATAATAGGCCAGAACCTCGGTGGCGGTGTCGATGGCGGTCAGACCACCCCCGATGACCACGGCTGGGAGGCGAATCTGGAGGTTAGCTACCGACTCTTTTTTTGCTGCGCCGGTAAGCTGCAGCGCCATCAGGAAATCGGATGCTGCGCGTACACCCCGGGCGAGACCGTTGGGAACGGAAAGATATGTAGGTTTGCCCGCGCCCAGGCAGAGTGCGATGTGGTCGAACCCCATCTCGAAGGCAGACTCAGCGGTGATCGAGCTGCCGAAACGGATCCCGCCAAACATGGTAAAAGCGGTTCGTCGTTCGATCAGAAGCCGGACCACTTTGAGGAAATTCTTGTCCCAACGTACCGTGATGCCGTATTCGGCGACGCCGCCGAAACCAGCCTGGGAACGTTCGTCCAGGGATTCGTAAAGCTTCGTGATATCCCTGATCGGTTCAAAAGAGACCCGGTCACCTGAAGGCGTAACCCCGGAAAGTCGGGGTGGCAAAGGCTCGATCTTCAATCCGTCCACTGCAACCACCGTGTGTCCTTCATTCATCAGGAAGTGGGCCAGTGAAAAACCGGCCGGTCCCAGGCCTACTATCAAAATCTTGTAACCCGACGGCGCCAGAGGCAGCGGTCGTTTGAAATTTAGCGGATTCCAGCGCGTCAGAAGACTGTAGATCTCAAACCCCCAGGGTAGATTAAGGACATCCTTGAGTATACGGGTTTCCACCTGCGGGATATTGACCGGATCCTGCTTCTGATAGATGCAAGACTTCATACAGTCGTTGCAGATGCGGTGCCCCGTTGCGGCCACAGTCGGATTGTCGGCGACGATAATGGCGAGTGACGCGAGCGAATGCCCGTCCAGTTGTGCCTGGTGCATTTCGGAGATAAGTTCATCAAGGGGACAGCCGGTGAGGGTGACCGTCAAGGGGTTTATTGAAAAGGTACCGGTCTGTTTATCCGGATAGCCTTTGGAGCAATAATCCTTGCCCCGTTCGTGGCAGATCACGCAATAGTTTGCCTGGTCCAAGGCCCCAACATGATCCGTTCCGTGATCCATCAGCGCAAAGCCGTCTCGGTGGTAGGTTTCTCCGCTGCCATTTTCCAGCATGGAAATACCGTGCACCTCAATAGTCGAGGTGGAGACCAACTTCATGAAATCGACACTGCCGGGACGCCGGAACAGGACATCGTTCTTGTGACATACATGGCCGTCCTCTGTATACAAGGCCCAGGCCGTATAACGGCAGGCCAGATCGAGGGGCCCGGCGTTAGCCTCTTTATCTTTCAGCCATGTCGTTACATGGTTGGCAAACGTGACCTCGTCGAGGGAGGTGCCGAACAGTTTCTCCAGTTCACTGGCAAGTGCCGGGCCGTCGAAGGCTTCAGCCTGCTCGGGGGTATAGGCCTTGGCAGCCTGGCGCTGCACAAAATTGCGTTTGCAGGTATAAAGATTCGTCAAGTCATTTTGTCTGGTTCTCAGTTCCGATACGGACTCACCAATGCTGAACAGATTCGCCAGAAACGAATTCAGGTGCGGTGCAAGCGCCAGCATCAAATCCGATACATCTTTTCGTTCCAGTTTATTCGGGGCTTCACGTGCCTCGATCAGCCGTTTGTGCAGATCTCCGCCAAGCTGTTGCAGATAGCCCAGGAACAACGCATCAATACGAGCCAGTCCTTTATTGTCATAAAGATCTTCGAAGGAAAGTTCGTGGGCAAGCGTTAAATCAGTCATGACATTTGACCTGGGAGAATGGATTTCCCGCTTGCCCTTGGGAAAGGTTGATGTTGCGCTATTCATGGTACTGTTATTCCACCGTGGTTATTGTTTAATGTTAAACCGCGGTAGTTTATATTCACCATTGTTAATGCGTCGTAATAACCGGCGAACAAAATGGGTGAATAATCGATCCAGCCCTCGATTAGGTAGCCCGATAATACCATAGCCCCAGAAGAGATGTTAAGAGGCAGTTAATAAACGATCGCCAATGTATCTCGATCGTCTTACTTGAAGTACCATGAACATGCTTTTTGGCTGATTTTACAGATAGATTGGTCATACTGGTTTTCAGGAATATACAAATCCAACAAAGATGAAATCACAAAAACAACAGATTTCAGGGAGCGGAACAGTGAAGGTCATCGCTCCTGCGCGCCTGCACCTTGGGTTTATGGATATGCATGGTGGTTTGGGCAGAAGCTTCGGCAGTCTGGGTCTGTGTCTCGCAGATATATTCACCCATGTGGCTGCATCTCAGTCGGCTGATGTCGTCATTCAGGGTCCCTCTAGCAATCGCGCCAGCGTGTATGCCGGGCGTATGCTGGAATATCTGAATATTGGAACAGGAGTTGAAATTTCCATTCGCGAGGCCATACCTGAGCATGCCGGTCTGGGTTCGGGCACACAATTATCCCTTGCAGTCGGGACTGCGATTGCAAGACTCTATGATAAAGACATTACCACACGTGAAATTGCAAATGTCATGGAACGCGGTGCCCGCTCGGGGATAGGTGTCGGCGCCTTTTCCATGGGCGGGTTTCTGGTGGACGGTGGGCGCGGTGACACTACCGAGGTCCCTCCGATTATCAGCCATCATAACTTCCCTGAGGCATGGCGAATTCTCCTGATATTTGATCAGCAGCTGCAGGGAATAAATGGTCTGCCTGAAAGAGAGGCATTTCAGCAGTTACCGCCGATGAGTAAACGTACGACAGAATCTCTATGCAGATTGGTGCTCATGCAGGTTCTCCCTGCCCTGGTGGAAGAAGATTGTCAGCGGTTTGGTGCGGCAATAACTGAAATACAACAACATGTAGGAGATCATTTTGCCGTTATTCAGGGTGGACGTTATTGCAGTCAGCATGTCACAGAGGTATTGCCCTGGCTTTTGGAACAAGGGGCTACCGGCATCGGGCAAAGTTCCTGGGGGCCGACCGGGTTTGGCATATTTGCGAATGAGACCCAGGCCTATCAGGCTTTAAAGCAGGCGCGTGATAAATGGCAGGCTGAATCCAGACTCACGTTCAGATTATGCAGGGCACGTAATGCGAAGGCCGAAGTCAGAGTTGATCAATTATCAGCGAATGAAAATTTTCAATTAAAAAAAATCTAATCGACAGGAAGGAAGTCAATAATAATGAAAGATCCGTATTTGCTGCACATATTCAATCCAACAAAAAATGTCAGTCCGTTTGATGTCAATATGGCCTACGAGGCCGAATTCGATGGTGTCATTCCCTATACGGAAGTCCATCTTGAAGATATTCATACATTAACGCAGGACACCATTTTTTCGCGTGGTCCGACGGGTGTGAAGCGTACCGGTATTTTTATTGGTGGCCGGGAATTTGGCCTTGCCATGGATATGTTACACAGGGCCAAGGTGGCGATGGTCCCGCCCTTTGAAGTTTCAGTATTTGTTGATCCGAGTGGTGCGATTACCACGGCAGCAGCACTCATTGCCTGTATTGAGGTATGGGTGAAAAAGAAAACGGGGGATAATCTTAAAGGCAAGAATATTCATATTCTGGGGGGCACTGGTCCAGTCGGAGTATGTGCTGGGATACTGGCCTCGAATTGTGGTGCTAATGCCTTCCTTGCATCACATCGGGGCAAAAAAGTTGCACAGGAAGTCGCGAATGAGTACAACTCACGTTTCAGTGTCAATATGCAGGGCGAGGATTTTGGTTCGGAAGAGGCCATCCTTAATCTGTTGAAAACTTCGGATGTCATGGTAGGGTCCGCCAAGGCAGGAATCCAGGTCTTGTCCAAGGCGCAGCTTAAACACGCCAAAAGGCTTGTTGTCGCGGCCGATGTCAATGCCGTGCCACCATTGGGAATAGAAGGTGTGGATATCAATGATATGGGGAAGGAACTGGATTTTACCCCGAAAAAGGCCGTAGGCATTGGGGCACTTGCCATTGGTAATGTGAAATACAAGGTACATTACCGGATGTTCCAGATGATGAAGACGGCGGACAAACCTCTATATCTCGATCATGTACAGGCCTTCGAAGCGGCCAGAGTGTATGCCGCAAAGTAGGCCTTATCTCATCATCGCACAATCCGGACGCGCGCTCGCTGCATCAGCTGCAGCAGCAGGTATAACTACTCATGTCATCGATCGGTTTGCCGATCTCGATACACGCACTTTTACCTTGAGCACCCGGATAATTGCCGGATTAGAGTCTGGTCTGGATACTCATCAATTGATGGACATCATCGCTGATTTCAGCAAGACGCCTCTGGCGGGTATTGTAGTTGGCAGTGGTCTTGAGTCATATCCTGAAGTTCTTGATGTTCTCAGTAGTCGCTGGCGATTATATGGAAACAACACTGAAGTCGTCAGGCGCTGTAAAGATCCGGAACAATCTACATCTTTGCTTGTTAACCTCGGTATTCCTCATCCGGAAACAAGTATCCAGTCCAAGGCGAGTTCGAATGACCGGTTGCTGAAACAAACGGGCGGGGCGGGCGGCGGACATATTCGTAAATATACAAATAGCAGTGAAATACGCACACATTATTATATACAGGAGAAACTTGAAGGACGGTCTTTATCAATCATATTCCTTGCAAACGGCAGGAATGCCCGCGTTGTCGGTATAAACGAAACCTGGTCATATGCACCCCACATCTATGATTATCGTTATGCAGGTGCAGTTACGTTGTCAAATGTTGGAACAGAATTGTATGCATCATTTGAAAAAGCCATCCGATTATTGACACATGAATTACATCTGGTTGGACTGTGTGGACTGGATGTCATTGTAGATGACACCGGACAACTTTACGTGCTTGAGATCAACCCAAGACCAACGGCAACATTTGAGTTACATGAAAATAATAACAGCCTGTTTTATGCGCATATCATGGCATGTCAGGGGAAGTTAATTGTATTGCCCGATCAACCCCAGGGC
>JAENIZ010000095.1 GCA_016844485.1 Gammaproteobacteria bacterium | reverse complement strand
TGGAATCACGGTGTTGTTTCGTCATCTTGTCCAGGACAACCAGCGTCTGGGGATCATCGAGTTCAATACGTTCATCGACCTCTTTTTGCTGGATGGCCGCCAGGATCATACGTAAGGCAGACATGCGTTCCTTGTCCCTGGCGCGCATGGCGTCCTTGACGTCATCATTGATACGCTGCTTTATCGGGGACATTGGCCAGCGGGTAATGAATTCAGGAGGGGGAGGGGCGGCGTGGTGCCCTTCGGCTCATGCTTTTAAAGGACTTTTTCTGGTGCCGTTTGACGGCTGCAGCTGCCTTGCGCTTTCTTACCTGGGTGGGTTTCTCATAGAATTCCCGTCTGTGTATTTCGGCGAGGGTACCTGCTTTTTCACAGGCACGCTTGAAGCGGCGCAGGGCGATATCGAATGGTTCATTATCTCTAACTTTTACAAATGGCATACAATCTGATTTCCTTAGATTAACCTCATCTTCGAGTGGAAAAGCGCGTAATTCTAGTGGCTTGGTAAAGAAATGCAATGTTTTAATCCTGATTTTCAGGGACTTAATTAACCAATATGCGTGTCCTCGGCATAGAAACCTCCTGTGATGAAACAGGTCTTGCTGTCTATGATTCAGATCAAGGATTGCTCGCGCATGTCCTCCACAGTCAGGTGGATATGCACCAACACTACGGCGGGGTCGTCCCTGAACTTGCCTCGCGGGATCATGTACGCAGGGTCATTCCCCTGGTCAAGTCGGTACTGACAGACTCCAAATTGACGGGTAAGGATATTGATGGCATCGCCTATACCGCAGGTCCGGGATTGATCGGCGCGCTGCTGGTGGGTGTCGCCGTCGGACGGAGCCTGGCCTATGGTTGGGGAGTGCCTGCAGTCGCCATTCACCATATGGAGGCCCACCTGTTGGCCCCTATGCTGGAAGATAACCCGCCACAATTTCCCTTTGTTGCATTACTGGTGTCCGGGGGACATACACAACTGGTCGAGGTCAGGCAACCTGGAGATTACCGGTTACTGGGTGAATCGGTGGATGATGCCGCAGGGGAGGCGTTTGATAAAACCGCAAAACTGCTCGGTCTCGGATATCCGGGCGGACCGGCACTGGCAAAACTGGCAGAGCAGGGAAACCCGGCCAGGTTCCGGTTCCCGCGCCCCATGACGGATCGCCCCGGGCTCGATTTCAGTTTCAGTGGCTTGAAGACCTGCGCCTTGAATACAGTGAAAACAGAAGACAACGACCAGCAGACACGGGCTGATATCGCACGCGCCTTTGTCGATGCTGTCGTTGACACATTGATTATCAAGTGCCGCCGTGCGCTGGAAGAGACCGGATTAAGAACGCTGGTCGTGGCCGGCGGGGTCAGCGCCAATCGCCAGCTGAGAGAGCGTTTGACGGAGGTTGGCAGCCAGATGGGTGCACTTGTCTATTTCCCGCGGCCGGAATTCTGCACGGATAATGGCGCCATGATCGCCTATGCCGGTTATGTGCGTCTCAAGGCGGGGCAGCGGGAACCGCTATCATTCGCTGCACGGGCAAGGTGGCCAATGACCGAACTTCAGAGACTAGGGACCAGGGATTAGAAAATCAGGGTGAGGCGAAAGAAACTTTTCACGGATGACACTTCACGGCTTGCCTGCGCCAATCTTGCTCTCTGTTCCTGCCATCAATTTTTTTATATTCGCGCGGTGGCGCCAGATCAGAATGATCGCCATCAGACTGTTAGCCGCAATGTAGTAAACGGAGGGCAGTAATACGGCGGTATAGAAGGGTGTTAATACTGCGGCAACGAGTCCCGAAAGTGATGAATAACGGAATAACAGTGCGACAAGCAACCAGGTTCCTGAAAATGCCAGACCCAGCGGCCAGTAAATTCCAAAGAGGATGCCAATCAGTGTGGCAACACCTTTCCCGCCGTGAAAACCGAAAAACACAGGATAGAGATGCCCGGTAAATGTAGCGACCCCTGTCAGGGCTATTACCAACTCGGGGACATTGAGGAGGTGGGCAATCAATAGCGGGAGCACACCTTTGAGCATATCGCCCGTCAAGGTCAACAAGGCCGCCTTTTTGCCATGCAGGCGTAAGACATTTGTTGCCCCGGGATTGTTTGAACCATGTGTGCGTGGATCGTCGAGCCGCATCAATTTACAGACAATCACAGCGGAGGAAATCGACCCGACGAAATAGGCGATGAGCACCAATGCGATGTTGACTATCATAAGAGTATTGGAATCTGTCATGCTTGACAGGTCAAGGGGATATCAGGTTAAGTGACTGTTAAGTCATAATCAAACTCTAACTTAACAGTCATTTCGAGCGTAGCGAGAAATCCATGCCCCAACCAGATACCTTTATAAGATTCCATGTATTCGCTCGGGACACCTTTGGCAGATTTCTCGGCAATTGCTCCCGGCGTTGCTCTACCTTCTCCATCCCTGGAGTCGTCCCTTCGGTCGAAATGACACGAACTACTTGTTCAGTGAATTCTTAACAAATTTCATGGACATTATTTATCTTAAAGACCTTCGTATCGATACTATCATTGGCATCTATGACTGGGAACGTCGCACCAGGCAAACCGTGATCCTGGATATCGAGATGGGCGCTGATATTAAGAAGGCAGCGCAAAGCGACGATATCAAAGATACCTTGAATTACAAGGCGGTGGCCAAACGGCTCATCGCTTTTGTTGAGGGAAGCAAATTCCAGCTGGTCGAGACCCTGGCGGAACATATCGCCAATATTCTGTTGCGCGAGTTCAAGGTGCCCTGGCTGCGCCTGCGTGTTAACAAACAGGGTGCGGTGCGTGGTGTGCGTGATGTTGGTGTCGTTATTGAGCGAGGCAAATGGGAATAATAATGACCCGGGTGTATATCGGGCTAGGCAGTAATATTGAACGTGATGCCAATGTGCGGGGTGGTATCAGCGAATTAAAAAAACATTTTGGAGATCTGGTTATTTCCAGTGTTTATGAAAGCCCGGCATATGGCTTTGAAGGTGATAATTTTTACAATCTTGTTGCAGGATTTGATACGGAATTGTCCGTGGAGGATCTTACGGTCGCTTTGCGTGATATCGAATATGCATTTGGCCGGAAAAGTAATGCAATACGATTTTCATCACGCACACTCGATCTCGATCTGCTGCTGTATGATGATCTGATTCGCCACGATGAGAAATTTGATCTGCCACGTGCGGATATAATGCGTTATACCTTTACACTATGTCCCTTGGCGGAAATTGCCGGGGAAAAACGGCACCCTGAAACCGGGCGGAGTTTTGCGGATCTCTGGCAATCCTTCGATAAAAGCAACCAGGACCTGTGGCCGGTTGAATTCCAGGTATCAACCAGATGATTTTTTAGTGAACTAGTGGGCTGGAAACTGTTTTACTGACTTGGGAGACGCGGAATGAATGTATGCAAGCTTGTGCTGTTTTTAGTGGTGTCATTATGTACTGCCTGTACCGCCCTGAATATACAAAACCGGAGCGACAAATTTGAGCTCTCACTGCGCCAATATGGGTCTGCATTGCGCTGGGGACATTGGACGGACGCATATAGTTATCATATTACCAGAGACAAGAAACAACTGGAGGTGGATATTGAAAAACTGGAGAGATTCAGCGTAGCCGGTTTTGATATCCTGGAGCAAATCATGGATCCTGAAGGCACTGAGGTTATTATACTGGTTGATATAAATTATTATGACGAACAGATTGGCACACTCCGCAACATAAGACAGCAGCAGGTCTGGTGGTTTAACGAAGAGACCAAACGTTGGTTTACTGAATCTGATTTTCCAGATCTTAAATGAAACAATTATTGAAATAATGTTCTGCCACCGTCAATTGTCAAGACCTGACCTGTCATGTACTTTGCATCCTCAATCAAATAACGTATCGCAGTAGCAACATCCTCCACACGCCCTTGATGTTTTAACGCTGTTCGTGAAAGGATTTTCTCTTGTGTGATCTTGTCCATGTTTTCCGGCCAGGACATGGCGCCTGGCGAGATGGCATTGACGCGGATTGCTGGCGCCAGTTCTTTGGCCAGCGATTTTGTCAGCATAATCAATCCGGCCTTGCTGATACTGTAGATGGAATGGTTTTTGAGCGGCCGATCGGCATGAATGTCGGCAAGATTGATAATGCAGCCCTGGGTCACGGCAAGATAGCGGGCGGCATAGCGCGACAGAAACAAAGGCGCCTTGAGATTAACGTCGATCAGTTCATCCCATTGTTCCGTAGTGAAAGTTTCAACAGGGGTGGGATAGAAGACAGAGGCATTATTGATCAACACATCAAGGCGGTGGTTTATTGCATATGCCTCATCAATCAGCATGCTGTGCGTAGGATCATCCAGAAGATCTGCCTGGAGGGTATGTGCCGAACCGGCACGCAGGGAATTCAGTTCAATGGCAAGTGATGTTGCATCTGTCTTTGAGGTATTAAAGTGTATGATAACGTTCATGCCGGCGCGATGCAGTTCGCGGGCAATGGCCGCACCAATGCGTTTCGCCGCCCCGGTGATAAGAACTGTTTTGTTGCTCATGGCTTCGGTATGATGCAGTAATTTTGATAACTTGTATTTTGATTGGCTTGGTCATCTATACAATAACATTTTCCCAGCCATGAATTCCTCAGGATTCATTAATTCTGATTTTACTGAATCTGTTGATCTTCCGGCCCCCGGCAGTCATGCATTAGAGCACAGTCAAAGATTATGCAACAGGATCCGTGAGGCCATTGGTGAAAATGGCGGCGCGATCAGTTTCGCCCGGTATATGGAACTCGCCTTATATGAGCCGGGCCTGGGTTATTACAGCGCAGGCGCCAGAAAGTTTGGCAAAGAGGGCGACTTCATCACCGCACCCGAATTGTCACCGCTTTTTTCCCGTTGTATTGCACGACAGTGCCGGCAAATACTGGAGACATTGGGTTGTGCCAGCATCCTTGAACTGGGGCCGGGTTCAGGCGTGATGGCGTGTGATATTTTACAGTCGCTGGAAACTTATGATTGCCTGCCTGAACGTTATGCCTTGCTTGAAACCAGCGCGGATTTGCGCGCAAGGCAACAACATCTTCTCAGCTCCCGCATTTGATTACAAAAGTAGACTGGCTGGACACCTTACCTGATACGTCCTTCGATGGCATTATCCTGGCAAATGAAGTACTGGATGCCATGCCCGTCCACCGGCTCCTGTTAAAAGCTGGTGATATTTTCGAATTGTGTGTCGGTTGGGAGGGGGATAGATTTGCATGGACAACCCGGCCATTGACTGATGATTTGCTGATCTCTGTCAATGCGCTCATGCAAGACTTAAAGGCAAACCTGCCGGACGGTTACGTGACTGAAATTAATCCCCAACTTGCGCCCTGGATCAAATCACTGGCAGAGACATTAAATCGTGGGGTAATGCTCTTTATCGATTACGGTTATCCACGGCGTGAATATTTCCATCCGCAGAGAACAGACGGCACATTGCTTTGCCATTACAGACACCGCGTGCATCAGGACCCGTTTTATTACCCCGGCTTGCAGGACATCACCGCTTCAGTCGATTTCACCGCAGTGGCCCACGCCGCCGTGCAGGCAGGTCTGCAAGTCAGCGGCTATACATCACAGGCGCATTTTCTTGTGGGTTGCGGACTTGGGGACATCATCAATGAAAAGCAGTTGACCGGTGATATCGATCGTGTTGAATCAGGCAGGCAGGCCAGGATATTAACCATGCCGGGTGAAATGGGGGAGAGATTCAAGGTCATTGCCTTGACGAAAGATCTGGATATTTCATTATCAGGATTTCAGTTTATTGATCAGCGGCGGCGGCTGTAGCGCAGTATGAGATTTTTTTCCAGAGCAGTCGCACGCATTTTACTCTGCATGTTACTTGCAATGCTGACTGGCTGCAGCTGGAACACAACCACGCCGGACGGCCCGAAAGAGAGCAGATTCAACATCAAATCTTTGGGCAAATCAGATATTGACGATGTCCTTGACGTGCATGTGCGTGAAGCGCGCCAGTATCTGCGCGAATTGATGATCAAGCTCTACAAGCGCAATCCGAAAGAGCTGAAAAAATCCCAATATCAGGATATGGATAAAAACCTGGCCCGTGTGTTTGATGAAATACATAACTGGAATTACGAAGAATTAAACAGGCAGAAAAGTATCGATGCGATCTATCTGACGTTTGATGATGCATACGAGGGTGATCGTGTATTTGCGTTTATCGTTGGACTGACCTCCATGATCATGGCGGCATACGATAACAAAACGGATTTTTATTTATTTGATTCTATTGACCCGCAAAAACTTTATAATAGCGCGCGTAACATGGAAATCGCAGTATGGAAACTGGGACATACTACTAATGAGAATGGAGAATTGTATCTGTACAGCAATTCATTGCCGGGGGAAATCACCAACCTCAGTTATGAGCGTTTGTTTGGCAAACTGGTTGCCATACAGGATACAATCGCAATTATTATTGCCGGGAAGACCAACAGGACGATTAAAACAGTAATTCAATCCATGGCCACGGCAGTCTTTCTTCCCATATAAATCGACGAAATTATTTTTGGATAACAGTCTGGATTACCTGCATCTCCTCATACTCGGCCTGGTCCAGGGACTGACTGAATTCCTCCCCGTTTCAAGTTCAGCGCATCTTATCCTGTTGCCGAAGATTGCCGGCTGGCCGGATCAGGGACTGGCCTATGATGTGTTTGCCCACCTCGGCAGCCTGATTGCCGTCATCACTTATTTCCGGAGTGATCTCCTGCGCATTATACCGGCCGGGGTGAATTCATTACGGGGCGGGCCTGCCAGCAATGACGCGCGTTTATGCTGGTACCTGATTATTGCTACAGTCCCTATCGCTATCGTGGGTCTATTGTTTCACGAAGTGATATCTACTGTTTTCCGCAATCCATTACTCATAGCGTGTACGAGTATTATCTTCGCCTTGATACTTTGGCTTGCTGACGTCATGGGCGGGCGTTGTCGCAATGAAAGTAGTTTAGTAATGAAAGATGCGGTGTGGATCGGTATGGCGCAGGCGTTGGCCCTCGTACCCGGCACATCGCGATCCGGAATTACCATGACCGCCGGTCTTATTTTGGGCCTGGATCGGCATGCGGCTGCGCGGTTTTCTTTTTTATTGTCCCTTCCGGCCATCGGTCTGGCGGGGGGATATGAGATGTACCAATACTTCCAGCCGGGGACGGAAACAGACGCTTTTGCCTTTATCATTGTTTTAACTGCTTCAGCAGTGAGTTCCTGGTGTGCGATCAAATTCTTCCTCGCGCTTATCGAGCGCACCGGCATGTTGCCCTATGTCATCTACCGTCTATTTCTGGGCGCAGTGTTGTTCTATCTGTTTTTGTAAGTAACCGGAAATTAATAGATAACAATATCCGTATCAGTATTATCCACATCCAGCAGGAGTGAGTTGAACATCCATTTTCCATCTTTCTTGACAGCCTCCAGTTGCACGGTGCCTGCCTGTTTTGTGCCGTGCACGGGGATTGACAACTGGGCCTCGCCATCATCATCACTCATGTTGATATTTCCCGACAGAAACCAGCCGGGTTCTATAAACCCTCTTCGCATCTTCATGCGTTTGCACCTCATGCAATGCCATCTGGTAAATATCGGAAGATTTCATTACCTGAAATACGCCAAGCGTCATCAGGCCGATGAAAATGGTGAAGACAACAAAGACCACAAAGAGTAGTAAAGGAATGAACCATTTCCAGTTTCTGTCGAACCAGCTCTTTTGTGTTTCTTCCATTGCAACTATCTGGGTGCGGGGCAGTTATGATTAAGGATATGAATATCAGTCGTCCAGCTTAAGTTCGAAATCAAATTTTTCTGCCATTTCTTCCTGAGTGATTACGATTTCCTGAAACAGAGCGTCATCGCCGGTGATAAAGGGTTCCAGTATTTTATCAATTGCAAGAAAATTATTTTCTGTGCCCGGGTTATGGGTATCAATGTAATCCATCCGGCATTCCTGGCGATCAGGAACGGTAATTTGCCTTGCTGCCACCATTGCCGAGCCGGCATTTTTACCCAACTTGTCCAGTTCAGTTCTCATTTGAACGGCATCGATTTCATTCCCTGCATAGTATTTGTCCAGATGGGTGACATAACCATCAAAATAATTATTTGTTTGCGTCAATAGCTCAACAATACGATCATTGAATTCAAGAACCTTGTTCTGGCGATCATTGATATACCAGCCGGCGCCGATGATGGCGGCAAAAAAGATTACGCCTAGAATTGTTCGCATCTGATTGAGGTCCTTGTATGGTTATTGCCAACCTGGTAACAGAGAATACGCAATGCCAATTGCAGCACAGCCTGAAATAACAGTCATAACGCTGACCTTGAAACGTATCAGGGCGAGAAACGCAGCAATCCCGATGAGTGCAGAGAACCAGTCGAACCGGCCGTCAAGACCATCCGGCCATAACACATGCCAGGCAAAGAACACGGCCAGATTTAACACCACACCAACGACCGCCGCGGTGATACCTGTTAACGGCGCGGTAAATTGAATGTCATGGCGGGTTGCCTCTACTGCGGGGCCACCTGCCAGGATAAACAAAAACGACGGCAGGAAAGTAAAGAACGTAGCAACAGACGCGGCCACGATACCCGCGAGCGGCAACAGCTCCGGGCCAAACAACTGTTTGCCCCAGCCCCCGAGAAACCCGACAAAGGCGACCACCATGATCAACGGCCCCGGTGTTGTTTCACCGAGGGCCAGGCCGTCAATCATCTGGGTGGCGGTAAGCCAGCCATAATGTTCCACTCCGCCCTGATAAACATAGGGTAGTACCGCATAAGCGCCGCCAAAGGTCAGCAATGCCGCCTTGGTAAAGAACCATCCCATTTGCGTAAGCGT
>JAENIZ010000094.1 GCA_016844485.1 Gammaproteobacteria bacterium | reverse complement strand
GCGTTATCCGATCATTGATACCGCATTACTCATTTTGGGCCTGGGTACCCAGCCAGCGGCACTTGAGGATTTTGGCAGCCTGTTGCGTTCCCCTTTCATTAAGGATTATGAGAAAGAGAGCCAGCAACGCGCCAAACTGGATGCTGTTCTGCGTAAATACGGCGAGTATCGTGTTACCCTCAAATCCCTGCGCTGGTTAATTGCATCGAAACGTATCAAAGCGAACGATGTCCCCCAAAGTTTCATCAATTGTTGTGAGCATTATCAGCATACATTTCAGGTTGCTGAAAAAAAACAATCCGCAAGTGACTGGGCAAAGACATTTACCAATCTGTTGCAGTCCTTCGGCTGGCCCGGCGAGCGTTCACTGAACAGCGCCGAATATCAGACAGTGGCCGAATGGCAGAAACTCCTGAGCCAGTTGGCCGCACTGGAAGTGGTGAGTTCGTCCATGAACTGCAATGAAGCGCTCGCGCAACTGCGGCAACTGCTCATGAATACCGGGTTCCAGCCAGAGACGGCTGAAGTCCCGATCCAGATCCTGCGCATGACGGGTACAGCCGGTATGCAGTTCGATCATCTCCGGGTCATGGGCCTGCACGCCGAAGGCTGGCCGCCGAAAGCGGAACCGGATCCGTTTATCCCGCTTAAACTGCAACGCGGTCTGGGCATACCCGATGCCTCGGCAGAGATCAAACTGCGGCAATCGGAAAACCTGTTTCAGCGATTGATCAATTCCTCACCGGATGTGGTCCTGAGTTATCCGCAGAATGAAAGAGACAGACCGCTGCGGCCGAGCCCGCTGATAAAGAATTATCTTGAGGCAACGCCAACGCAGTTACAGGATGATGCACGGGATTATGCGGCGCTTTTGTATCACGCGGGAGAACAGGAAGTGATTGACGACAGCCGGGCGCCGATCATTGCTGCTGGGCAAACAGTCAGCGGCGGTACAGCCCTGTTCAAGGATCAGGCGGCTTGTCCATTCCGTGCCTTTGCCCGGCATCGCTTGTACGCAGAAGGACTCGATACTAAAGACATCGGCCTCAATGCCATGGATCGCGGTTCCATCATGCATGATGTGATGGAAAAATTCTGGAAGCGGCTCGGCAGTCAGGCAGCCCTGCTTGCAATATCGGAAAAAGATCTCAACACATTAATCAGGCAGGTTGTCACCGGCACCATTACCGGTTATCAGAAACAGTTTCCACTGACTTTCACCGAACGCTTTACGCGGCTGGAGTCGGATCGATTGGAGACAGTTACCCGGCAACTACTGGACATTGAGAGAGTGCGCGCCCCGTTCACCGTCAAGAACTGTGAATACTGGCATGTGTTCACCTTCAATGACATCACCATCCGCACCCGCATCGATCGCATTGATCAACTCACCGATGGGCGCGCTGTGATCATGGATTACAAAACGGGCGATCCGAAAATCAATCACTGGTTTTCGGATCGACCGGATGACCCGCAATTGCCGTTATACGTGATCACGAGCGAGGGTGAGATCGCCGCCATCGTATTTACGCGGCTCAAGCGCGGTGAGGTCGCTTATGTTGGTCTCGCTCAGGAAGACAATATTCTGCCGGACGTCAAAACTGTCACGAACACAAAAAGTGTAAAAGACATCCCCGACTGGCCGTCATTAATGACTCAATGGCAGGCGACACTGAACCAGCTCGCAGTCAGTTTCAGGCAAGGCAATGCGATTGTTGATCCGAAGAGCAGTGACAGTTGTAAACATTGTGATCTGCACGCCCTCTGCCGGATCTTTGAAAAGAATTCAGGATACAGTAATCAGGAGTCAGATTATGAATAAAAAAACTCCTGAACCCCGATCCCCGATCCCTGATTTAATTCAGCGGCAGCAGGCGATATCGCCGGAAGGATCATTCATCATCCAGGCGCCAGCCGGGTCTGGTAAAACGGAATTACTAATCCAGCGTTATCTGAAGTTATTGAGTCTGGTTGATCATCCGGAAGAAATCGTGGCCATCACGTTCACTAAAAAGTCCGCTGCCGAGATGCAGGATCGCATCATGCATGCCCTCGAGCGTGTGCATATGCAGGTGCCGCCGAAAGACGATGCTACAAGATTAACCGATGAACTCGCTCAAGCCGTGCTGGTACAGGATCAAAAACACAACTGGAAGCTTGAATACAATCCGGGCCGCCTGCGTATCCAGACCATCGATTCACTGTGCGCCGGACTTACCCGGCAGATGCCGATCCTCTCGAAATTCGGCGCACAACCGGAAACACTGGAAGATGCCGGCGAACTCTATCAGGAGGCCGCAGCGAACACCTTGGCGGAACTGGAGAGCAATGTATCATGGTCAGTGGACATCGAAATATTACTTGCGCATCTCGATAACAATCTGCCAAAAGTTAAAAACATGCTGGCCAGTATGCTGGCCAAGCGGGATCAATGGCTCAGACATGTGGCGAAAGAGATACGCAGGGAGGAACTCGAGGCCGCACTGAAACATATCGTCGAGTCAACGCTTGCCATCGTGAGGCAGTCATTCCCGGAGCAACATATTCACGAGTTTCTGGAATGTCTGCGCTATGCCGCTGGTAATCTTGAGCAGGAGGGTAGTGAATCAGAGATTGTTTTGTGTTCCGGTATTGATCATTTGCCGGGGACGACCGCCATCGAAATACCACGCTGGCAGGCGATAGCGGAAATATGTCTTACCAAAAGTAACGAATGGCGCAAACGGGTGGATAAAAATCAGGGCTTCCCGGCAACAACTGAAGGCAGGGCCATGAAGGATCGTTTCCAGAGTTTGCTCGCACGTTTCTCCGGTGAAACTGATCTGCTCGATCAATTGATCGAGGTCAGGCATCTCCCGCCCATCACCTATACGGATAGTGAGTGGCAGGTTGTGGGGGCGTTATGCCAGTTATTGAAACTTGCTGATGCCCAGTTAAGAGTGTTGTTCGGCGAGCGTAATCAGATTGATTTCCCGGGGATCACTGCCGCCGCGATCGCTGCTCTGGAGTCCGAAGGTGCGCCGACCGATCTGGCACTGCATCTCGATTACCAGATCAAGCATCTGCTCGTTGATGAATTTCAGGATGTCTCCAGCAATCAATACACCTTGCTGCAACAATTGACGGCGGGCTGGTCACCCGGAGACGGGCACACATTATTTCTGGTTGGTGATCCGATGCAGTCTATTTACCGTTTCCGCGAGGCCGAAGTGGGGCTGTTCCTCAACACCTGGCAGGAGCAGCGATTGGGGCAGGTGCCGCTCACACCATTAAATATTACGGTCAATTTCCGTTCCCAGGCAGGTATTGTCAATTGGGTGAACAATACCTTCAGAGAAGTACTGCCGGAGATCGCCGATCCCGCCCGTGGCGCCGTGAACTTCACCGGGGCTGAGGCCTTTCATCAGCAGGCAACACAGGATGCCGTTACCGTTCATCCATTTATTAATCCGGATGTTCGAAGTGAAGCAGATAAAGTACTGGGACTGGTGCGGTTCGCGCAGCAGAAATATCCGCAGGGCACGATTGCCATTCTGGTACGTAATCGCAGCCATCTCATTAATATCGTGCCGTCGCTCAAACAGGCAGGATTGAAGTTCCGCGCCGTCGAGATCGATGCACTCGGGCAACGCCCGGCTATCCAGGATTTGTTGGCGCTCACACAGGCGCTTAATCATTTTGCCGATCGTATCGCGTGGCTGGCGATCCTGCGCGCACCTTGGTGTGGCCTTACCTTGAATGATCTGTTGATTCTGGCGGGTGATGACAGGAACAGCACGATCTGGGAGTGCATGCAGGACGACAAACTCCTGCAAAAGATCGGACGCGAGGCACAAACCCGGCTTTTGAAATTGCGTGCCGTTTTGAGTCTGCATTTTGCCAGCCAGCACCGCCGGTCATTGCGCCGTTCGGTGGAATCCGTCTGGATAAGCCTCGGTGGCCCGGCTACACTCGAAGATGAAACTGATCTGGAAAACGCCCGCACATATTTTGATCTGCTGGAGCAGTTTGATTCCGGCGGTGAGCTGCGTAACCGGGAACATTTTTTCGAGGACGTGGAAAAACTGTATGCAGCACCGGATGTCAATGCCGATGATCGTTTGCAGATCATGACCATCCACAAGGCCAAGGGTCTGGAATTTGACACCGTGATCGTTCCGGGATTGCATCGCAAGGGCAGGGGTGATGAAACCCAGTTATTGTTGTGGGCAGAAAGTCCGCACGGCCAGCAGCAGGATCTGTTGCTTGCCCCCATCAAAGAAGCCGGTCAGGAAATATCTCCTGTCTATGATTTTGTGAAACGGCTGGAAGATGAAAGACAGTCCTACGAATCGGGCCGTTTGCTTTATGTCGCGGCAACGCGTGCCAAACAGCAACTGCATCTGCTGGGCGCGGTCAATATCAACAACGAAGGTGAAATGGGCAAACCCGCCTCCAATTCATTATTAATGCAGCTCTGGCCGGTGGTGAAAACCTTCTTTGAGCAGGCATTTGAACAGTATCAGAATGTAGAGACACAGCAGGTCAGTCCTACTGCAACAAAGATTAACCAATTGCGGCGCATGACGCCGGATTGGGTATTACCCGGAGCACCTGAACAGGTACGCTGGCAATTCAACATAGATCAGACAGAAGTGCCGGAGTCCATGCCGGAATATGAATGGGCAGGGGAGACGATCATGCACATCGGGACGGTCGTGCATCGTTGCATCCAGATGATTGCACAAGAGGGGATTGAAACATGGGATGAAAAGCGGGTTCAGTCAAAACGATCCTTGTATGCACTATCCTTGAAACGGTTGGGCGTGCCGGATAAAGAGATCGACTGGGCCGTTGCCGGCGTAGAAGAGGCATTGACCAAAATGATCCGGGATCAACGCGGGCAATGGCTGTTGGCGAAAGAACATACCGGTCAACACAATGAATATGCATTGAGCGGCATACATCAGGGCAGGATTATCAATATAAAGATCGACAGGACGTTTATTGATAATAATGGAATTCGCTGGGTCGTAGATTACAAGACCAGTCGTCACGAAGGTCCGGACGTGAATGTATTTCTGGATCAGGAACAAGAACGCTACAAGGAACAATTGGAAAAATACGGGGCATTAATCAAAGAATTGGGTGACAGACAAGTTAAATTAGGTTTATATTTTCCTTTGTTACATGGATGTGGAGAGAATGGAATTATGAATAGCGATACAAAGGAAAATACATCAAGTGAAATAATCCTTGAGAACTACGAGGAAAAAAGGAAGTATCAAAGGCTCATTATTAACTGTCCCGTATCGTTACACTTGTCTGACGCCAGGATGGTTGAAGTCCTGGCGCATGATATTTCTCTCGGAGGCATTCAGATTCGTTGTGAGGAGAAAGAGGTACAAATATTGCAATCCGAAGGAGAAAACTCGGGATATAGAACAGATTCTGATTTTGAAGCACGTTGTGTGTTTCTCTTGGACGGAAAACAGGTAAAAATACTCGTACGATGCAAATTTATCTATATTGCAGAACTCAAAGATGATATTTATGCAATGGGTATGCAATTTACAAATGTTGAAGGGGATAATCTAAGGGCTCTTAAACGATTTATAAAGGTCTCGAAGGAGCATTTATAACAGTTAGGGAAATATAGCTTGAATAACGATACAAAACAAAATACTTCAGGTGAAAAGATCCTTGAGAAGTATGAAGAAAAAAGGATGTATCCAAGGATTGTCATTGACTGTCCTATTGCCATGGCACTGTCAAATGGGCAGGCACTGGAAGCCCTGGCACATGATATCTCTCCGGGGGGCATTCAAGTTCGCTGTACCCTGAAAGCAGCTCAAATATTAAAAACTGAAAAGGAAAACCTGGAAAAAAAAGCAGCCCTGGATTTTGAAGTAAATTTTATACTTCCCCTGGAAGATAAACAGGTAAAAGTATTGATACGATGTAAACCTATCTATCTTGTTAAACTGGAAGATGATGCTTATGCAATGGGCCTGCAGTTCACGAAAGTAGGAGAGGACAGCCGAAAGATTCTTAAACGATTTATAGAAGTTTCGATGGAACCTGGATAATTAATGGATTAAATAACAGTTCGATTGGATTTTCCCCATTAGTTGTACAGAGGGAACTCTACGGATTAGTTTTATATGAAAATTGGCGTAGTTAAAGAAATCAAGGATAAGGAAAATCGCGTAGCACTGACCCCCACTGGCGCACGATCCCTGATTGAGGAAGGCCACACTGTCCTGCTTGAAAAAAATGCCGGCGTGGGTGCCGGATTCCCCGATCAGGAATATCAATCAATTGGTGTTGAGATTGTCTCCACTGAAGTTGCATGGGATACCGATTTGGTGGTGAAAATAAAGGAACCGCTGGAACGGGAATACGGTTACCTGAAAGATAATATTTTATTCACTTACCTTCATCTCGCGGGAGTTCCCAAATCGCTGACTGACGCCTTGATCAAGGCCGGGACAACCGCGATTGCCTATGAAACGGTGGAAGATAAAAGTGGTTCACTCCCTCTGCTTGCGCCAATGAGCGCAGTGGCCGGTAATATGGCGGCCACCATGGGCGCCTATTATCTGGCCAGGTTTAACGGCGGGAAAGGCGTTCAACCCGGCAGTATCTTGGGTGAACGTCATGGGAAAGTAGTGGTGATTGGCAATGGCGTCGTCGGCCAGCATGCCGCCGCCACTGCATATGGAATGGGTGCTGATGTTTATATCGTGGGCCGGAGTAAAAAGAAATTTCTGCACGTCGAAAAAGATATCTCGGACACTATCCGGTTTGTACAATCCACCCCGGAAAATATCTCCGCGCATGTGAAAGACGCCGATCTGGTTGTTGGCGCAG
Organism: Gammaproteobacteria bacterium; assembly: GCA_016844485.1. Lineage (GTDB taxonomy): Bacteria > Pseudomonadota > Gammaproteobacteria > Eutrophobiales > Eutrophobiaceae > JAENIZ01. The sequence goes on along the minus strand of JAENIZ010000094.1, from coordinate 5,042 downwards.
TGTTATTAGTGGGTGCCAGGGCGCCGCGCCTTATCTCTGAGGCAATGGTCAAAGCAATGCAACCCGGTTCAGTCATAGTAGACGTCAGTATTGATCAGGGCGGCTGTATCGAAACTTCCAGGGTGACATCACATTCCGATCCGGTTTTTACCAAACATGGCGTTATCCATTACTGTGTGAGTAACATGCCCGGTGCCTATCCGAGAACATCAACGATTGCATTAACAAACGTCACCTTGCCTTATGTAATGAAACTGGCAAATAAAGGTATAGCAGCAGCACAAGAGGATAAAGGTTTCAGTCAGGGTGTTAACACCTGGAAGGGATATATCACCTGCAAGCCGGTTGCTGCAGCCCTGGGACTGGATTCGTTATATAAAGAATTTAAGTAGGTGTAAATCACCGAATAAAGACCCTTGCACGTCGGCCGCTCTTGCGCTTCCTCGGCAACTGCTCGAGAAAATGTTCCTGACTTTCTCTACCTCCTATATCCCTATAGTCGTCCCGGCGTTGCTCTACCTCCTGCGTCTGACCTCCATGGATGGAGGAAATGCAAAAGGATTGTATGGAACAATCCTTGCCTTGCAGTCGTGCGCTTGCGGTTGCACGTCGGCCGCTCTTACGCTCCCTGCTCCCGCGGCACTAGTGCATCCGTGCACGTCGGCTGGCGTTTGAGTTTCTCTTGCCGTGATATGCGTTGCCATTGCGTCTCGAACCTGCATTTTCATTACCACGCGGCCGGTGACCATTATTCTTGACCGGCAGGGCCTTGATACGCGGATCAGGTTCGTAGCCGGGGATGACGACCTTTGGCAGTTCCCGTTTAAGCAGGTGTTCGATGTCCCTGAGTAATCCCATTTCGTTTGCTGCAACAAGTGAAACAGCCATGCCTTCCTTACCGGCACGGCCGGTGCGACCGATGCGGTGGATATAATCCTTCGGGGTACTGGGCAACTCATAGTTCACGACATGGGGTAATTGCTCGATATCCAGTCCGCGCGAGGCGACATCGGTGCCGACTAATACCTGGACTTTGCCTTTCTTGAAGTCCATCAATGCCCTGGTTCGCTGTGCCTGGGATTTATTTCCGTGAATGGCGGTGGCGCGAATCCCAGCTTTGTCCAACTGCTGGGCCAGACGGTTTGCACCGTGCTTCATGCTGGTGAAGACCAGCACCTGCTGCCAGTTCTGGGATTCGATCAGGTGTGTCAGGAGTTCGCGTTTGCGTGAGTGGTCCACGGGATGGATCACATGCGACACGCCCTCGGCGGCGGTGTTGTGATGTGCAATCTGGATTGTTTCCGGCGCGTTTAATATGTCACCAGCCAGTTTTTTGATCTCATTGGAGAAGGTGGCGGAAAATAAAAGATTTTGCCTTTGTACTGGTAGCAGCTTGATGATCCTGCGGATATCACGGATAAAGCCCATGTCCAGCATGCGATCGGCTTCATCCAGTACCAGGATTTCGACTTTGGAAAGGTTCAGTGTTTTTTGTTCGACGTGGTCCAGCAGGCGCCCCGGTGTCGCCACCAGAATATCCACGCCTTTGCGTAGTTTGTTGATCTGGGGATTGATGTTAACGCCGCCATAGACCACAGTGGATTGCAACGGCAGATATTTGCCATAGGTGTGCACACTTTCTTCCACCTGTGCAGCGAGTTCCCGCGTCGGCTCCAGGATCAAGGCGCGAATCGGGCGTTTGCCATTACTTTGCGATGCCGTATTCAGGAGTTGCAATAAAGGCAGGGTAAAACCGGCCGTCTTGCCGGTACCGGTTTGCGCACCGGCCATGATGTCCCGTCCCTTTAAAATAACAGGTATCGCCTGGCGCTGGACGGGTGTGGGTACGCTGTAACCTTGTTCACTGACAGCACGAAGTATTTCGGCCGACAGGCCGAGTGTATTAAATGACATAGTTATATGTGTCTCTTGGTAGATCAGCCTACCAAAAGTGTGAATTTCGGAACGGACTAGGCAGATTATGTTTATTAAAGTCGGGGATAACCAGAAGGGATAACCACGATATCAGGCATTGACCGCTGATTGCCTGCGAGACGCACTATAACACTAATAGTGAATCAATACACTTTTATTTAAAGCTGATCGAGCAGAGCGATATCATCCCGCCCAAGTATTACATTCACTGCCTTTAAACTGTCGGTAATGCTGCTGACCTTGCTTGCGCCCGGAATGGGCAGGATGTGATCACCCTTATGCAACAACCAGGCGAGTGCGATCTGGTAAACAGATACGCCATGCTTGTCAGCAATCTTCTTTATTGGTTTGGAATCTTTTAGTTTTACATGATCATAATGTCCGCCCACCGGGCTGTGTGGGATAAAAACCATTCCTTCTTTTGCACACAGGTCAACCACGCCATTCTTGAATGATTTTTTCTCCAGTACATTGCAGCGGTTTTGCACCGAGAGTATCGGGGTGACTGATAACGCGGTGCGGATCTCCTGTGTATTTACATTGGACAGGCCAATATGCTTGATCTTTCCTTCAAGTTTCAGGCGCGCCAGTTCACCCACCGATTCCATCAGTGGTACTTTGGAATCAGGCGCGTGCAGTTGATAAAGGAAAATACATTCTGTATTGAGATCTTTCAGGCTCTTTTCGCATGACTTTCTGAGCCATTTTGGGCTCCCATCTGTTTCCCATCCGCCCTTGGGCCTTGTAAGACCACCTTTTGTTGCAACGATTATTTCATCGAGCTTGCCAAGTTTTGCCAATGCCTTGTGTATCAGTCGTTCGTTGTGTCCGACATCGTTATCATTGATGCAATAAACATTTGCGGTATCAATAAAATTACCCCCACCCCCAATAAAGGCCGCGATAACCTGCATTGCAGTTGCTTCATCCGGGCGGGTATTCAATGATAAAGGCATTGCGCCCAGCCCGATGGCAGTAACATTTTTGCCGCTGTTTCCCAATGGTCTTTGTTTTTTCATTGTCGTGAAATTTTATGCCTGGAACGATTTTAAATAAATACAATCGCTCCTGGACAGGCATGTACTGCATATTACATAGGACGCTATCCGTTTAATATGTTAGAATGCATGTGGTTATGCTATTTCAGGGATGAAAATCATCACACTGAATCTGAATTGAATCAAGAATCATAGCCTCTCACTTATTTTAATGGATGTTCGCTATGATTTTAAGTTCACGCAGAAATATCACCCCTGGAGGCGTCAACAGGATAGACTAGAAATTTCTCGCATCAGCGGATTCTCCTCCTATGCAGGCAATTACGGAGAACCGGTGGCAGATTGAAACTGCTGCCAGAAGGTTGATAGAAAATGAGGCTTATGAAGAGGACGGCTCGATTGTAATCCAGTTAAAGGATCTGTAACGGGCCGCTCTCGCGCGGTGATTTCTCAGCTTCCATGCTTTTCGTGGCACTAATACGGCCGCTCTTATGTTTCCGCTATCAGCTTCCTCGAACGCTGTTCCCGACGCGTTTCTACCTCCTACATCCTTATAGTCGTGCTTATCGCGGCACTGCTACTTCCCTGTAGGTCGGCAGATAATTGTTCCTGACATTATCTGCACTTCCTACATCCTGTAGGTCGTCCTTGCATCCGCGGCACTTGTGCTTCGACAACTTGTTCCCGACATTGTCTACCACCTACATCCATGTAGGCGTCCTGCACTTCGTCCATGCACGTCAGCTTTTTTTGCCTCGATGCATTTGCGGTTTCTTCGGAGGTAAGGTAAACCAGTCTTCTTTAGTGATCTCGTGGAAATGATCGGCTTCTTCCCTCAGAAGCTGCGAGGTGGTGCTAAGCACGGCGGCGATTTCAACGCGCACTCCTTCCGATTTCAAATGCCGCACCAGCTCGATATAGTCGGAATCTCCTGACATGATGATGATAGTATCTACTTTGTTGGCAATCTGGATGGCGTTAATCGAAAGTGGGATGTCAGCACTCTTGTGACACGGCCGGACAGAACCGTGATAGAAGTTATGCAACCGTTCCTGAAGTTTTGTTGAAATACTTTTCCCTTCCCGGAAATACACTAATCGGCTCAACCCCCGATTGACTAACAGCTTGGGGACAAGTACGTCGAAATTGAGCATGGTGTTGGTGTCCTTGGATTCAGTATGAATGCTCCGCTCGATATTATTACCGTCGATTAAAATGGCAACAGATTGAGAGATGAGGATATCTTCAGGACGATCCTGGGTTTCTTTGTTTTCTTTCATAGTTTTCTTTTGAAATTTTTAAAAGGGTGAGTGGCATTATAAACCAGCAATCTGTCAGCATTCTGCCATACAATCAAGATAAGGCAGAAAATTAACTGTTTGACCATGGTCACGTAGATATACGGCCACCGTTTTGCGATGGTCAGTGAAGAAACCGTTAAGATCAAGTACATTTTCTTGCCCATCCTTATGATGGATATTCCATATGATATCCTCTTTCCCGATGAGTTTGGCCAGAGCAAATGGTTTTACTTCCTGACGGATGTGCTCCAGCCCGGACAGATCGATGATATCTGTTATGGGATAAAACCAGTATCCGGATCGAATGAAAATCTGATCCTCAGTGACGTGGATCTGCTCATGTTTAAGCGAGGGAATAACGAGAAGCGGAATGAGCAATGTTGCAAAGAAGACCCCACATGATGTCCGTTTTGCGATTTTCAGTTGCCAAAGGATAAGACTGATTAAAGCGATAATACAGAACGTCAGGCCCCAGGTCAGTATGCGTTCCCTTGAACTGGCAAGCAGCAAACCACCATCCTGATCAATGGCAAGGGTCGCGGCATAAAAATATCTAGGTATGGATTCGATCAGGGACATTAGTACATTATATTAAAAATCAGGACAGATTTATTCATCGTTGTTCATGCGCTCGCGATAATTGAACGTGTACATTGCCGCTCTTTGGCGGCCACTCTCAGCGTCCATGCTTTTCGTGGCACTAATACGGCCGCTCTTATGCATCCTTGCATCCGCGGCATACGACCGCCAAGGAGACGTACATGGACGTACTAATACTGCGGGCGCAGGATGCGCAGGAACAGTGAGG
>JAENIZ010000093.1 GCA_016844485.1 Gammaproteobacteria bacterium | reverse complement strand
AATTCTGTCCCTATGCAAAGATTATTCAAATTGATGTCGATCCGTCGTCGATTGCAAAAAACGTCCCGGTGGATATTCCAATCGTGGGTGATGTGAAACATGTTTTGCGCGATCTGAATACCCAGCTCAAGGAAAACAAGACCAAACCGGACGCGGAGGCGCTCAAACACTGGTGGGACCAGATCAAGGAGTGGCAGAGCATCGATTGCCTTAAATTTGATCGCAAGAGCAAGGTCATCAAACCTCAATTTGTGATCGAGAAGCTCTACGAACTCACAAAAGGAGACGCCTATATCACCTCCGATGTCGGCCAGCACCAGATGTGGGCCGCGCAGTTTTATAAATTTGACAAACCCAGACGCTGGATCAACTCAGGCGGTCTCGGTACGATGGGATTTGGTATGCCTGCCGCCATGGGGGTGAAACTCGCCTTCCCGGATTCTGTTGTTGCCTGTATCACCGGTGAGGCGAGTCTCGTGATGTGTATTCAGGAATTGTCCACCTGCAAGCAGTATGGTCTGCCGATCAAGATCATCAATCTCAACAATCGTTATATGGGCATGGTGCGGCAATGGCAGGAATTCTTTTATGCGGGGCGATATTCACATTCCTACATGGACGCGTTGCCGGACTTCGTCATGCTGGCGGAAAGTTTCGGGCATGTCGGGATGAAAATTGAAAAGACAAATGATGTCGAGAGTTCATTAAAAGAAGCATTGGCGATGAAAGACAAGCTGGTGCTGATGGACTTTATTACTGATCAAACAGAGAACGTGTACCCCATGATAGCCGCAGGGAAAGGGCAGCATGAGATGCATCTCCCCCCGGAAAGAGAACTCGCGTAAAGCCATGCGTCACATTTTATCACTGCTTCTGGAAAATGAAGCCGGGGCCTTATCGCGGGTTTCCGGACTTTTTTCTGCGCGCGCGTTTAACATCGAATCACTGACGGTCGCACCCACCGAAGATCCAACCATCTCGCGCATGACGCTGGTCACATCCGGTTCCGACGAGATTATTGAACAGATCACCAAACACCTGAACAAGCTGATCGATGTGATCAAGGTGATTGATCTGAACGACAGCCGTCATATCGAACGGGAATTATTGTTAATCAAACTGGCTGCAAAAAATGATAACCGGGAGGAAATAAAACGCCTGGTCGATATTTTCCGCGGACGCATCATCGATGTCACGGAAAACACCTATACCATCGAAATGACCGGCAATGGTGAAAAACTGGATGCATTTATCGGGGCGCTGGAAAAGAAGATTATTCTTGAGGTGGTGCGTTCCGGTGTTTCAGGGATTTCGCGTGGCGAAAAGGGCATGTGATGTGTGAAAAGTGGGTGGTGAAAAGTGAAGAGTGAAAAGCGTAAAGCGAAAAATTAAAAGTGAAAAGTGGAATCAGCAAACAAATTTTATTTGAGTGAGAGTTGAAATGAAGATCTATTATGACAAAGATGCGGATCTGTCACTGATACAAAGCAAGAAAGTGGCCATCATCGGTTATGGTTCACAAGGGCATGCCCATGCCAATAATTTGCAGGATTCAGGCGTGAATATATGCGTTGGTCTGCGTGAAGGATCAGCCTCTGCAAAAAAGGCAAAGAAGGCCGGGGTTGAAGTCAAGTCTGTCAAGGATGCCGTGAACTGGGCCGATGTCGTGACGATACTCGCCCCGGACGAACATCAGGCCGCGTTGTATCGCGATGTGGTGGAGCCCAATATTAAAAAGGGTGCGACATTGGCCTTTGCCCATGGTTTTAATATCCATTTCCGCCAGATCGAGCCGCGCAGTGATCTGGATGTGATCATGATTGCCCCCAAAGGGCCGGGTCATCTGGTGCGTTCGACCTACGTGCAGGGCGGCGGCGTTCCTTCATTGATCGCAGTCCACCAGGATGTTTCAGGCAAGGCAAAGGAACTGGCGTTGTCCTATGCCTCCGCCAATGGCGGCGGCCGCGCCGGTATTATCGAAACCAATTTTCGTGAGGAGACGGAGACGGACCTGTTTGGGGAACAAACCGTCTTGTGCGGCGGCATTACCGCCCTCATACAGGCGGGTTTCGAGACCCTGGTCGAGGCGGGTTATTCTCCGGAGATGGCCTACTTCGAATGTCTGCATGAAACCAAGCTGATCGTTGATCTCATCTATGAAGGCGGTATCGCGAATATGCGCTACTCGATCTCGAATACGGCCGAGTATGGTGATTTCACACGCGGCCCGCGCGTGATCACGGAACATTCGCGCAAAGCCATGAAAGAAATCCTGGCCGAAATCCAGAGCGGACAGTTTGCGAGAGAATTTATTCTGGAGAACCAGGCCGGCGCGCCGATGATGAAGGCAATGCGGCGTATTTCCAAAGAACATCAGATTGAACAAGTTGGCGAGAAACTGCGTTCCATGATGCCGTGGATTAGCAAGAATAAACTGGTCGATCAGGAAAAAAATTAACAGCTCAAAAATGCCTGCGCTAGCTATAACTTTGTCGCCCGCTGCATTGCTCCTCGCCGTACTATCTTGTACTGTCTCGTCGCAGCCTCGCGGGCTTCGCGTTCTACCTGCGCTCGGCTGATTTTTGAGAAGAGTTCAAACAACAAACTTCAATGGCTCGACGCTCGCCTATCTACCTTGATATGTCTCGCGTCTCGCTCCACGGAGTTTGGTCTGCTCGTGACGTTTTTAAGCAAACTGCCAGAACCTGTCTCAAAATTTTAATTTTCTTCTAATATAGTTATCAGAATACATATTGGTAATTCAGAAGGGATAAATAAATGATCAACCGGCGTCGCGGTATTTATATTCTGCCTAATCTGCTCACGACGGCAGCGCTGTTCGCCGGATATTATTCCATTGTTGCGGCCATGAACGCCCATTATGAAGCTGCGGCGATCGCCATTTTTGTCGCCATGATCCTGGATGGCATGGATGGCCGTATTGCCCGTCTCACCAATACCCAGACGGACTTCGGTGTTGAATATGACAGTCTTTCCGACATGGTGTCGTTTGGACTCGCGCCTGCACTGGTGGTATATCAATGGTCCCTTGAAAGTATGGGCAAGCTGGGTTGGCTTGCTTCATTTATCTTTGCCGCCACCGCCGCTTTGCGGCTCGCGCGTTTTAATACCCAGGCGACCAGTGCGGACAAGCAGTTTTTCCAGGGACTGCCGAGCCCGGCCGCCGCCGCCGTAATTGCCGGGATGATCTGGTTCGCGGAATTCCAGGGATTGACGGATGGCACCGGCATTTTATTCATTTCCTTTCCCCTTACGGTGATCGTGGGCATATTGATGGTGAGTAATATCCGCTATCACAGCTTCAAGCAGTTTGATCTGAAAGGCAGAGTGCCGTTTATCACGGTTCTGATTATCGTCCTGGTATTTGTCTTTATCGCGAGCGAACCGCCGCTGGTGGTGTTTTTAATCTCGGTGCTCTATGCGGCATCCGGACCGGTCATGACACTGTTTTTAATCCGTAAACGCCGCGCTGAGCGAAAAATACAGGAGTCTGTCAGGGAATAACCGGGTTTTTCGCCACTTTAGCACTTGAAAATATTACTAATATTGCTATATTCCGTCCCATGATTCGTACCTGCACACAAAGTTTTTCCCCCTGTCTCTGCCAGGCATTACTGCTTACTTATACATTTTAAATTTACCTGTTCGCATTAAAGCGAACGATTTCCATATTGTTTCATCCATGCTGCCAAATTAGTATGGACATAAGTAGCGGAGCAGGACCATGCATGACAAATTAATAATTTTCGATACCACACTCCGGGATGGTGAACAAAGTCCCGGGGCGTCCATGACCAAGGATGAAAAATTGCGCATCGCCAAGGCGCTGGAACGCATGCGTGTCGACGTTATTGAGGCGGGGTTTCCCATTGCCAGTCCCGATGATTTTGAGGCGGTCAGACAAATCGCTGAATCAATAAAGAACAGCACGGTGTGCGGGCTTGCCCGCGCCATCGATAAGGATATCGACAGGGCCGCCGCCGCCCTGAAACCGGCCGCATCTGGGCGCATCCATACCTTTATTGCGACGTCCCCTATCCATATGCGGGAGAAACTGCGCATGCAACCGGATGAGGTGCTTGCCCAGGCCATTCATGCAGTCAAGCGGGCGCGAAAGTATACGGACAATGTTGAATTTTCCCCCGAGGACGCCGGGCGTTCCGAGATTGATTTTCTGTGCCGGGTGCTGGAGGCAGTGATCGATGCGGGTGCGACCACGGTCAATATACCCGACACGGTGGGCTACAATCTTCCTCATCAGTTTGGTGATCTGATCCGGCAATTGATTGAGCGTGTGCCGAATTCCGGCAAGGCGGTATTCTCCGTTCATTGCCATAATGATCTTGGCCTTGCGGTAGGCAATTCATTGTCAGCCGTCCTGAATGGGGCGCGCCAGGTCGAATGCACCATCAATGGACTCGGAGAACGTGCGGGTAATGCCGCGCTGGAAGAGATCGTGATGACGGTGCGCACCCGTCAGGATGTTTTTCCCTGTGATACCACTCTGGATACTACCCAGATAGTGAATTGTTCGAGACTGGTATCAAATATTACGGGTTTCCCGGTGCAGCCGAACAAGGCCATCGTGGGGGCCAACGCCTTTGCGCATGAGTCAGGCATCCATCAGGATGGCGTAATGAAAAGCCGCGAGACTTACGAAATCATGCGCGCTCAGGATGTGGGCTGGCACACCAATCGGATGGTCCTGGGTAAACACTCGGGACGCAGCGCGTTTCGTGCCCGTCTGGACGAACTTGGTATTGAATTTGAACGTGAGGAAGATCTGAATGCCGCGTTCAACCAATTCAAGGAACTTGCAGACAAAAAACATGATATCTACGATGAGGATATCCAGGCGCTGATCACTAATACTATCCATGATGTATCACATGAAAGGATCAAACTGGTAGCGATGAAGGTGACCAGTGAGACCGGAGAAACACCCGATGCCCATGTTACCTTGTCTTTTGATGGAGAAGAAAAACACAGTAACAGCAAGGGCGGTGGACCGGTCGATGCGACATTCAAGGCGATTGAATCCATCGTGAACAGTGGTTCTGATCTGAAACTCTATTCAGTGAACAACATTACCACGGGAAGCGATTCTCAGGGCGAGGTGACGGTCCGCATTGACAAGGGCGGCCGCATTATCAATGGCCAGGGTGCGGATACGGATATCGTCATTGCTTCGGCCAAGGCCTATATCAATGCCCTGAACAAATTGCTGACACCGATGGAACGCAAACATCCGCAGGCCGCCGCGCCGGTATGAACCTGGGCACAACACAACGCTATTATCTGCAAACAATGGGCGTTGATGTTTTCGTTGCCAGGAACAGTGCCAAAGATATTAAAACTATAAAATCACCTGAGGAAAGGCAAATAACGGTTTCATCTGTACCGGACACTGATGATAACCAGGTAATCTGGAATGATCTGCGTAAACAGGTGGCCGTATGTACACGCTGCGTATTACATGAAGGCCGCACCCAGACGGTGTTTGGTGTGGGAGACACCCATGCGGACTGGATGATCATCGGCGAGGCGCCCGGCGCGGAAGAAGACAGGCAGGGTGAACCTTTCGTTGGCCGGGCCGGCAAGCTGCTGAATTCCATGCTGTACGCTATTGGATTACGGCGCGAACAGGTATATATCGCCAATATTCTTAAATGCCGCCCACCCAATAACCGCGATCCAAGGCCGGAAGAAGTGGCCTGCTGTGAACCCTATTTGAAGCAGCAAATCGCATTGATAAACCCGAAAATCATCCTTGCAGTGGGACGGATTGCGGCACAAAATTTATTAAAGGTGGATACTCCGATTGGTCAGATGCGTGGACGCCGGTATGAATACCCAGAACCCAGGGTGCCGGTTGTTGTGACTTATCATCCCGCATATTTGTTGCGTTCTCCCAGGGAGAAGCGTAAATCCTGGCAGGACCTGCAACTGGCGATGCGAATATACAGGGAATCGAAATGAGTGCGGTACTAAAAGAATCATTGCCGGATTTCCGGCCAATGATGGATGTTGATCTCGAAGAAATACTGTCAATAGAACAATCCGCTTATATTTATCCGTGGTCTGACATCATATTCCAGGACTGTCTTCGTGTCGGTTACTGCAGCTGGGTGCTTGAACATGATGCAACCATTATTGCCTACGGCGTGATGTCTGTGGCCGCGGGAGAGTGCCATTTATTGAATCTCTGTGTCAGGCCCGACGTCCATAACAGGGGATACGGGAGCATGATGCTTGAATACCTGCTCAATCTGGCCCGTGACCACAACGCTGATACGGCCTTTCTGGAAGTCAGGCCGTCTAACGAATGCGCGCGCAAGTTGTATCATCGCGCCGGATTTAACGAAGTGGGTATGCGCCGGGATTATTATCCTGCCGAATTCGGACGCGAAGATGCGATAATACTGGCCCGTTCACTTATTTGATATTACATAACCAATATTGATATGGACTCCCACGCATTATCAAAAAAACCTGCGTCAGACACAGTGGATATTCCGACGATAGAATCATGCGTCGGCAATACGCCCCTGGTTAAACTGCAACGCCTGCCCGGCAAGACCAGTAACCTGCTGCTCGCGAAACTGGAAGGTGATAACCCGGCGGGTTCGGTGAAAGACCGGCCTGCGCTCAGCATGATCAAATATGCGCAGGAACGCGGGGAGATCAAACCGGGTGATACTCTCATTGAAGCGACCAGTGGCAATACCGGCATTGCGCTCGCCATGGCCGCAGCTATCCGGGGTTACCGGATGATCCTGATCATGCCCGAGCATATGAGTCTTGAACGGCGTATAACCATGGAGGCTTTCGGCGCAGAGATTATCCTGATCAGCAAGGAAGAAGGTATGGAAGGCGCACGAGACCTTGCCGAGCAGATGCAGAAGGACGGCAAGGGCAGGGTGCTGGATCAGTTTGCCAATCCCGACAATCCGCGTGCGCATTATGAAGGCACCGGCCCGGAGATCTGGCGGGATACGGACGGCAAGGTGACCCATTTCGTCAGTGCGATGGGTACGACCGGCACCATCATGGGCGTGTCACGTTATCTGAAGGAAAAGAACCCTGCGGTCCAGATAGTCGGTGTCCAGCCTGCGGGCGATGAAAGCATTCCGGGGATCCGCCGCTGGCCGCCGGAATATCTGCCGAAGATATTTGATCGCAAGTGGGTTGATCGAATCATTGACATTACTCCTGCGGAAGCGGAGGACATGACCCGGAGGTTGGCGGCGGAAGAGGGTATCTTTGCCGGTATCTCGTCAGGCGGGGCGGTTTCTGCAACACTCAGGTTGTCCCGGGAACTTGAGAATGCGGTCATCGTAACCATTATTTGCGACCGGGGTGATCGTTATCTGTCCACCGACGTTTTCGGACACTGAAGATTTATTTACCGTAACAGGGATGTGTATTATCCAATAAATATACCTGCCTATTTATCACATGAATATTCTTGTTTTCGATATTGAAACCATCCCGGATGTGGAATCTGCAAGACGGCTTTATGATCTTCACGGCTTGAATGACAAGGAAACCGCCGCAGTGATGTTTGCCCAGCGCCGTCAGGACACCGGCGGCAGCAGCGAATTTCTGCGGCATCATCTGCATAGCGTTATTGCCATCTCGGTTTTTCTGCGCACAGCAGACAAGCTCAGTGTCTGGTCTCTGGGTGAAAATAATTCAACGGAGAAAGATCTCGTTCAACGATTTTTTGATGGCATCGAACGTTACACGCCGCTACTTGTATCCTGGAATGGCCGCGGTTTTGATCTCCCGGTGCTGCATTATCGCGCGTTGCTACACGGTATCAGCGCTCCACGTTACTGGGAGACCGGGGAGGATGATCAAAGTTTTCGCTGGAATAATTATTTAAACCGTTTTCATGAACGCCATACGGATTTGATGGACGTTCTCTCCGGTTATGAAGGCAGGGCGGTTGCGCCACTTGCTGATATCTCCACTATGCTTGGTTTTCCCGGCAAGATGGGGATGGGCGGCGACAAGGTGTGGGACTGTTTTATCAACGGCGATATTGAATCAATACGCAATTATTGCGAGACGGATGTCCTGAACACCTATCTGATCTTTTTACGCTATGAGCTGATGCGCGGTCGCCAGACCCAGGCGGGATATGATGCGGCATGCCAAAAGGTGCGGGATATTTTGAAGACTGAAAAAAAACCGCATCTGAAAAAATTTTTCGAGGCGTGGAAAACAGCTTAAGTTCAAAGTTCAAGGTTCGAAATTCAACGTTGAACATAAAACTTTGAACATAAAACCTTGAACATTGAACGTATTAATACGAAAAGTATGTCACGTCGTAAATCCCTTCCCGCCGAACCTGTTACCGCACAGATTGAATCTCTCTCCCACGAGGGACGCGGTATAACGCATGTGGGCGGCAAAATAACTTTCATTGACGGGGCATTACCCGGTGAACAAGTGCTGTTTCAGTATCAGCGCCGGCACTCACGTTATAATGAAGGGAAGGTGGTGGAGATCCTGGAACCTTCCCCGGAACGGGTTGATGCGCGTTGTGAATATTTTGATCATTGTGGCGGTTGCAGCCTGCAACATACCACACCGCAATCCCAGCTCAAGCACAAGCAGAAGGTATTGCTGGAACAGTTGCAACATATCGGCAGGGTAAGTCCGGAGCAGATCCTGCCTCCCTTGACAGGTCCAGTCTGGGAATACCGGCGCAAGGCAAGGTTGAGCGTTAAATATGTCGAAAAAAAGGCAAAGTACTGGTCGGTTTTCGGGAAAAGTCCAGCTCCTATATTGCAGATATCGAACGTTGTGTGGTCCTGCACCCGCC
>JAENIZ010000166.1:1882-3785 GCA_016844485.1 Gammaproteobacteria bacterium | reverse complement strand
AAAATCAGACATGATTTATTTTTTCTTGCCACTGTTACTTTATCTTCATTCCTGGTTGAGCACCTTCATCCGCACTCAGTATGAATATTCCCGGTTTGTCGCCGGAGGCGGCCAGTACCATGCCTTCGGACACGCCGAATTTCATCTTGCGTGGTTCGAGATTTGCAACAATCACGGTCAGCCGTCCTTCCAGTTGTTCCGGTGTATAGGCCGTCTTGATACCGGCAAAGACATTACGCGTTTCGCCTCCCAGATCCAGAGTGAGTTTTAATAACTTGTCCGCGCCATCGACATGTTCTGCCTTGGTGATACGCGCGACACGAAGGTCAATTTTACTGAAGTCGTCGATGCTGATATGGTTGGCTTCGCTCATGGCTTTTTGATCCGAATGTTGCTGATGTTCTGCATGACGTTGCTGTGAGTGGCTTTCCTTTACCGGTTGCAGGTTCTCTTTGCTTGCTTCCACCATTGCTTGTATATCCTTGGCATCAATTCTCGTCATGAGGTGTTGGAATTCTTGTATCTTATGGCCAGGAGGCAGAGAACGTTCGACACTTTTCAGTGTCAGTGGCTCATTCAGGTTCAGGAACTTTTCCACTTTCTCAGCGAGCAATGGCAATATCGGCTTGAGATAGATAGTAAGTATTCTGAAGAGTTCTATGTAAAGTGAGCAGAGCCAGTGCAGTTCAGCAGCCTTGGCCGGATCTTTTGCGAGCTCCCATGGTTTCCGGTCGTCGACGTCTCTGTTTACATCATCGGCCAACTTCATGATCTGTCTCATAGCGATTCCGTAATCCCGCTTTTCATATTCGGCAGCAATCGGACCCATTTGACCGATAAATTTCTCCAAAATAACAGGCGGCTTCATAGAGTGAGTCGGAAGAGTTTCACCGTGTCCGCCGTCGACGCGTCCGACATCCGACGCGCGAACAATATTTTTGATTTTCAACTCCGACCAGTAGGTGAAAGGATCAGAGCTCAGCTCCCCATTAAATCGTTTGGAAATGAATCCGGCAGCCCGACTTGCGATATTGACGTACTTGCCGATCAAGTCGCTGTTTATACGCGCAACGAAATCTTCGAGATTGAGATCGACATCTTCCGTGGAGCCGTTCAACTTTACGGCATAGTAATAGCGCAAGTATTCCGGGTTCTTGATGTGATCCAGATAACTGCGTGCAGTGATGAAGGTGCCGCGCGATTTTGACATCTTCTCGCCGTTTACGGTGAGAAAACCATGCACAAAGATTTTCGTTGGTGTACGAAAGTCTGAAAACTTCAGCATAGCTGGCCAGAACAGGGCATGGAAATAAAGGATGTCCTTGCCGATGAAATGGTAAAGCTCGATGTCCGAATCTTTCTTCCAGTAGTCGTCGAAGTTCAAACCATTACGTGCGCACAGGTTTTTGAAACTCGCCATGTAGCCGATTGGCGCATCCAGCCAGACGTAAAAATACTTACCCGGCGCGCCGGGGATCTCAATACCAAAGTAGGGCGCATCGCGTGAAATGTCCCAATCATTCAATCCTTGATCAAACCATTCGCGAATCTTGTTTTTTGCTTCCGGTTGCAGGTGTTCATTTTCCTGCGTCCATTTTTCCAGAAATTCCCGGCATTTCCTGGCAGAGAGCTTGAAGAAATAATGATCTGAGGATTTACGTACCGGTTTCACACCTGATATCGCCGAGTACGGGTTCTTGAGTTCGGTGGGATTGTAGGTCGCGCCGCATGCTTCGCAGGAATCGCCATACTGATCCCTGGCCCCACATTTTGGACACTCACCTTTAATGAAACGGTCTGGCAGGAAAATGTTTTTGACGGGATCAAAAAACTGTTCTACGGCACGTCTCTTGATCAGTTTTACCTTATCGAGCTTTTTGTAAATTTGCCGGGCATATTCCTC
>JAENIZ010000166.1:0-1856 GCA_016844485.1 Gammaproteobacteria bacterium | reverse complement strand
TGAAAATCAGCAAAGTCGCGCTTGTGTTCCTCCAACACTCCAGTAATAAGTTGCTCGGGTGTGATCCCTTCTTTCTCGGCACGCAGCATGATGGCCGTGCCGTGGGTATCGTCGGCGCATACATAATGCACTTCGTGCCCGCACATTCTCTGTAACCGTACCCAGATATCGGTCTGTATGTATTCAACAAGATGGCCCAAATGAATCGGCCCGTTGGCGTAGGGCAGGGCGCTGGTGACGAGTATTTTTCGGCGGTTTTCAGTCATTCTTCGCAAGTTCCTCAAAAGACGTGATAAATTATCATGTCCTGAGGCATGAAACCAAGATCACATTGTACCGGCACACGTGGTTCGAATTAAGACATATCCGGCTACTCCAGTATGCCTTGTGGTAATATACCCGTCTTGTTGTTTTCAGAGTGAATTACACAACCGTATGTCTGAACCAACCCGCAAACAGATCGAATCTATCCTGTCAGAATACAAGGATCCCTATACCAGGCAGGACCTTATATCTGCCCATTGCGTAAAGCAAATCAATATAAATGACGGAAAGATCGAGGTCGCAATAGAGCTGGGTTATCCGGCCCGGGGTTATCATGCTGAATTGATCAACATTATTAAAGACAAACTGCGATCACAGGCCGGGATAAAAGAGGTGAATGTCACTATCAGCACCCATATCGTGTCACACTCGGTCCAGAAAGGTGTTCATGTAATACCCAATATCAAAAATACAATCGCGATTGCCTCAGGCAAGGGTGGGGTTGGCAAATCCACCACGGCGATCAACCTCGCACTGGCCCTGCAAGCGGAAGGTGCCAATGTCGGTATCCTGGACGCCGATATCTATGGGCCAAGTCAACCGCGGATGCTGGGTTGCCACAGTAAACCGGACACCAAAGACGGCAAGACCGTTGAACCCAATGTCAGTTACCGCCTGCAATCCATGTCAATTGGATATCTGATTGAAGAGGATACGCCGATGATTTGGCGCGGCCCGATGGTGACCTCCGCGCTGGAACAGTTATTGCGGGATACCAACTGGACCGATCTGGATTATCTGGTGATTGATTTGCCGCCGGGGACGGGGGATATCCAGTTAACGCTGTGCCAGAAGATACCGGTCAGTGGCGCGATCATTGTGACGACGCCGCAGGACATTGCCCTGCTGGATGCGAAGAAAGGTCTCAAGATGTTTGAAAAAGTGGATGTTCCGGTACTTGGTATTATCGAAAACATGAGCACGCACATCTGCAGTCAATGCGGGCACGAGGAACATATCTTTGGCGAAGGTGGAGGGCAGAAGATGTCGGCACAATATAGCGTCGAACTCCTGGGTTCTTTACCCCTGGATATCAAGATCCGTGAAGGTGTCGACAATGGCAAACCCACCGTGGCGATGGAGCCTGAGTCCCCTATTACCAAGATCTATCGTGAAATAGCGCGCAAGGCATCCGCGAAACTCGCCGTGCAGGCGAAAGATTACACAAGTAAATTTCCTAAAATTGTTGTGGAGAATAATTAAACTAATGTCAGTGAAGTCAGACAAATGGATCCGCCGCATGGCGAAGGAACATCGCATGATCGAGCCATTCGAACCGAACCAGGTCAAGCAGAATGGATCAGGACGTCTCGTTTCCTACGGCACATCAAGTTATGGCTATGATGTACGTTGCGCAGATGAATTCAAGATCTTTACCAACATCAATTCAACCATCGTCGATCCCAAGAATTTCGATGAAAAATCATTTGTCGATTTCAAGGGTAATGTATGCATCATTCCTCCCAACTCATTCGCATTGGCGCGCACGGTAGAGTATTTCCGTATCCCACGTAATGTATTAACAATGTGTC